>NZ_FNOL01000038.1:0-29505 GCF_900106655.1 Variovorax sp. YR634
TGATGCTGCTGGCGGCCATGGTGGTCATCGTGAACTTCGTGGTCGACGTGCTGTATGCCGTGATCGACCCGCGCATCAAGGCCAGCGACATATGAACGCGATCACAGCTCCGAGCGCTGCTGCGCTCAAGGTCCCCGGCTTCTGGCGCCGCGCGTTGCACCACCGCAGCTTCGTGCTGGGCGGCGCGCTGACGCTGCTCCTGCTGCTCGCCGCTACCGTTTCGCTGGTCTGGACACCCTGGTCGCCCTACGACATGGACATGGCCAACAAGCTGAAGCCGCCGACGGGCGCGCACTGGCTGGGCACCGACACCTACGGGCGCGATGTGGCCTCGCTGCTGCTGGTCGGCGCGCGTGCATCAATTCTCGTGGGCGTGATCGCGGTCGGCATCGGCCTCGTGGTCGGCACCGCGCTGGGCCTGCTGGCGGCGGCGAAGCGCGGCTGGGTCGAGGAAGCCATCATGCGGCTCACCGACTTCTCGCTCGCCTTCCCTGCGATCCTCTCGGCCATCATGATGACCGCCGTGTTCGGCGCGGGCATCGTCAACGCGATCATCGCGATCGGCATCTACAACATCCCGACCTTCGCGCGCATCACACGGGCTTCTGCCAACGCGATCTGGTCGCGCGAGTACGTCGCCGCCGCACGCGCCTGCGGCAAGGGCCCGTTCGCGATCACGATGCAGCACGTGCTGCCCAACATCTCGGCCGTGCTGATCGTGCAGATCACGATCCGCTTCGCCATCGCCATCCTGGCCGAAGCCGCTCTCTCCTACCTGGGCCTGGGCACTCAGCCACCGCAACCCTCGTGGGGTCGCATGCTCAGCGAGGCGCAGACGATGATGTTCCAGTCGCCCCTGCTGGCCGTCTTCCCCGGCATGGCCATCGCACTCGCGGTGCTGGGCCTGAACCTGCTCGGCGACGGCTTGCGCGACCTGCTCGATCCGCGGCTGGCACGCGCAAGGTAAGCAAGATGCCCCTGCTCGAAGTCAAAGACCTGCACATCGAACTGCAGACGCAGCGCGGCCCCGCCGAGGCTGTGCGCGGCATCGGCTTCACGCTGGAGCGCGGCGAAACGCTGGGCATCGTTGGCGAATCGGGCTGCGGCAAGTCGATCACCGTGATGTCGCTGATGGGCCTGCTGCCCTCGACCGCGAAGGTCACGGGCAGCATCCGTTTCGACGACACCGAGCTCATCGGCCGCGACGAGAAAGCCATGTGCCAGATCCGAGGCAACCGCATCGGCATGATCTTCCAGGAGCCGATGACGGCGCTGAACCCGGTGCACACCATCGCGCGCCAGGTCGGTGAACCGCTGCGGCTGCACCGCGGTCTCTCGAAGGCCGACGCTCGCAAGGAAGTGCTCGCGCTGCTCGACCGCGTGGGCATTCCCGACGCGGCTTCGCGCCTGGACGCCTATCCGCACCAGTTCTCCGGCGGCCAGCGCCAGCGCATCGGCATCGCGATGGCGCTCGCCTGCGGGCCCGACCTGCTGATTGCCGACGAGCCGACGACCGCGCTCGACGTCACCATCCAGAAGCAGATCCTCGAACTGATCCAGAGCCTCGTGGCCGAGCGCGGCATGGCGCTGATCCTGATCTCGCACGACCTCGGCGTGATCGCGCAGACGGTCTCGAAAATGCTCGTGATGTACGGTGGCAGCGTGGTCGAGAGTGGCCCGACGGAGGCGGTGTTCGCGCGCCGCGCCCATCCTTACACGCAGGGCCTGTTCGCCGCGCGTCCCGCCATCGGGGCACCGCGCGGCCTGCGGCTGGCTACCATCAAGGGCAGCGTGCCCGAGCTGGTCGACCTGCCGAAGGGCTGCCCCTTCGCGGGCCGGTGCAGCTACACCGTCGAGGCCTGCAAGACCACCCGGCCGCCAGCCACGATGCTGCCGCAGGATCACGCGGTGCGTTGCATCCGGCTCGAAGAGATCGCCACGGAAGGGGCCATCGCACCATGAGCACGGCCACCACTCCACCGCTGCTGCAGGTCACCGATCTCGTACGCCACTACGCATTGCCGCGCGAAAAGCTCTTCGGCCCGCCACCCACCGTGAAGGCGCTCAACGGCGTGAGCTTCGAGGTGCAGGCCGGCAAGAGCGTGGGCATCGTCGGCGAATCGGGCTCGGGCAAGTCGACCATCGCTCGCCTCGTGATGGCGCTCGACACACCCACCTCGGGCAGCGTGCGCCTCGAAGGTCGCGATCTGCATGCGCTGCCCAAGGCCGAACTGCGCACCGCGCGGCGCGATTTCCAGATGGTGTTCCAGGACCCCTACGGCTCGCTCGACCCACGCCAGACCGTGGCGCGCATCGTCGCCGAACCGCTCGAAGCGCTGGCCGAAACCAGCCGCGCCGTGCAGCGCGAACGCGCATCGGAAGCACTCGCCGCAGTGGGCCTGCGCACCACCGACATGGACAAGTACCCGCACGAGTTCTCGGGCGGACAGCGCCAGCGCATCGCCATCGCACGCGCCCTCATCACGCGCCCCAAGCTCATCGTCGCCGACGAGCCGGTGAGTGCGCTCGACGTATCCGTGCAGGCCCAGGTGCTCAACCTCATGCAGGACCTGCAGCAGCAGTTCGGCATCAGCTACCTGCTCATCAGCCACGACCTCGCGGTGGTCAACCACCTGTGTGACGAGGTCTGCGTGGTGTGGAAAGGCAAGATCGTCGAGCAGGGTCCGCCCGCCGAGCTCTTCCATCACGCCCAGCACGAGTACACGCGCACGCTGCTCGATGCAGTGCCGCGCACGCCCACGGGCGGCACGCTGCTGCCGGCCTGACACCGAAGCGTCGCCCGCAGTCTCTAGGATGAGTGGGTCATAAGCATCTGGTTGCGCTGGCGCCCTGCTCTCGCGGATGATGCTTGCCCCCTGTTCCGAGGACACCGCTTCATGCTCAAACGACGCACCCTGCTCGCCACCGGCGCCGCAGCCCTGACACCGCTGGCCCTGCCGACCATCGCGCTGGCGCAGAGAAAAAAAGATTCGCTGGTGCTCGGCCTCACGCTGGAGCCTACGGGCCTCGACCCCACGGCCAAGGCCGGCGCCGAGATCGCCGAGGTGGTGCTCTACACCGTCTTCGAAACCCTCACCAAGATCAACTCCGACGGCAGCGTCACGCCGCTGCTGGCCGACAGCTGGGAGGTGTCGCCCGACCTGAAGACCGTCACCTTCAAGCTCAAGCGTGGCGTGAAGTTCCAGAACGGCGAACCCTTCAACGCGCAGAGCGTCAAGTTCTCGTTCGACCGCGCGGCCGCGGCCAACAGCACCAACAAGGACAAGCGCACCTTCACCAATATCGCGACGCAGGCGGTCGACGAGCACACGGTGGTGCTCATCACGAAGGAGATCGAGCCCGACCTGCTGTTCCTGCTGGGCCAGGCCTCGGCAATCCAGGTCGAGCCCAAGACCGTAGAGACCAACGCCACCAAGCCGGTCGGCACCGGGCCCTACAGGCTCGACAGCTGGTCCAAGGGCTCGGGTATCGTGCTCGCCAAGTGGGACGGCTGGCGCAATGCCGACACGGTGCAGATCCGCAAGGCCAGCTTCCGCTTCATCTCCGAGCCGGCCGCGCAGACCACCGCGCTGCTCTCGGGCGACATCGACCTGTTTCCGCATGCCTCGGTGTCGCGCAGCCTGCCGCAGTTCCAGAACGACAAGCGCTTCCAGGTGGTGTTCAACGCCTCGCGCGGCAAGACCATCCTGGCCATCAACAACAAGCGCAAGCCGCTGGACGACGTGCGCGTGCGCCGCGCGATTTCCGCGGCCATCGACCGCAAGGCGGTGATCGAAGCCGCCGTCGACGGCCGGGGCGTACCCATCGGCAGCCACTACGTGCCGGGCGCGCCGGGATACATCGACACCACCGGCATCAACCCCTACAACGTCGAGAAGGCCAGGCAGCTGCTGGCCGAAGCCGGCGTGAAGACGCCGCTCGAACTCGAGCTCGTGCTGCCGCCCCCGCCCTATGCACGCCAGGGCGGCGAGCTGATCGCCGCGCAGCTAGCCAAGGTGGGTATCGTCGCGAAGATCCAGAACGTCGAATGGGCGCAATGGATCAGCGGCACCTACGGCAACAAGAACTACGACCTCTCGCTGATCCTGCACGTCGAGCCCTTCGACCTGGTGAACTACACCAAGCCCGAGTACTACTGGGGCTACCAGTCGGCCAGGTTCAACGAGGTCTTCGACAAGGCGCGCAACGCCGCGCGTACCTCCGACCGCCTGCGCTACCTTGGCGACGCGCAGCGGCTGCTGGCGGAAGACGCGGCCAACGTCTTCCTGTACCAGCCGCAGTTCATTACCGTGGCGGCGCGCAACCTGCGCGGGCTGTGGAAGGACACGCCGATCTTCGTGAACGACATCGCGGCCCTGTCCTGGGGCTGACCCGGCTCTCTCGCCTACGGGAACGTCCCGAGGAAAAACCGCCCCGCGGGCCGCGCACCGGCTCGCCCCCTGCGAGAGAATGACCGGCTGCGCACGTGGCATCTTTCGTGCTGCGTGTCGTGTCTTTCGCGGCGTCGCGCCTCCCTTCGGGGCATGGCGCACGCCGGAGCAGTCGTCATTCGAACCTGGCTTGTTGTCTATCCGGAGATCACACGTATGTTGAACCGTCGCACCCTTCTCACCACCGCCGGCGCCACCGTTGCGCTGGCCACCCCGCTCGCCGGCATGGCGCAGGGCCGGAAGGACGCCATCGTGATCGGCATGGCGCTCGAACCGCCGGGGCTCGACCCGACCACCGGCGCCGCCGCCGCCATCGCCGAGGTGGTGCACTACAACATCCTCGAGACGCTCACCAAGATCAACGCCGACGGCAGCGTCACGCCGCTGCTGGCCGAGAGCTGGGAAATCTCGCCCGACCTGAAGACCTACACCTTCAAGCTGCGGCGCGGCGTGAAGTACCAGAACGGCGAGCCCTTCAACGCGGCCACCGTGAAGTTCTCGTTCGACCGCGCAGGCGGCGAGAAGAGCACCAACAAGGACAAGCGCACCTTCGCCAACCTCGCGACCCAGGTGGTGGACGACTACACCGTCGTCATCATCAACAAGGAGATCGACCCCGACCTGCCCTTCGTGCTGGGCCAGGCCACGGCCGTGATCGTCGAGCCCAAGAGCGCCGATGGCAACGCCACCAAGCCGGTCGGCACCGGCCCCTACAAGCTCGACAGCTGGGCCAAGGGCTCGTCGATCACGCTGAGCAAGTGGGAAGGCTTTCGCAGCCCCGCCACCGCGAAGATCAACAAGGTCACGTTCCGCTTCATCTCCGACACCGCTGCGCAGGCCGCTGCCATGCTCTCGGGCGACGTCGATGTGTTCGCGCGCATCGGCACGCGCGTGGTGCCGCAGTTCAAGGCGAACCCGCAGTTCCAGGTGATCCTGGCGGGCTCGCGCGCCAAGACGATTCTTTCGATCAACAACAAGAAGAAGCCACTCGACGACGTGCGCGTGCGCCGTGCCATTCTTGCCGCCATCGACCGCAAGGCCGTGATCGAAGGCGCGGCCGACGGCTTCGGCGTGCCCATCGGCAGCCACTACGTGCCGGGTGCGGCGGGCTATGTCGACACCACCGGCATCAACCCCTTCGACATCGAGAAGGCCAAGAAGCTGCTGGCCGAAGCCGGCGTGAAGACGCCGCTCGAACTCACCATGACGCTGCCGCCGCCGCCGTATGCCCGCCAGGGCGGCGAAGTGATCGTGGCCCAGCTCGCCAAGATCGGCATCGTCGTGAAGGTGCAGAACGTGGAATGGGCCCAATGGCTCAGCGGCACCTACGGCAACAAGGACTACGACCTGTCGATCGTCTCGCACGTGGAGCCCTTCGACCTCGGCAACTACGCCAAGTCGGACTACTACTGGGGCTACCAGTCGAAGGCCTTCAACACGCTGTTCGACAAGATCAAGTCCACGGCCAGCGCCACCGAGCGCAACAAGCTGCTCGGCGACGCGCAGAAACTGCTGGCCACCGACGCTGCCAACGGTTTCCTGTACCAGCCGCAGTTCCCGACCGTCGCGAAGAAGAACGTCAAGGGCATCTGGAAGGACAACCCGATCTTCGTGAACGACCTGTCGGCGCTGTCGTGGGGTTGAACGACCTGTCCGCACAGGAGCTTGCCGCGGCCTACCGCGACCGCAAGCTCTCGCCGGTGGAGGTCACGCAGGCCGTGATCGCGCAGATCGAGCGCTGGGAGCCGCACCTGCAGGCCACCTGGCTCTTCAGGCCCGAGGCCGCGCTCGAGCAGGCGCGCGCTTCGGAAGCGCGCTGGCAGCGCGGCGATGCGCTCGGCCCGCTCGACGGCGTGCCGGCCACCATCAAGGAAAACATCGCGACGCGCGGTGATCCGATGCCGGCCGGCACCGCCGCCGTCGACCTGAAGCCCGCGGCTGCCGATGCGCCACCGGCCGCACGCTTGAAAGAAGCGGGCGCGGTGATCGTGAGCAAGACGACGATGCCGGACTACGGCATGTTGTCTTCGGGCCTGTCGAGCTTTCACACGCTGGCGCGCAATCCGTGGGACCTGCGCCTGACGCCGGGCGGCTCCAGTGCGGGTGCAGGTGCTGCGGCCGCCGCCGGCTATGGCCCGCTGCATCTGGGCACCGACATCGGCGGCTCGCTGCGCTTGCCCGCGAGCTGGTGCGGCATCTTCACGCTCAAGCCGAGCCTGGGGCGCATCCCCATCGATCCGCCGTACATGGGCCGTGCCGCAGGACCGATGACGCGTACCGTGGGCGACGCGGCTCTGCTGATGCAGGCGCTGTCGAAGCCCGATGCGCGCGACAGCATGGGTCTGCCGCCACAGGACATCGACTGGGCCAGCTTCGATGTGTCACCCGACCATCTGCGCGGCTTGCGCATCGGCCTGCTGCTCGACGCGGGCTGCGGACTGGCCGTGGAGCCTGAAATCCAGGCAGCGGTCGAACACGCGGCACGCCTGCTGGAGAAGGCCGGCGCCATCATCGAACCGATGCAGCCTTTCATGTCGCAGGCGATGCTCGACGGCATGGACCATCTGTGGCGCATGCGCTCGCTGGTGGACATGAAGGGCCTGCGAGCCGACCAGCGCTCGAAGGTGCTGCCCTACATCCGTGAATGGGCCGAGAGCGCGGCGGAGTTCAGCGGCGAGCACGTGTTCCGCAGCTTCAGCCAGTTCCATGCGACGCGCGTGGCGGCGGTGAGCGCCTGCGCGCGCTTCGACTACGTCATCTCGCCGGTGTCGCCGAACATGCCCGCAGCGGCGGAGGCGCCTTCGCCCACGAACGATCCCTTGAGGCCGCTGGAGCACATCGGGTTCACGGTGCCGTTCAACATGTCGGAGCAGCCGGCGGCTTCGGTGAATTGCGGGTACTCGGCGGGTGGATTGCCGATCGGTCTTCAGATTGCCGGGCAGCGTTTCGACGACCTCGGGGTGCTGCGCGTTTCGCGTGCGTTCGAGCAGATTCGGGAGCCTCAGCGGCCCTGGCCTGTTGCGTCTTGACTCTGGTGTTGTTCGGGGAGCGATCACGCCGACGGGGGACATTCGCGCAGGGGAGTACCCGGTGCCATTCGCACGCACCCCGGAGAACAGCAAGCTCAAGTCGCCGCATACCTCCCAGGCTTGTGGTTGATCCAGAGAAAGAGCCCCATCACCACCGCAGCCAGCACCGACCACCCCACACGCTGCGGTGGAATCACGAACAACGCGAGCAACACCACCGTGCAGTCGATCCCGATCTGCACCTTGCCAGCCGGCCACCCGCGCTTTTCCTGCAGGTACAGCGTCAACACCGTCGCACCACCCAGGCTCGCGCGGTGGCGGGCAAGGAACAGACAGCCAGTGCCCAGCAGCAAGCCACCGAGCACGGCCGCAAAAGCCGGGTGCAGTGAATCGATCGACAGGTAGCGCGGCGCCCAGTCGGTCATCAGCGAGAGCAACGCAATGGCCGAGAAAGTCTTGATCGTGAACGCCCGCCCCATGTGGCGCCATGCGAACCAGTAGAACGGCAGGTTGACCAGGAAGAACAGCTTTCCAAAGCTCACGCCGGTGGCGTAGTGCAACAGAAACGCGACGCCGGCCGTACCGCCCGTGAGCAAGCCCGCCTGGCCGAACAGCATCATGGCAATGGCGACGAACAAGGTGCCCGAAAAGATCGCCTGCGCGTCATCGAAACGGGAATGGCGCAGCCATTCCGGTGGGGTTGTGGGAGGTGGCGCATCCATGGCAGACGTGACGCAAATCCCGCGCCACCCCGGGCCGGGCTCACACCAGATGGGTCGCCAGTAGCTCCCGGGCCCGGGTCACGAACGCCGTTTCTCCCCTGCGACCGGGCAAGAACTCGAAGGCGACACGCGGCAGCGCCGGCAGCCCGTGGGGGGTGGCCAGCCGCGCCACGCCGTCGCTGATGGCCGATTCGTTGAGGCAGGCCACGCCCAGCCCGGCGGCCAACGCCGATTGCAGCCCCGCCACGCCCGAGGCCACGTGCGCCAGCGCGTAGGGCACCCGCCGGCGCCGCAGCAGCGCCACGGTGAACTGGTGCAGCGAACAGGTGTCCGGCAAGGCCAGCAGCCGCACCGGCTCGCCACGCACGAGCCGCATGCCCGCCGCGCCCAGCCACACCAGCGATTCGCGCCGGATCACCGACGCCCGGGGCTGCGCGGCGGAAACGCCGGCGATGTTCATTGCCACGCCCACATCGAAATCTCCGCGCGCATATGCAGCGCGCAGATCGTCGCTCTTCAGGATGGTGACGTGCAGCCGCACTTGCGGATAACTCTCGCCGAGCCGCCCCAGCAGGCGCGTCAGGTCTCCGGGTCGGAAGTAGTCGGTGACGGCGAGGCGCAGCTCACCCTGCAGTGTCTCGCCGTGCAGGTCGCGAAACGCCTCGTCGCTCAGCGACAGGATGCGCCGCGCATAGCCCAGCAGCCGCACGCCCGCCTCGGTGGGTGAAACGCCCGCCTTGCTGCGCGTGAGCAGCGACTGCCCGGCCCGCTCTTCCAGCTTGCGGATCTGCTCGCTGACCGACGACTGCGAAAGGAAGACGCGCGGCGCGGCGGCCGTCAGGCTGCCCGCGTCGACGACCGCCGCCAGCGTGCGCAGCTGCTCCAGATCAAAGCCTTGCATGACTCATCCATCCGTTAATCCGATGAAATCCATCATATCTTCCCGCTTTTCCGATTGACAGGGAGTTCCCACAATCACCCCATCGACCACTCATTCACCCAGGAGTCCACCATGCCCCACATCGTCGTCCACCTCTCCGGCCAACCCGATGCCGCCCTCACCCGCAAGACCGTCGACACGGTCGCCGAGCTCACCCAGAGCGTGCTCGGCAAGCAATTGCCGGTGATCGCCATCACTGTGCAGTACATCGCCGCCGACGCCTGGTTCATCGGCGGCCAGACGCTGGCCTCGCTGGGCAAGTCGGCCTTCCATCTCGACATCAGCATCACCGACGAGACCAACACCAAGGCCGAGAAGGCGCGCTACCTGCGCGAGGTGCACGCGGCCATGGCGAAGATCCGGCCGGACCTGCACGAGGTGTCGTACATCCACGTGATCGACGCGCGCGGCGCGGCCTACGGCTACGGCGGCAAGACGCAGGAGTACCGCCACCAGCAGGCCGGTGTCTGAGTCGTTGAAGCATCTCCGGGGGCATGGCACCATGCCGCCATGCCCTCCGGAAAACCGCTCGCCGACAGCCTCGGCAACCCGCTCACCCTCGACGACCCCACCAGCCTGCCGCTGGTCGACGACTTCGTCATGGGGTTCATCTCGACAGAGGCTCGCGCCGTCAACCTGATCGCCGTGGCCGACACCGATGCGAGCCCCATCGTGCAGGCCTACTGCGCCACGCTGCACCTGTTCGCCGAATCGCGCGAGGCCGTGGCCAACGCCCGGCCATTTCTCGACAAGGCCCGCGCCGGCGCCGCACGCGCCACGCCGTGCGAGCAGCGCTACATCGCGGCCATCGAGGCCTGGGCCGAGGGCGACATCGCCAGCGCGATCGCACTGCATGCCGAGCAGGCCCGCGAGCATCCGCGCGACCTGGTGTCGGTCAAGCTCGGCCAGTACCACTGCTTCAACACCGGCGACTGCCCCGGCATGCTCAAGCTCGCGCTGGCGGTGCTGCCGCACGCGGCCGACGTGCCCTACGTGCACGGCATGGCGGCCTTCGGCTACGAGCAGTGCCACCTGATGCGCGAGGCCGAGGCGAGCGCACGCCGCGCCATCGCCATGTGCCGCAAGGAGCCGTGGGCGCACCATGCGCTGGCGCACGTGATGCTCACCGAGGGCCGGCTCGCCGAAGGGCTGGCGTTCATGCAGAGCGTGAGCGACACCTGGACCGGCCTCAACTCGTTCATGGTCACGCACAACTGGTGGCACATGGCGCTGTTCCTCATCGACCTGGGTCGCGATGCCGAAGCGCTCGCGGTGTACGACGAGCATGCCTGGGGCGTGGTGAAGGACTACTCGCAGGACCAGATCGGCGCCGTCTCGCTGCTCGCACGGCTGGAGCTCGCGGGCATCGACGTGGGCAGGCGCTGGGAGGACGTGGCCGACTACCTGCGGCAGCGCCAGGCCGACCACGTGCTGCCCTTTCTCGACCTGCAGTACCTCTACGGCCTGGCGCGCGCTGGCCGGCCCGAAGCTGACGTGCTGTTGCGCAACATCGAGGCCTTTGCGCCAACAGCGCCGCCGTCGACGCGTGCCGCGTGGCAGCGTGTATGCGTGCCGGCTGCGCATGGGCTGGTGGCGCATGCGCGCGGCAATCTGCCGGCGGCCGTCGAAGGCCTGGGCGTGGCGCTGCCGCGCATGATCGAGATCGGCGGCAGCCACGCGCAGCGCGACCTGTTCGAGCAGGTGTATCTCGATGCGCTGGTGCGCAGCGGTACGGAGGCTTCGCTGTCCGCTGCCCAGGGCATCCTCCAGCAACAGTTCAATGGCCAGCCCGAGTCGCTGCGCCTGCGCCGGCAGACGGCGGCGGTGTACGAGCGCCTCGGCCTCGGGCAGCTTGCGACGCACGCCTGAGCGCATCTGCGAGCACCGCCCGGCAGCCCATGCCTTCAGGTCATGGGGCATGGTGCAAAAGGAATTGGCGATGACCCGGAGGCGGCTCCTAAACTGGCCGCTCCCTATCGACAAGAAGCCTTCAAGGCCCCATCGCCCATGCGCAAGTCTCTCGTCACGCTGGCCGTTCTCTCGGCCCTCGCACCCTTCGCACCCACCCTGCATGCCGCCGACGGAACGCCCGTCGCGCTCGACCTGCTGCTGCGCGGCGGCACCGTCTACACGGGCGACTCCGACACGCCGGTGGTGGGCGATGTCGGCATCGCGGGCGACCGCATCGTGTTCGCGGGCAAGGCGGCGCCAGCGCAGTTCACGGCAAGGCGCGTCATCGACGCCACGGGCATGGTGGTGGCGCCGGGCTTCATCGACGCCCACACGCATGCGGATGCCGACCTGCACTCGAACGATCCGAAGAAGCGGCTGAACATCCCGTTCATCACGCAGGGCGTGACCACCGCGGTAATCGGCAACGACGGCTTCGGCGGCTTCGACATCGCGGCGCAGGCGCAGAAGCTGCGTGCCGCGCCGGTGGGCACCAACGTGGCCATGTACGTGGGCTTCGGCCCGGTGCGCATGAGCGAGTTGGGCGAAGCCAACCGGGCACCGACGCCCGAGCAGCTCGAGGCAATGAAGAAGCGCGTGAGCCAGGGCATGTGCGAAGGCGCGCTTGGCCTTTCGACCGGGCTCTTCTACACGCCGCAGAACTTCTCGAAAACCGAGGAGGTCATCGAGCTCGCGAAGGTGGCGGCGCGGCACGGCGGCCTGTACGACAGCCACATCCGCGACGAGTCCATGTACAACATCGGCCTCAAGGGCTCCATCGACGAGGCGATCCGCATCGGCCACGAGGCGAAGCTGCCGGTGCATGTGGCGCACATCAAGGCGCTGGGCGTGGACGTGCAGGGCCAGAGCGGCGACATCATCAAGCGCATCGAGAAGGAACGCGCGGGCGGGCTGGATATCACGGCCGACCACTATCCGTGGACCGCGTCGAGCACGCGCTTCTCGGCCGCGCTGCTGCCGCCCTGGGCCAACGAGGGCGGCCGTGCGGCGACGCTGCAGCGCTTCGACGACGCCTCGCAGCAGGAGCGCCTGCGCAAGGACATGCGCGAGAACCTGCGGCTGCGCGGTGGCCCCGAGGCCATCCTGTTCTCGGCGGGCAGCACGAAGTACGTGGGCAAGACGCTGGCCGACGTGGCCAAGGCGTCGAACGCCGATCCGGTGGAAGCCGCCATCGCGGTGCTGCGCGACGGCGACCTGATGATCGCCTCGTTCAACCAGAGCGACGACGACGTGCGCGCCTTCATGAAGCGGCCGTGGGTCATGACCTCGTCCGACTCGTCGCTGGGCCATCCGCGCGCCTACGGCACCTTCGCGCGCAAGTACGAGCAGTACGTGGTGAAGGAGCACACGATCTCGCTGGCGCAGTTCATCCGCAGCAGCTCGTCGCTCACGGCCGACACGCTGGGGCTGAAGCAGCGCGGGCACCTGCGCCCGGGCTACTACGCCGACGTGGTGGTGTTCGATCCGGCGCGCTATGCGGCGAAAGCCACCTACACGCAGCCGACGCTGCTGTCGGAAGGCGTGAGCACGGTGCTGGTGAACGGGCAGCTCGCCGTCGACGGCGGCAAGCCCACAGGCGTTGGCGCCGGCCAGCCGCTGCTGCGCACGCCGAAGGCGGGCAGCTGCGGCTGAGGCCGAGGGCCCTTCCTCAATCCTTGTTCTTCAGGTGCCGCGTCTGGTCGTAGGTCGGCTGCGGCGGCAGGTCGGCCAGGTGCCGCGTGTCGGCCCACTCGACGATCTCGATGTCGTCGGGCCGGGCCGCGTCGGCGATGCGGATGCGGTTGAAGCCCGCATTGGGAATGTCGCTCTGGCGCGGCCCGCTCAGGCTCAGGCCCCTTGCAGTGCGCCACACCATGTCGAGCACGCCGCCATGGGTGACGACGATCAGGTGCTGCCCCTTGTGCGCGGCGGCGATGCTGCCCAGCGCCGCGATGATGCGCGTGTGGAACTCGCGCGCCGTCTCGCCCTCGGGCATGGCATGGTCTTCGCGAAACTCCAGCCACTCTTCCCAGGCGCGCGGATGCAGGCTCTGGATTTCGTCGGAGCGCATGCCCTCGACCACGCCGAAGAACTGCTCGCGCAGCCCCGCAGAAGTGACCACCGGCAGCGACAGCTGCGACGCCGCGGGCGCTGCGGTCTGCTGCGCCCGCATGAGGTCGCTGCTGAGAATGTGCTGCACGACTGTCTCGCCGGCCAGCCGCAAGCCGAGGCGGCGGGCCTGCTCATGGCCGATGTCATTGAGCGGAACATCGGCGTGCCCCTGAAAGCGCAGTTCGCGGTTCCAGGCGGTTTCGCCGTGGCGGATGAGGATCAGGTCGGTGGTGGTGTCGGGCTTGGGCGTTGGCATTGACGCCCATTTTCCACCGTGCGCGTGACGCTCGGGCTTTTGTGGCCCGCAAGCTGTTGCTCGACCGCCACCGCGCCTAGATCCGCACCGGCGACGGCGTGAGCAGCGCCAGCACCCACGCGATGATGAAGCCGCCGACGATGGCGCAGACCACCACAACCGCGGTGTACGCAATGGCCTTGTCGGGCGGGCACTTCATGAGCACCGGCAGGCCGGTGTAGAGCAGGTACACGCCGTACAGTGCTGCCAGCGCACCAAGGACCGACAGCGAAGGCAGCAGGCTGAAGATGCCGCCTACAAAGGCTGCGGTGCTGGCATAGGCCGACAGTTTGAGCGCGCCGATCTGGCTCCTGGTGCCCTCGAAGGTCGGCGCCATTGCGTCGATGATGAGTGCGAGCACGAACACCATCACCAGCGACAGCACGTAGCCCACGACCATGTTCGCGAGCCCCGAGACGATCGGCACGCGAAAGCTCACACCGAAGGCGCCAATGCCGATCAGCGACAGGCCGATGAAGCTCGCCACCGCCGGGATCAGCGCGAGGATCATCACGTAGTTCTTGTAGAGCGAAGCAGCGTCGGCCGGCTCCGCGTCGATCTCGGGCCATGTGGCCTTGGGCTTGAGCAGGATGGATTGCGCGCGTTCAACCAGGTTCATTGAGAGTCCTCGGCATGGGTCTCAAAAGTATGCCGAGGTCGCTCCCGGATGACTGCTGGCCAGGAAGCCTATGCCATGCGCCATGCCGCGACGCTGGTTGCCGCATTCGCGCAAAATCCGTCTCCATGCCCAATCTCATCCTGCTGCCCGGCCTCGCTTGCGACGAGCGCATCTGGGAAGCCCAATTGCCCGCCCTTCCCTCCGCCTTCGGCGCCCGCGTGAGCGACGTCCAGCGGCACAACGACTCCATCGAGGGCATGGCCGCAGCCGTGCTGCGCGACAACGAGGGGCCGCTGATTCTGTGCGGCGCCTCGATGGGCGGCATGGTCGCCATGGAGGCGGCCCGCCAGGCGCCCGGGCGCATTACCGGGCTCGCGCTGCTCGGCACCAGCGCACGGCCCGAGACGCCCGACATGTTCACGCTGCGCGAGGGCGCCATCGAATACTTCGAGCGAGGCGAAGTGCGCGACGTGATCGAGCCGAACGTCTACTTCGCCTTTCACCCCACGCAGGCGGCCGACCCGGTGATGGTCCAGCGCTATCTCGACATCGTGCTGGGCGCGGGCGCGGAGCAGCTCATCCGCCAGAACCGCGCGGTGATGCGACGGCCCGATGCGCGGCTGCACCTCGCGTCGCTGCGCGCACCGGTGCTGCTGGTGTGCGGCGACGAAGACCGGCTCGCGCCGCCCGAGTGCACGAGCGAGATGGCGGCGCTGCTGCCGCAGGCGCAAGTCGTGTGGGTGCCCGAATGCGGCCACATGCTGACGATGGAAAAGCCCGAGCTCGTCAACGCGGCACTCAACGGCTGGCTGGCGAAGCACTTCCCGGCTGCCGCCTGAACGCGCCGGCTGGCCGCCTCAGTGCAGTTGGCCGCCGGTTTCGGCAACGTCGTGCTTCACCGCGAGCGCGGTGGTCACGGCAATGCGCAAGGCCTTGACCATCGTTTCAAGCGACATGCTCGGCGCACCCGGAAAGCGCGCCGCCTGCTCCGGCAGGTAGGGAATATGGATGAAGCCGCCGCGTTGCCCCGGCACCGGATGCGTCGCGATGCGGTGCATCAGGCCGTAGAAGATGTGGTTGCAGACGAAGGTGCCCGCGCTGTTCGACACCGAGGCCGGCACACCGGCCGCGCGCAGGTCGCGCACCATGGCCTTGATCGGCAGCGTCGAGAAGTACGCGGCGGGAGCCCCCGGCACCACGGGCACGTCGATGGGCTCACGGCCCTTGTTGTCGGCCGTGCGGGCATCGTCGATGTTGATGGCGATGCGCTCCGGCGTGAACTCCGCACGCCCGCCGGCCTGGCCGATGCACAGCACCAGCTGCGGCTGGAGCTCGTCCATCGCGCGGACGAGCGCATCGATGGCATCGCCGAAGACGCAGGGCACCTGGCGTGCATGCACTGTCGCGCGGCCGCTCTTCCAGCCATCGAGCGCGTGCACCGCTTCCCATGACGGATTGATCGCCTCCTGCTCGAAAGGATCGAAGCCGGTCAGCAGGACGTTGATGGGCTTTGCTGCCACGGCACGACCCGTGTGTGTTCAGGCCGTCCGTCAGGCCATCGCCTGGACGGCAATGCCTTCCTGCTGCAGCCGCTCGCGGATGCGGCGCGCAAAGGCCAGTGCGTGGGCGCCGTCGCCATGCAGGCACACGGTCTGCGCATTGACGGGCACGACGCTGCCGTCGATGGCGGTCACTCGGTGGTCGCGCACCAGCGAGAGCGTTTGCGCGATCGACTGCTCTTCGCTCTCGATCAGCGCGCCGGGCTGGCTGCGCGGCACGAGGCTGCCATCGGGCATGTAGCCGCGGTCGGCGAACACCTCTTCGACCGGCGCGAGGCCGGCCCGGCGGGCCGCGTCGATCATGTTGCTGCCCGCTAGGCCGAAGAACTTGAGCGAAGGGTCGAAGCGGCGCACCGCCTCGCACAGCGCGTCCGCCAGCTCGGGCTCCTTCACGGCCTGGTTGTAGAGCTGGCCATGCGCCTTCACGTGCGAGAGCTTGCCGCCCTCGGCCTTCACGATGGCCGCCAGCGCACCCACCTGGTAGAGCACGTTGGCCACGATCTCGTCGGGCGGCAGGTGCATGGTGCTGCGGCCGAAGTTCTCGCGGTCCGGAAAGCTGGGATGCGCGCCGATGGCTACGCCGTTCTGTATCGCCCAGCGCACGCACTGCTGCATGGTCTTCGCGTCACCCGCGTGCCAGCCGCAGGCGATGTTGGCGGAGCTGACGAGTGCGAGCAGGGCTTCGTCGCTGCCGGCGCCTTCGCCGAGGTCGGCATTGAGGTCGATTTGCATGGTGGGGCTTCCTTTTGCGCGAGTTCCGCGGAGTCTATGCTGGGCTCGGCCAGCCTGCAGCAGCCAGCCCTTGCGCCACCTGCGACAGGTAGCGCTGCTGGTCGGCCCATGCGGCCAGCGCCTGCGGCTGGTCGACCTGCACGAGGCGCAGCCTGCCGTTGAGCGGCGCCTGCGCGAGTTTCCAGAGATCGGCGCGAATGATCACGCCGATGCGCGGATAGCCGCCGGTGGTCTGCGCGTCGCCCATCAGGATGATCGGCTGACCCGAGGGCGGCACCTGGATCGTGCCGGGGATCACGCCCGACGAGAGCATGTCGCCGCCGCGCTTGCGCTTGAGCTCGGCGCCCGCGAGCCGGCTGCCCATGCGGTTGCTCTGCGGCGTGATGCGCCAGCGCTCGCCCCACAGTTGCTCGCGCGCGGCCAGCGTGAACAGTTCGAACTCGGGGCCAGGCAGCACGCGCAGGGCGATGGCGCCGTCGTCTTCGTTGGGGCCCCAATCGGGACCGCGCAGGCCGAAGGCTCGGCGTTCGCGCTGCGCTGCGTTCAGCGGCGAAGCGCCCGTAGGAAGTCGGTCGCCCTTGCGCAGCGCACGGCCTTCATGCCCACCGAAGCCGGCCTTGAGGTCGGTGCTGCGCGAACCGAGGATCTGCGGCACGTCGATGCCGCCCGCCACCGCCAGCCAGCTGCGCAGGCCGACCTTCTTCACGCCGGGTGCATTGGCGCCCGCGAGCCTGAGCGTCTGGCCGGCCGCGACCGGCACGCTCCAGCAGGGCCACAGCGGCACGCCGTCGAGGCTTGCACTGAAGTCGTCGCCGGTGAGGGCGATGCGCGTGTCGGCTTCGAACTGCAGCTCGCAGCCGCCCATCGTGAGTTCGAGGCCCGCCGCGCCATCGGCGTTGCCCACGAGCCGGTTGGCCAACGTGAGCGCCAGCACGTCGAGCGCGCCGCCCGGGCAGATGCCGAGCTGCCGATGGCCGTGCCGGCCCAGGTCCTGCACCGACGCGAGCACGCCGGGTTTGCGGATGACGATCATGTCTGCACGCTCTCTGCGACGAAGCGCACGCGGTCACCGGGACGCAAGAGCGTCGGCGATTCGGCCGTGGGGTCGAACAGCTCGAGCGAGGTGCGGCCGATCAGCTGCCAGCCGCCCGGCGACACCAGCGGGTAGATGCCGGTCTGCTCGCCTCCGATGCCGACCGAGCGCGCGGGCACCGCCGTGCGCGGCTCGGCGCGGCGGGGCGTGGCGAGTTCGGGCGGCAGGCCGCCCATGAAGGCGAAGCCCGGCAGGAAGCCCAGCAGGTAGACGATGTATTCACCGCCGCTGTGGCGCCGCACCACCTCGGCCGGCGTGAGGCCGGTGTGGGCGGCGACATCGGCCAGGTCCGGCCCGTGCTCGCCGCCGTAGGCCACCGGAATCTCGACCAGCCGGCCCGCCACGCCACCAGTCGGCAGCTTCGGCCATGCCTCGAGAACGTACGCAGTGAGCGCGTCGAGGTCGATCGCGGTCGGATCGAAAGTGAGCGTGAGGTTGTTCATGCCCGGCAGCGTTTCGCCGACGCCGGGCCATTGCCGGGCGCGCTCCGCAAGGGCCCAGATGCGCTGCTGCTGCGCCAGCGTGGCCGGCGCGGGCAACTCGCAGAGCAGCGCTGCATCGCCCAGAAGATGCAGTCGGGGCGGCGGGGTGCCGCTCATCGCGGCTTATTCACGGCCGAGGCTGCGGACTTTGGCCGCCAGCTGCTGCTCCACGTTGGGAGAGACGAACTTGTGGACCTCGCCGCCGAGCATGGCGATCTCGCGCACGAAGGTGCTCGAGATGAACTGGTACTTGTCGCTGGGGGTCAGGAACACGGTCTCGACATCGGGCATCAGCGAGCGGTTCATGCCCGCGAGCTGGAACTCGTAGTCGAAGTCGGTCACGGCGCGCAGGCCGCGCACCATGGCCTTGCCGCCACGCGCGACGACAAAGTCGCGCAGCAGGCCCGAGAAGCTCTCGACGGTGACCTGGTCGCTGTAAGGCTTGACGGCCTCGCGGGCCATGTCCATGCGCTCTGACAGCGTGAACAGCGCCTTCTTGTGGTGGCCCGCCGCGACGGCGACGATCACCTTGGAGAAGAGCTGGGTGGCACGGCGCACCACGTCCTCGTGGCCGAGGGTGATGGGGTCGAATGTGCCGGGGTAAACCGCGATGACGTTGCTGGCCATGGTTGCTTCTTCCTCATGCTGCCGGTGCGGCTTGTTCGGCGGATTATGCAGTCCCCTCGGCAGCCAGCCGCAACAGATGGGCGTGCACTGCGCCGGCCTTCAGGTAACGGAAACCGACAAGGCCGAAGGCGGCCAGTTCTTCATCGCTCCAGCGGCGCGGTGCTTCGAGGTACACCGAGCCGCCGGCACGCAGCGCACGCGCGGCGGCGCGCAGGGCCGGTTCGTAGAGGGCTGTGCTGTCGAAGGGCGGGTCGAGGAACACGGCATCGAGGCTGCCGGAGGGCGCGCGTTCGAGGGCTGTGACGCCGTTGCCGCGCTCGATGCGCACAGCCTCGGCGCTCAGCTTGGTCTTGGCGGCCTGGAGCTGCGCGACCAGCGCGGCGTCCTGCTCGCACAGCAGCACATTCGCCGCGCCGCGCGAGGCGGCCTCGAAGCCGAGCGCTCCGGTGCCCGCGAAGGCGTCGACGCACTGCCATCCCGGCAGTTCGCCGCCACCAGCGCCTGCGAGGCTCGCGAGCCAGTTGAACAGGGTTTCGCGTACGCGGTCGGGTGTGGGGCGCAGGCCGGGCTTGTCGGCCACGGCGAGGCGGGTGCGCTTCCATTCGCCGCCGATGATGCGCACCTCGCTGGGCTTCGATGGGCGCTTGGGCTTGGGTGCGGCGGGACGGGAGGCGGGGGCGGCTTTCTGGGGCATGCGGCGAGCTTAACGCCGCCCGCATGCCCGCTTTCAGAGCCCTGCAAGCGCTCGCTGTGCCAGCATGGCGGCCAGCAGAAGCATGGTGCCGCCAATGAGCGCATCGAGCATCTGCCAGGCGCGCGGCCGCGCGAACACCGGTGCGAGCAGCCGCGCGCCGAAGCCCAGCGAGGTGAACCACAGCGCGCTCGCCGTGGCGGCGCCCGCCACGAACCAGACTTTGAGCAGCCCCGCGTACTGCGCGCCCGCGCTGCCCACGAGCAGCACTGTGTCGAGGTAGACGTGCGGATTCAGCAGCGTGAAGCCGGCCGCCTGCGCCACCACGGCCACGCGCGACAGCGAAACGCCCTGCGCCGTGGTCTGCAGCGCGGCGGGCTGCCGCGAGCGCCACAGCGCCTTGAGCCCGTAGCCGCAGAGAAAGGCCGCACCGAGCCCCGCGAGCACGGTGGCCAGCATCGGCCGCCCCTGCAGCGCCTGCGCCATGCCGGCGACACCGGCGCCGATCAGCACCGCGTCGCTGGCCGCGCAGAACAGCACCACCGCGCCCACGTGTTCCCGGCGCAATCCCTGGCGCAGCACATAGGCGTTCTGTGCGCCGATGGCGACGATGAGGACCAGGCTCATGAAGAGCCCGTTGGCGAAGGCAGTGGTGACGTGTACGGCTTGCATGCTTCGAGGATGCCGCCCGCTCAGGATTAATTCAAACTAAACTTTCTTAATCCTATTCAGTTTTACTTCATCACCATGCTCGACTACGCCGCGCTGAACGCCCTTGCCGCCGTCGTACGCGAGGGCAGCTTCGAACGCGCCGCCCGCGCGCTGCACGTCACGCCCTCTGCGGTGTCGCAGCGCATCAGGCAGCTCGAAGAGCGCACCGGCGGCGCGCTGCTGGTGCGCGGCCAGCCCTGCGTCGCAACGGAGGCTGGGCTGCAACTGTGCCGGCACGTCGAGCGCGTGGGCATGCTGGAGCACGAACTGCGCGAGGCCCTGCCCGCCCTCGGTATGGGCGGCGACGAAGCGGGCGGCGAGCGCGTCACGGTGCGGGTGGCCGTCAACGCAGACAGCCTCGCAACCTGGTTCGTGGCCGCCGCCGCAGCCTTCGCCACGCAGGAACAGGCCGCGCTGCTCGACCTCACGGTGGACGACCAGGACCATACGGCCGAACGGCTGCGCAGCGGCGCGGTGTTCGCGGCGGTCACCGCGCTGGCGCAACCGGTGGCGGGGTGCAACAGCGAGGCGCTGGGCACGATGCACTACGTGGCGGCCGCGAGCCCCGCATTCGTGCGTGAACACTTCTCCAAGGGCGTGGGTGCCCGCACGCTGGCGGACGCCCCGAGCCTGGTGTTCGACCGCAAGGACCGGCTGCAGACGCGCTGGGTGCGGCGCATCTGCCACCGCAATGTCGAGACGCCGCGGCACTGGATCCCTTCGCCCAACGCATTCGTCGAGGCGGCGTGCGCAGGCATGGGCTGGGGTATGCATCCGGCCAGCATGGTGGCCGGTGCAATCAAAGACGGCAGGCTGGTGGAACTGGTGCCCGGCTCGACGCTGCCGGTGCCGCTCTACTGGCAGCAGGCGCGGGCGGCGCCGCGGCTGCTCGAACGGCTTGGGGCGGCGGTGCGGGCTGCCGCCAGCAGCGGCCCGCACGCCCTGGTGGTATGACCGCCGATCAGGGCTGCGCCTTGGCGGTCGTCTTGGCTTCCTTGCCGCCCACCACCACCGTCACCATGCGTTCGGGCTGCAGCTTGCGCTGGAAGGCCGCCTTGACGTCGGCCGCCGTGACTGCGTTCATGCGCGCGGTCCAGGTGTCGAGGTAATCCAGCGGCAGGTCGTGCCAGGCGATGTTGGCAACGTTGCCGATCAGCTTGCGGTTGCTGTCCAGCAGCAACGGAAAGCCGCCGATCAGGTTGTCCTTCGCGGCCTTCAGTTCGCTCGCGGTCGGGCCTTCGGCCACGAACTTCGCGAGCACTTCGCGCGACATCTTCACCGCCTCTTCGGCCTGGTCGGGCCGGGTCTGGAAGCCGACGCGGAAGGCGCCCGCCTCGAGCCCCGGCGCGAAGCCGCTGTAGATGCTGTAGGTCAGGCCGCGCTTCTCGCGCACCTCGTTCATCAGGCGCGAGACGAACCCGCCGCCGCCGAGCACGTAGTTGCCGAGCGTGAGCGCGAAGTGGTCCGGGTCCTTGCGCGGATAGCCGGGCTGCCCGATGAAGACGTGGGCCTGTGCCGAGTCGAAGGAAATGCGCTCGTCCTTGGGCGCTGTCAGCGCGGCCACTGGTGCAACGGCAGGCAGCGGCGTGCAGGCCTCGGGGCCGGGCAGGCGCGACAGCAGCGTGGTCGCGATCGTCTCGGCCTCGGCACGCGTCACGGCGCCCACGATGCTGAGCTTGGCGCGGCACGGCACGATCAGCTGCTGGTAGCGCTGGCGCATGGCGGCGGTGTCGATGCGCGCGAGCGTTTCTTCCGTCACTTCCTGGCCGTAGGGGTGCACGCCGTACACGGCTTGCGCGAAGGCGCGGCCCGCAACGGTCGCGGGCTTGGTGTTGGCTTCCTTGATGGCCGCATTGATGCGCTCGCGCTCGCGCAGCCACACGTCGTCGGGAAATGCCGGCTCGCCGATCTCGCGCGATGCCAGCGCCACCGCCTTGTTCAGCAACGCCGGATCGGACAGGGTGCGCAGCGAATAGCTGGTGCGGTCGGTGCCGGCGCTCACGTCGAAGCTGGCGCCCAGATCGGCCCAGGCTTCGCCCAGGGCGTTCTGGTCGAGCGCCGGTTCGCCGCTCTTGCCGGCGCGCACGCCCTTCTCGACCATGGTCGCGGTGGTGCTGGCCAGGCCGGCCTGTGGTGCGGGGTCGCGGCGGCTGCCGGCGTCGAAGTCGATCTGCACGTCGACGATCGGCAGCGCGTTGGTCGACACGAGGTAGATTTTTGCGCCGTTGGCCAGCGTCCACTGCTGGATGGGCAGCGCGGCCTGCGCGCTGGTGATGCCCACGATGGCGGTGACGCCCGCGAGCAGGGCGCACTGGGCGATCTTCTTGAGAGTTTTCATGGAGCGGGACCTGTCTTTCAGCGCATTTCGCCTGCGGGCGCCGCGAAGCCGCGGCCACGGGGCTTGGCTTCGGGCGGCAGGGGGCGCAACGTGGCGACCGTGAGCTGGTCGTCACCGAAGTACTTGGCGGCCACGGCCTGCACCTGGGCGGCCGTGACGGATTGCAGCCGGGCGACGATGCGCTCGCTGGCGTCGAGCGGCAGGCCCTGGACCCAGTTGCTGCCGAGTTCGCGCGCCTGCGCCATCACCGAGTCGCGCTTGTAGGTCTCGCTCGCCACCCACTGGGTCTTGACGCGGGCCAGTTCGGCTTCGCCCACGCCGTCTTTGGCGACGCGCGCCAGTTGGGCGCGCAGCGCGGCCTCGACCACCTCGGCGCTCTTGCCGGCGGCTGGTACGCCGTCGAGCACGAAGAGCTGCGGGCCGCGACCCATGAAGCCCGAATAGGCACCGGCCGAATCGGCGACGCGATCGGGCCCCTGGGTGAGTGCGCGGTCGAGCCGCGCGCCGGCATAGCCGTCGAGCACGGCGGACAGCACCACCAGCGCCCAGGCGTCGCTGTTCGCGTCGTCGATGCTGGCGAGCTGCGGCACGCGGAAGGCCAGCGACACATACGCCTGCTCGGCCGGCGCCTTCAGTTCGATGCGGCGGATGCCGCGCTGCGTCGGCTCGGTGCGCGGCTTGCGCGCAGGCACGGCACTCGACGGGATGCGGCCGTAGTACTTCTCGGCCATGGCGCGCACCTGGGCCACGTCGACATCGCCGGCCACCACGAGCACGGCGTTGGCGGGAACGTACCAGCGCTTGAAGAAGGCGCGTGCGTCCTCGGGCGTCATCGCGTCGAGATCGCTCATCCAGCCGACCACGGGGCGGTGGTAGGGCGAGGCGGTGAAGACGGCGGCGTTCTGCTGTTCGCCGAGTAGCGCGCGCGGCTGGTCTTCGGTGCGCAGGCGGCGTTCTTCCTTGACCACCTCGATCTCGCGCTTGAACTCGTCGTCAGGCCACTGGTTGTTGGCGAAGCGGTCCGATTCAAGCTTCATCACCTGTTCGAGACTGCCGACCGGAATCTGCTGGTAGTAGCCGGTGTAGTCGCGGGTGGTGAAGGCGTTTTCCTGGCCGCCAAGGGCCGCCACCCGGCGCGAGAACTCGCCGGGCTTGATGTCCTTGGTGCCCTTGAACATCATGTGTTCGAGCGCATGTGCCACACCGGAGGTGCCGTCGACTTCGTCGATGGAGCCGACGCGGACCCAGACCATCTGCACCGCCGTGGGCGAGCGCCGGTCGGGCTGGACGATCAGCGTCATGCCGTTGGCAAGCGTGAATTGCTGGGGGCCGGGCGCCGCGGCTGCGGCGGCGGAAGGTTGGGTAGTCTGGGCCTGCGCAGGCATGGCCCATGGCGCCAGAAGCGCCATCGCCAGCACCGCACCAGACGCAGCACGGCGTGGCGGGAGGTGTTTCATAGAATGGGTCGGATTGTAAAAAGCTCCTGATGTTCAGTTTCTTCAAGAAAAAACCGCCTGCCGAAACCCCCGATACGCCGGCGCCCACCCCGCCGGCCGCACCGGCGCCTGCCCCCGAAGCCGCGCCGGCGCGCTCGGTGTTCTCGCCTTCGAGCTGGTTCGGCTCGAAGCCGGCGGCCGAAGAAACGCCGGCTCCTGCTGCGCCACCAGCACCAGCGCCCTCCCCGGCGCCAGCGCCCGTCGCAACTCCAGTAGCGGCACCCGCGCCAGCCCCCGCATTCGTTCCACCGCCTGTTCCGACCCCAGTTCCCGCGCCGGTTCCTGCACCCGCTGCCGAAATCGCCGTCGCCACTGAGCGCAAGGGCTGGTTCGACAAGCTCAAGACCGGCCTGCGCAAGACCGGCACCGGCATCCAGGCCGTGTTCGTCAACGCGCAGATCGACGACGCGCTTTACGAAGAACTCGAATCCGCCCTGCTGATGGCCGACACCGGCGTCAAGGCGACCGAATACCTGCTTGACGACCTTCGCGGCCGCGTCAAGCGCCAGATGGCCACCGACGCAGCGCAGGTCAAGGTTTTGCTGGCCGAGGCGGTGGCCGACCTGCTCAAGCCACTCGAGAAGCCGCTGGTCATCGGCCAGTTCACACCCACCGTGATCATGGTGGCCGGCGTCAACGGCGCGGGCAAGACCACCTCCATCGGCAAGCTCACCAAGCACCTGGCCACCGAAGGCGCCTCGGTGCTGCTGGCCGCGGCCGACACCTTCCGCGCCGCGGCACGCGAGCAGCTGCTGGTCTGGGCCGACCGCAACACGGTCGAGATCGTGA
Organism: Variovorax sp. YR634; assembly: GCF_900106655.1. NCBI lineage: Bacteria > Pseudomonadati > Pseudomonadota > Betaproteobacteria > Burkholderiales > Comamonadaceae > Variovorax > Variovorax sp. YR634. Next base: position 24,637 of record NZ_FNOL01000038.1, read on the forward strand.
GCAACGAGGGCGGCGATCCGTCGGCCGTGAGTTTCGACGCGGTGAACGCCGGCAAGGCGCGCGGCAAGGACGTGGTACTGGTCGACACGGCCGGCCGCCTGCCGACGCAGTTGCACCTGATGGACGAGCTGAAGAAGATCAAGCGCGTTGTCACCAAGGCCGACGCTACGGCGCCGCATGAGGTGCTGCTGGTGATCGACGGCAACACCGGCCAGAACGCGCTCGCGCAGGTCAAGGCCTTCGACGAGACGCTGGGCCTCACCGGCCTGATCGTGACCAAGCTCGATGGCACGGCCAAGGGCGGCGTGCTGTGCGCCATTGCGCGCGAACGGCCGATTCCGGTCTATTTCATCGGCGTGGGCGAGAAGCTCGAAGACCTCGAAACCTTCAACGCCCGCGAATTCGCGCAGGCGCTGCTCGGATAAAAAAACGGCCCCGGCTTGCGCCGGGACCGCTTCGCTTTTTCTCCCTCTCCCCTTTTCCTTCTCTTGCGGGAACGCAATGCAGCGAAGGTAGTGCGCGCAGCGAATGCTCGCCAGTGCCGAAAGTCATGGGCTCATCTGGCAACGGCAACTTCGGCCATCGCCTGCAACAGTGAATCGGCCACGACCGGCTTGAACAGCACCGGCACCTGCGACTCGCGAACCCGCTGCAGCCGGTCGGGCGAGGTCTCGCCGGTGATGAGCAGCAGCGGCGTCGTCACGCCCTGGCCCTGGCTGAGCCGCAGGCCCGCATCGAGCCCGTCGGCGCCGTCGGCCAGCCGGTAGTCGCACAGCAACAGATCGAAGGGGCGGCCCTCGCCGCTCGCCTGCCGCAGGGCAGCGGCAGCGCCGGCCTCGTCCGCCACCGCATGGGCGTCGATTGCGTGGGAGCGCAGCAGGCCCATCATGGCTTCGCGGATTTCCAGTTCATCGTCGAGCAGCAGCACGCGCCCGGGCAACACTGGCGCCGGACCGCGGCGCTGCCCGGTGGCAGCGTCGGCCGTGGCGGCCGGCGCCAGCGCCCCGATCAGCTCGCGCGCCGCCGCACTGACTGCCGGCACCACCACGCGAAAGTGCGTACCCCGCCCCAGCCGCGAATGCATCTGCACCGGATGCCCCAGCAGCCGCGACAGCCGCTGCACGATCGACAGCCCGATGCCGAGCCCCCGCGAGCGGTCGCGGCCCGGATTGTTGATCTGATAGAACTCCTCGAAGATCCGGCCCGACTGCTCCGGCGCAATGCCGATGCCGCTGTCGCGCACCTCGATCCACACCGAGTCGCCGCGCTCGCGCGCCATCACCGTCACACCGCCGCGGGCTGTGTACTTGAGGGCGTTGTCGATCAGGTTGGACAGCATGCGGTGCAGCAGCTGGGGGTCGCTGTGCACCCACAGGCCGCTGGCGCGCACGCGCAGCTGCAGTTGCTTCTGCTCGGCGCGCGCCGCGAAGGTGTGGTTGAGGGGCAGGAACAGCGCGTCGAGCTGCACCGGCTGCGGCGCGGGTGTGATCACGCCGGCGTCGAGGCGCGACACGTCGAGCATGGTGTCGAGCGAGGCGCCCAGCGCGTTCACCGCGCGCATCAGGCGCTCGGCGTTGCGGCCCTCGGGGCGGTCGCGCAGTTCATTCTCCAGCGCGGCGCCGAACAGCGCGATGGCATGCAGCGGCTGGCGCAGGTCGTGGCTGGCGGTGCCCAGGAAGCGGGTTTTTTCTTCGCTCGCGCGCTCGGTGGCGGCAATCTGCTCGCCGAGCCGCGCGGCGAGCGCCTCGTTCTCGAAGCGCAGCATGAGCGACGCTGTCAGCAGCTTGTGCTGGCCGACGCCCGCGTGCAGCGTCAGCAGCAGGTAGGCCGCGCCGGCTGCCGCCAGGAACAGGTGCAGCCCGTCGCCCTGCCACGCCAGCGCGGTGATCATGCCCAGCGACATCGGCATCGTGTAGCCGAAGAGCGCCGGCTTCAGCGGCCAGAGCGACTGCGCCGCCCGCGCGCAGCTGCCGACGATCACGGCCATCAGCAGCGAGGTCATGGGCAGGTTGTCGTGCGGCACGATGAGCCACGGCACCACCGCCGTGACCATGCTCACCAGCGTGACCATGCGCGAAATCTTGCGCGCCCAGTACGCGCTTTCACGCACGGGCCGGGACGGATTCCAGCGCGGCGTGAAGAACACGTAGATGTCGGCCATCAGCAGCCCGGCCAGCCAGAACAGCAGGCTCGGGTCTTTCAGCTGCGAATAGATGATGCTGCCGAACACCACCACGAAGGCCATGTGCGTCAGTGTCGAGACGCCGTAGGTGCTGTAGACCGAGGCAACGTGCTCCCGCAGCACCCGCTGGCCGAGTGCGTGGTCGGCGGAGGGGTCGTTCGACGCGTCGGGCTGCACGCTCAATGCAGGGTGCTGATCAACTGGGCGCGCGAGCGCATGCCGAACAGCAGCAGGATGGTCGAGACATGGTTCTTCACCGTGCCTTCGCTCAGGTTCGCGAGCTGCGCGATTTCCTTGTTCGCCTTGCCTTCGAGCACCCATTGCAGCACCTGCATCTGCCGCGGCGTGAGTTCCTGCCAGGCGCTGGCGTGGGCGAATTCGGCATAGCCGGTGAGCGATTTGGGCACGGCCGGTGGCGGTACCTCCGCCGCGCCGGGATCGAGCAGGCCGCAGGCGCGGATGAAGCTCACCACTTCCTTCAGGTCGGCCGACTTCGGCAGGAAGGCTGCGGCGCCCAGCGCGAGCACGCCCTGCGCCAGCGTGCTGTTGCCAGTGCCCGAGAGCACCACGATCCGCGCGGCGGGAAAGCGCAGCCGGAACTCGGCCACGCCGCTCAGGCCGTGCGTGTCGGGCAGGGCCAGGTCGAGCAGCACGAGGCCGATGGAAGCCTGGTGGGTTTCGTACAGCGCGAGTGCGTCCGCAACGTTGCCGGCCTCGAAGACTTCGATGTTCGCGCCGGACGGGGTGGCCTGCGCCTGGACCAGCGCGCAGACGCCCAGGCGCAGCAGGTCGTGGTCGTCCACAACCAGGATCGCCCTGGGCGTGCGGGTGGGCGCGCCAGTCTCCGCGGCCGGTGACAGAGGTGCGGGTGGGGAGTCGAAGGATGCCACGCGCCGATCTTAGCGATGTAACCTTCTGGTGACAGTGCATAAAGTCATGGCAGCCGCCGTGGCTGTAGTGCTTTATGCTACTTTTTTGATAGCAATTTCGCATCGCATGTGCGCTTGCCATCGGGCTTCTCTGTGGGCACCATCGAAAGTCTCGCCGCACCGAACGGCGCCCACGGAGACTTGTCATGACGCATACCGCCGCCGCCCCCCTGGAATCGAGCGACCGCAAGGTCGACCGCCTGCTCGCTCACTATGAAGAGAGCCACCGCAACCCGACCAACGAGCTGATCCATTTCGTGGCCATCCCGGCCATCATGCTGAGCATCGTCGGACTGCTGTTCGCGCTCCATCCCTGGGTAGCCTACGGTTTCGTGGCCGCCAGCCTCGTCTACTACGCCCTGCTGCGCGCCCCGGCCTTCCTGCTGACCATGCTCGCGCTGACCGCCCTGGCCCTGGCGCTGGTGCATGCGATGGGCGGACTTGTATTGCCGATTTCAGCCGCTATCTTTGTGGTGGCCTGGATCTTTCAGTTCGTGGGCCACAAGATCGAAGGCAAGAAGCCTTCGTTCTTCGAAGACATCCAATATCTGTGGGTCGGCCCTCTGTTCGTGCTGTCCAAGCTTTTCCTAAAGCTGGGCGTGCGCTGGTAGCCATTGGCTATTCCGGCGATAGAAATTCAAGGGAACCCTTGGTTTAGCACTCCCTCTAACCGAGTGCTAATATGGCCCACACAAAGGAGTTTCCCCTGATGACAACGCTGTCTGGAGTCTCTGCCAACCAGCTGGCCGTCGCCAATCCATGGTCGATGGTTCCGCCGCTGGGCAACCTGGATGCCTACATTTCGGCCGCCAACCGCCTGCCGATGCTCACGCTCGAAGAAGAGCAGGGCTTCGCACGCAAGCTGCGCGACCACAACGATCTCGAATCCGCTGGCGCGCTCGTGCTGTCGCACCTGCGCCTCGTCGTTTCCATTTCCCGCCAATACCTGGGCTACGGGCTGCCGCACGGCGACCTGATCCAGGAAGGCAACGTCGGCCTGATGAAGGCCGTGAAGCGTTTCGACCCCGACCAGGGCGTGCGGCTCGTGAGCTACGCCATGCACTGGATCAAGGCCGAGATCCACGAGTACATCCTGAAGAACTGGCGCATGGTCAAGGTCGCCACGACCAAGGCCCAGCGCAAGCTGTTCTTCAACCTGCGCTCGATGAAGCAGGGCTTCAAGGCCGACTCGGCTGCGGCCGACAACGGCACGCACCGCGAAACGCTGAGCCCCGACGAGGTGTCGCAGATGGCGACCCGGCTCAACGTCAAGCCTGAAGAAGTGCTCGAGATGGAAACCCGCCTGTCGGGCGGCGACGTCATGCTCGATCCGGGCCCGTCCGACGACGGCGACGAAACCTTCGGCCCGATCGCCTACCTGGCCGACGCCACGCAGGAACCGACTGCCTTGCTCGAATCGCAGCAACGCGACCGCCTGTCGAGCGACGGCATTGCCACGGCGCTCGAGGCGCTGGACGACCGCAGCCGCCGCATCGTGGAAGAGCGCTGGCTCAAGGTGAACGACGACGGTTCGGGCGGCATGACGCTGCACGACCTGGCCGCTGTGTACGGCGTGAGCGCCGAGCGCATCCGCCAGATCGAAGTCGCGGCGATGAAGAAGATGAAGAAGGCGCTTGCGGACTACGCGTAAGCCTGTCGCCCTTGACCCGTCCTGCCATAGGTTGACACCTATGAGGGACACAGAGCCGGCCTGTTCAAGCCGGCCAGAGACGCCCGATGGACCTCATCGGGCGTTTT
>NZ_FNOL01000025.1:0-95141 GCF_900106655.1 Variovorax sp. YR634
GTTCATGCAAGCTCTTCCCTTGAGGATCGAGTGTGTTGCACTTCAGACTTGAAACCGCCAAGCAAAGAAAAGGCGACCCTGCTGTCTGCGTCCCTTCGCTTCGCTACGGGCAACCTGCGGTGCTCGACTCCGGAGGGGGGCCGCAGAACTCGCTTCGCTCAAACAGCTGCGGCCCTGATCCCTCCTACGTCTGCGCTCCTCGGCGCAACCAGAAGGGATTGGGGAACCGGGCGGGCCATTGCTGCGCTCGGCCCCCAGCGCGACTGCAGGCGCTGCGCGCCTGCAGTCGCACCGTGCCGAGCGAAGCGATGGCCCGTGTTGTCTCCACCTCCCCTCTGGCTGCGCCGAGGAGCGGAGCGTTTCGCGGATCAGGGCCGCAGCTGTTTGAGCGAAGCGAGTTCTGCGGACCCCGCGAAACGCGAGCACCGCAGGTTGCCCCGTAGCGCAGCGAAGGGGTCGCAGACAGTGGGGTCGCCTTTCTTTTGCCTACGTTTCTTTGGCGAAGCAAAGAAAAGTAGGTCGGCCGCCGGGCCGAGACCCGGCCTCGGGAAGCAAACACTCAACAAAGGAGCCAGTCAATGACCGACTCCAACGACGACCGCACCCGCGTAGTCCCCAAGCCTGGTCAGCCGACAACAACAACCGGCGACACGGCCGCGACCGTAATCACCGCAGGCGCTACCCCAGTCACCAGCCCCGCCACGGGAAGCACAGACGCCGGCCTGCTCCCGGTAGGCAGCCGCCTGGCCGAATTCGAAGTCACAAGAGTCATAGGCCAAGGCGGCTTCGGCGTCGTCTACGAGGCGTGGGACCACACGCTGGAACGCGTAGTAGCAATCAAGGAATACCTCCCCACGTCACTGTCGACAAGACAGAACGACGGCACAGTAGTCCCCCTGTCAGAACGCCACAGAGAAACCTTCGACCTCGGCATGCGCAGCTTCATCAACGAAGCCCGCCTGCTCGCCCAGTTCGACCACCCGTCGCTCCTGAAGGTCTACCGCTTCTGGCAAGAAAAAGGCACCACCTACATGGTCATGCCTTTCTACAGAGGCGACACGCTGAGAGAGGCCCTGGTAGCCATCCCCGCAGGCGTAGACGAGTCCTGGCTGATCCGCATCATGGACGGCGTCACGCAGGCGCTAGCGGTGATGCACAACGCCAACTGCTACCACCGCGACATCGCCCCCGACAACATCATCCTGCTCGAAGGTTCGGGCCGCCCGGTGGTGCTCGACTTCGGCGCCGCGCGCCGTGTGATCACCGACAAGACCCAGGCGATCACCGTCATCCTCAAGCCCGGCTATGCCCCCATCGAGCAGTACGCCGAGATGCCCGACATGTCGCAGGGCGCGTGGACCGATGTGTATGCGCTCGCGGCCGTGATGCACGTGGCGGTGTGCGGTCGCGCGCCGCCGCCTTCGGTGGCGCGGCTGCTGTCCGACAGCTATGTGCCGCTTGCGGGCAACGAGATCCTGCGGCAGCGCTACAGCCTGCGGCTGCTGGAGGCGATCGATGCGGGCCTCGGCGTGCGGCCCGAGCAGCGGCCGCAGTCGATGGCCGAGCTGCGCGCCGCGCTCGATCTCGAAGTTGGGCACAGCATCGCGCCGACGCCGCGCACGCAGCCGCCTTCGGGTGCGCGCAGCGGCAACAGCAGCAATGCCGACGCTGCGACAGTCATCGCGAGCGGCAAGAGCAAGGCAGGTGGCAAGGCACCGGCGCCCGCGCCCGCGCCCACCGGCGGCGGGGGCAAGAGCAACAAGACCGTTGCCGCACTCGTATCGGTCGCCGTGCTCGCAGCCGCGGCTGGTGGCGGCTGGTGGTGGTTCCAGGGCCGCACCGGCGGCAACACGAACACCGATGACAAGAATGTCGTCACCACCACGCCGGCCCCGCCACCCGACACAAAGATCGCAGAGGCTCCTCCAGCACCGCCGCCACCACCACCGCCCCCTCCGGCCCCGCGCACGCCCGCCGAATCGCTGCAATCTCTCGCAACCGGCGCCGCGCCCGGCTTCGAGGTGACGGCCACGCCGAAGAAGGCCGAAGTCGCCATCGGCAAGGACCGCCTTGCCTTCGAGGTGCGCAGCAAGCGCGAAGGTTTTGTCTACGTGTTCCTGCTGTCCAGCGGCGGCGAGATGTTCCTGCTGTTCCCGAACCTGCTCGACAAGTACAACAAGATCACCGCGGGCGGTTCGCTTTCTCTGCCGCGCGCCTCGTGGCCGATGGACGCGGGCGGCCCGGCCGGCACCGACCAGTTCGCGGTGCTCGTGAGCGAGCACGAGCGCGACTTCAGTGCCGCCGGCGTGCAGAACGACGGCGTGTTCCCGGTGTTCCCGCTGCCGGTGCTGGCCGCGCTCGAAGCCACGCGCGGTACCGGCCCCTCGCCGTTGCTGGGCAAACCCGTGTGCGCACCCGGCGCCCCGTGCAACGACGTCTATGGCGTCGGGAATTTCAAAATCGTCGAGAAGTAATCGTCTGTAGAGCGTTGGCCCCTCGGGTCGCCACTTTCCGGACAAGGAGACTTTCATGACCACCTCGCAAGCACTGCAGCAGCAACGACAACAGCAGCTGCAACAGCGCCTCAACTATGTGCTCCAGTGGGCCGCTACTGCCGCCGTTGTTGCCGTCATCGCCTCGCTGGCGGGCTGCACCGCGCCGCCACCGGCCGCCACGGGCACCGGCGCGGCCACGACCGACACCGCCGGCACGAGCAGCAGCGCCTCGCGCCCACCGCCGACCGGCGCCAGCGTGGCCGGCCAGGCGCGCACCTTCTCGACCCAACTCGCCACCTACACCTCGGTTGGCTTCGACTCGGTGCCGGGCTGGTCACGCGACGACTTCTCCGAAAGCTGGCCCGCCTTTCTCGGCAGCTGCAAGGTGCTGACCGGGCGCGGCGCCGAATGGAAAGAGGTGTGCGACCGCGCGCTCAAGGTCGACGGCAAGAACAACAACGCCATCCGGGGCTTCTTCGAGGGCGAGTTCTCGGCCTACCAGATTCGCGACGACGACCGCAAGCCCGACGGCGTGGTCACCGGCTACTTCGAGCCCGAGATCGCGGGCGCCCGCCAGTACGGCGCGCCTTTCATCTACCCCGTGTACGGCCAGCCCGACGACATGCTGTTCGCCGATGCGCGCAAGCTGCCCGCCGGCAACGGCACGGTGGCGGCCCGCGTGGAAGGGCGCAACGTGGTGGTGCAGACCGGCCTCAGCACGCGCGACATGGGCGCGCCGGGCCTCTTTGCGCTCGACCTCTCGGCCATCTCGCGCGACACGCTCGACCGCAAGGTGCGCCTGCGGGTCGAGGGCAAGCAGCTGCTGCCGTACTACACGCGCGAAGAAATCGAGACCAAGGGCGCCCCCAACGCCAAGGTGCTGGCCTTCGTGAGCAGCGCCACCGCGCTGTACGAAATGCAGATCCAGGGCTCGGGGCGCATCAAGCTGGCCAACGGCGACATCGTGCGCGTCGCCTACGCCGAGCAGAACGGCCAGCCCTTCCGCCCGACGCTGGCGCAGGCCGCCAACGGCAAGCCGCGCAGCCCGGTGAAGGTGCGCGGCTCGTCCATCGAGCTGCAGCTGGACGACGGCGATGACGACGATGTCGGCGCGGTCGACAGCGGCACCATCCGCACGCGCGGCTTCACGCTCGCGCGGCCCGTTGCCAGCGGCCCGGTCGTGGTGCCGGGGCGGCGCGCGGCCGGCGCGGTGTCGGGCTCGGGCATCAAGGACCCGAGCTATGTGTTCTTCAAGGAATCGACCTCGCCCGTGGGCGGCCCGGTGGGCGCCTTCGGCGTGCCGCTGTCGGCGGGGCGCTCGATTGCGGTCGATCCGCGCAGCACGCCGCTGGGCTACCCGGTGTTCGTGTCGACGCGCACGCCCGGCAGCGGCGCGCCGATGCAGCGCCTGACGATCGCGCAGGACACCGGCGGCGCCATCCGCGGCGCGGTGCGGGCCGACTATTTCTTCGGCAACGGCCAGCAGGCCGCGACCAACGCGCGCCGCATGAAGGAGCGCGGCCAGCTGTGGATATTGCTGCCGCGCGGCCTGGCCGTTGCGCAGGCCGCGGTGTCGTCGGCCATCCGCACGCGCGGCGGGCCGGTGGGCGCGAATCTGCCGCAGTGCCTGGTGCCTTCGGAGGGCAGCTGCGTCGACGACTGATCGATCGGGCGCCTTGACTCCTCATGCAGGAAACCCTTTCGTCCGCGGAAAGCAGTGAGCTCGTCCGCCTCTGGCGGCGGCGGCAGACGCTGTCCCCGAACGACATGGGCGCCATGTACCGCATCGTGGGCGATGCGCTGGTGGCCTGCAATCCGCCAGAGCTGCAGGTGCTGGGCGAGGGACGGCAGGAGCTGGTGGCGCAGTTCATCTATGTGAAGGTGTTGCGGCTCGATGCCGACCCGGACGAAGCCGACGAACGCGCGAGCCACAGCGCGCCTTCCACCGCCTTTGCGCTGTGCGCGTACTTCCGCCGCTATCTCATCGACTGCACGCGCGCCAGCTCCTTCCGCCGCAAGCTCTCCATCGGCGACCAGATCACCGAGGCACAGCTCGAAGACGAGATCGGCGCGGGCGAAGACCTCGACGGCTGCCTGGCCGAGCACGGCCTGAGCGCGCAGGCCGTGCAAGTGGCCGCGCGCGCCTTCATCGCCGAACTGCCCGAGCCCGAGCGCCTGCTGCTGTGCGAGGGCTTCGGCAAGGAGGCCGAGGGCGGGCTGTCGGGCATCGCCTCGCGCCACGCCATTGCTTCCTATCACTACCGCGCGGGCCGGCTCGGCCTCGTGCACAAGCGCGAGGGGTTGACCGCGGACTACGCCAAAACCCGGATCGGCGGCTGGCTCCAGCAGACGCTGGGCATCGCCATCGAGCCCGACAACATGGCGGCGATCCTGCAGGTTTTCAAAATCCTCGGTGCTGAAGCGTCTTATGCCTGAAGACATAGCCATTCAGGAACAGACGCCATGACCCACGACCTCTGGCCCCCGCTCAGCGTGATCCGCCACGCGTTGGAAACCGGCGCGGCCGTGCCCGACGATGCGCCGGACAGCGCACCCGGCGCGGCCACCGTGGCCATGCCGGGCACGTCCCCTCCAACGGGCGCTGCACCGGCCCCGGCGGCTGCCGCATCCGACCTGCTGCTGCCTCTTGTCGAATTGGCCCGGCGCCGCGAGGCTGTCGCCCAGCGCGCCTTTCCGGCCCGCTGGGCGCCGGGCCGCCTTGTCAGCGTGGTGCACGAAGGGCGGCTGCTCGGCGTGCTGCTCGACCGCTGCATCCAGGGCGATCTCTGGCAGGGCTGGATGGCCGCCGGCGAGGCCGACTGGGCATCTGCCTTCGACGTGCTGCTGGAGCCTGACGACGAGCCCTTCGAGCCGATGTTCGGCGTGATCCAGGCCTGGAACGTGCTCACGCTGGCACCTGCTCCGCAGCTTTGCGCGCGCGTGCTCGGCGAGGTTTCGGCCACGCGGCTCGCCGCGATCCGCGCGGTGCACGACGAGTGGGCCGCGCACGCATCGCTCGCCATTGCGCCGGAGCCGGGGCGCATCGCGTTGCGCGACGTGGGCGGTGTGTTCTCGGTGCTGTCGGGCACGCCGCTCGGGCCCCAGGACCCGCGTGCCGATTACCAGGAGCTGTACCGCGACGTGGGCTTGCAGCTGGGGAAGGCGCTGACGCGGCCGCAGGGCGACGAGGCTTCTTCTTCTCCCGCTCCATCGCCTGCACGGCCGCAGCCCCGTCCCGAAGGCGGCTGGTGGGGCAGCATCCGCCGCTGGTTCGGCGCGGAAGGCTGGACGCGCCCGGCCTTCGCGGTGCTGGCGCTGTTCGTGGTGATCCAGAACGTCGGGCTGCTCGGCGGCCGCGGTGCTCCCGAGGAAGACGAGGTGCGCTTCCGCGACGTGCCAGCCGCACCCGCGCCGGCGCGCGCCGACCTGGTGGTGCGCTGGAAAGCCGGCGTGCGCATGGACGAGGCCGACCGGCTGCTGCAATCGATATCGGCCGACGTGGTGGGCGGGCCGGGCGATCCGGGTGGCAATGGCGTATGGCGGCTGCGGGTGCCGGAGCCAGTGGATGCGCTGGCGGTGCTCGCGGCTTCGCCGCTGGTCGAGTCAGCCGGGCCGGCTGGGGAGCAGCGGCCATGACACGCGCCGCGGCCCTCGGGCATGCCGCCCGTCTGCACCTTCACCTGCGGCCCAAGGGGAAGGGCGTCACGCAATTGCGCTTTCTCCAGGTGCTGCTCGTGCTGTGGCTGCTCGCCTGCTGCACCCTGGCCTTCGCCACCCAGCGCGCCTTGCTCGTCGGCGTCTCCGAACTCGTCAACCAGCCGCAGGCGCTGTGGCTGCAGGCGCCTCGCAACGACGTGATGCTGATGCGCGACGCGCTGCTCAGGCAGGGCTTCGCGGCGCCCGACATCGCAGTGCTCGCCGACGGCGTGAGCGGCGCCGCGCTACCCGAATCGCAAGCCATCCACGACGCGCTGGCCAGGCTGCTCGCGCAGTCGAAGAGCGGCGACTTCGTGCTGCTGTACTTCTCCGGCCACGGCACCCGCCTGCGCGACATCGCCAAGCGCTACCAGGAGCCCGATGGGCTGTCGGAGAACTTTCTCGCGCGCGACGTGCGCGGCACACTCGGGAGCGACAACGTGCTCACGGGTGACCTGCGCGACGTCGACTTCGACGCGTGGATCCAGTCCTTCCTCGCGAAGAACGTGTTCGTCGCCTCGGTGTTCGACACCTGCTCGGCCAACTCCATGACGCGCGGCACGGCCGATGCACCCGCCACAGCCGAAGGCCCGCCCGATGACGAAGTGCGCTGGCGCGGCCTGCGCGTGACGCAATTGACCGGCGGGGCACCACCCGCGCGACCGCAGACGCCACCCGTGCCGGCCGAAGCCGTGCCTCGCGCCCGCTACGTCGCCTTCTTCGCGTCCGAAAGCCACCAGATCACGCCCGAGCTGCGCCTGCCCCGCAAGGCGCGCAATGCCCGGCCGCAGGGCCTGCTGACCTGGGCCGTGGTCGAAGCGCTGTCGCGCAAGCCCGCCACCTGGCGCGACCTGTTCGACGGCGTGCTCGCGCAGTATCCACCGGTCATCGAAGAGCTCGCTCAGCGCTTTCCCACGCGCGAGCTGCCGTCTCCGGTGGCCGAAGGCAACCTCGATGCGCCGCTGTTCGCCAACAGCGGCGCGCCCGCATCCACGCGCCCCGTATGGCGCGCGCAACGCAGCGGCGACAGCCTGGCCATCAAGGCCGGGTTGCTCGACGGCCTCGCGCAGCAGCAGGAGCTGCGCGTGCTCGCTACGCTCGAAGACGGCGCCGTGCGCAGCGCGCCTGCCACCGTGTCGCAGATCAAGCTCGGCGGCGCGTGGCTGGCCGTGCCGGCGGCGCTGAAGGATGTGTCGGGCGCTGCGTTCTGGAGCGTCACGCCGATGAGTGAACCGGCCGCCACCGCCTTGCGCGTGCGCGCCGACAAGCCGCTGCCCGCCGGCCTCAGCCTCGACTACCCGGCTGCGATCCGCCCGGCCGACGATGCGGCCACTGCCGACGTGCGCTGGACCGACCTCGGCCCCTCGGGCCAGCGCCTCGAACTGCTCTCGCCGCTGTTCGGCGCCACTGTCTCCACCGTGGTGCTGCCCGACACCGCCGCGCTGCGCCGCCGCCTGCAGGTACTGGCGCAGCTCAAGTGGCTCGCGCAGCTGCAGGCCTACGGCAAGGATGGCCAGCTCGACGGCTTCGATGCCGCGCTCGAAGTGTGGAGCGCTGACCGCATGCTGCGCAGCACGCCCATCGTTCAAGTTCAGGCCCAAGCGGCGAACGCGCTGCCCTCGCTGCGCGCCGGCGAGCGCCTGCGCCTGAACGTGCGCAACACCAGCGGCCGTTCGCTCGATCTCGTCATCGCCGGCATCGACGCGCGCGGCAACCTGCAGTCGGTCTACCCCGACGAGCTCGTCGGCGAAACCAACCGCTTCAAGCGCGGCACGCCCGATCAGCCCTCGGTCAAGCGCTTCGACCTGCCGTGGCTCGATGCCGCCGGCGACGCGCGCCTGCTGGTCATGGCAGTGCCCGCCACGCCCTACAGCGCGCCGCGCCTGTTCGGCGTGGCCTATGCGCAGGCCGATGTGTCGGAAGTGCGCGTGCGCGGCGGCCAGCCGCCGGCGGAGAGCGGCGAGCGGCAGGTGTTCGCGGCCCTGCTGCGCAGGAGCAGCGGCGCAGCGGACGGCGGAGCCCGGCCATGACAGCGCGGTCCGAGATCACGGTTTCCTTTTCCTGTTTCGATTTCCGGAGGTGATATGGCATTTCTAGACGACGGCTCCTGGAGCCCTGAAGACGCCCAGCGGTTCTACGAACTGATCGGCACCGGCTCAGCCGAAACCGACCTGGTCATGCTGATCGAGAACAAGGGTGCGCCAGTCGAAGGCGAGCTCGACCGCCCCTTCGACGACGGCAAGGCGCGCATGAACATCGGCGGCTACTACTGGTCGGTGCAGGTGCCCGAGTCTTCCAGCCAGAACCAGGTCGTGCCCAACAACCTGATCGTTGCGCGTCGCAGCGATGCGGCCACCGCCACCATCGCCAGCCTGCTGCGCGCGCAGGAAAAAGACCTGAAGGTCGTCATCAGCGCCTTCAAGTCGGGCGGCGACGAGCGCTCGCCCGATGCGCAGTCGACCTTCGAGCTGGTGCTGGAGAACGCGCGCATCTGCCGGCTGGTGCTCAACTCCGGCGGCCACTGGGGCGTGCCCTCGGAGCTGATCTCCATCAGCTACCGCACGGTGAAGGTCAAGTCGGCACCGCAGAAGACCACCGGCTTGCGCGGCGCGGTGCGCGAATGCCAGTTCACCCGCGCCTGAGCCTCATCACCCCACCCAGGAGCCGCACACCATGACGACCGCCGCCGAATTCCTCAAGGCCGCCGATCCGGCCGCCGCCCTCAAGGCCCTGAGCGACGACGTGCGCGCCAAGCCTTCCGACAGCAAGCACCGCGTGTTCATGGCGCAGCTGCTGTGCGTGCTCGGGCAGTGGGAGCGCGCGCTCAACCAGCTGACCGTTGCGGCCGAGCTCGACGCGCTCGCCGTGCCCATGAAACAGGTCTACGGCGAGGCCGTGCGCTGCGAGGGCCTGCGCGCCGAAGTGTTCGCCGGCACGCGCACGCCCATGATCTTCGGCCAGCCCGACCAATGGCTGGCGCTGCTCATCGAGTCGCTGCTGCGCCAGGGCCGCGGCGAGAGCGAACTGGCCGAGGACCTGCGCCAGCGCGCCTTCGACGGCGCGCCCGCCATCAGCGGCACCATCGACGGCGCGCCCTTCGAATGGCTGGCCGATGCCGACATGCGCCTGGGCCCGGTGCTTGAAGCCTTCGTCAACGGCAAGTACTACTGGATTCCGTATGCGCGGCTCGCGCACATCAAGATCGATCCGCCCGAAGACCTGCGCGACTGCGTGTGGATGCCCGCGCACCTGCAGTTCGAGAACGGCGGTGAAACCCTTGCGCTGATTCCCACGCGCTACGAGGGCACAGAGAAGGTGGAAGACGGCGAGCTGCGTCTCGCGCGCAAGACCGAGTGGCGCGAGCTGCGCCCCGAAGTCTGGGCCGGCTACGGCCAGCGCGTGCTCGGCAGCGACGCGGGCGAGTACGCGCTGATGGACGTGCGCGAGATCCTGTTCACGCAGGCTGAGGACACCTCGGCGGGCGAAGCCGAAGAGGGCAGCGTCGATGGCTGAGCTCACCGCGCAGGAGCGGCTGCAGCCCTCGCTGCTCGATCGCCTCGTCGACAACGCACCCGACGAAAAGCGCGAGGGCGACGAGAAGCGCACGCTGACCAAGCAGGCGCTGCGCCAGGCCGTGCTGCGCGACCTCGGCTGGCTGTTCAACGCCACCGGCTACGGCCTCTCGATGGACGACAAGCAATACCCGAATGCGGCGCGCTCGGTCATCAACTACGGATTGCCTATGCTGTCTGGCCAGTTCACCTCGTCGGTGCAGCGTGTCAGCATGGAACAGGCTTTGAAGAACGCAATCCTGCAGTTCGAGCCGCGCATTTTGTCCCGCACACTCGAAGTGGAACTCGTCATGGAAGGCCCGGCACTGGACTCCCACAACAGCATCGGCCTGCAGATACGCGGCATGCTGTGGGCACAGCCCGTGCCGCTGGAGTTCCTGATGCGAAGCCGCGTTGACCTGGAAGAAGGACGCATCGAGATAGTGGACATGGCGCAAAACCCAAGGTGAGTCCCGCATGGACCCTCGGCTGCTGAGCCTGTACGAACAGGAGCTGCGCTACTTCCGCGAAAGCGCTTCCGAGTTCGCGCGGGCATTTCCAAAGATTGCGCATCGACTTGGCATCGAGGGCCAGGAAGTGGCCGACCCGTATGTGGAGCGGCTCATCGAGGCAACGGCGTTTCTTTCGGCACGGGTGGGCCTGAAGCTCGACGCCGAGTACCCGCGCTTCACGGGCCATTTGCTCGACATCGTCTATCCGCACTTTCTTTCGCCCACGCCGGCGATGGTGGTCGTGTCTTTCGTGCCCGACCCCGACGACGCGAACCTTGCGACCGGCCCGACATTGCCGCGCGGCAGCGGACTGCGCGCACGGCAGGCGGTGGGTCAGAACACGCATTGCGAATTCCGCACGGCCAGCGCGCTGCGCATCTGGCCCATCGAAGTGCAGCGCGCGCAGTACTTCACCTACGCGCCCGACCTGCCGCTGAACACGCACTCGCAATCGCGCGCCATCCGCGGCGGCCTGCGCATTGCGCTGCATGCCACGGCCGGCCTGAACTTCAGCCAGATCGCTCTCGACGATCTGGTGCTGCACTTCGGCGGTGCCGAAGACGTGGCCTGGCAACTGCATGAATGCGCGCTGGGCCAGCCCATCGGCGTGCTGGTGCGGCCGCTCGCGCCCGGTGGTGTGCTGCAAGGCGTGGCGCAGAGCCTGCCGGCCAGCGCCATCGGCGCGGTCGGCTTCGAGGAGGACGAAGCGCTGCTGCCCACCACCGCCACCGGCTTCTCGGGCTTTCGGCTGTTGCAGGAGTACTTCGCGTTTCCGCAGCGCTTCCAGTTCGTGCGCATCGGCGGGCTCCAGGCGCTGCTCGCGGCCATGCCGGTGACCGACGTCGAAATCGTGCTGCTGTTCTCGCGCGGCGACGCAGCACTCGAAAAGCTGGTGAGCGCCGACAACGTGCAGCTGCACTGCGTGCCCGCCGTCAACCTGTTCAGCAAGCGGCTCGACCGCGTGCCCATGACCGAGGGCGTGAGCCAGTTCCACCTGGTGCCCGATCGCACGCGCCCCCAGGACTTCGAGGTGCACACCATCACCGAAGTCATCGGCCACGGCGCGCCCGGTGCCGATGCGGTCGCGGCCGAGCAGCCTTTCAGGCCTTTCTATTCGGCCTTTCACGGCAGCCGCAACAGCCACCCGGCCTACTTCACGACCACGCGCGAGCCGCGCATGCTGTCGGTGCGACAGCGCACCGAGGGCAACCGCAGCAGCCACATCGGCTCCGAGGTCTACATGCAGATCGTCGATCCGCAGCAGGCGCCGTATGCGGCCACGCTGCGGCAGCTGGCAGTGACGGCGCTGTGCACCAACCGCGACCTGCCGCTCTTGATGCCGCTGGGCCGCGAGAACGACTTCGACTGCGTCGATTCATTTCCCGTGCAGCGCGTGCGCATGGTGCGCGGGCCGTCGCGGCCGGTGTCGCCGGTGGTGAGCCAGGGGCTGGGGTGGCGCGTGGTCGATCACCTTGCGCTGAACTACCTGTCGCTGTCCGACAGCACGCCGGAGCAGGGCGCGGCCGCGCTGCGCGAAACGCTGATGCTCTATGCCGTGCATGCCGACGAGATGCGCCAGGGCCAGGTGCGCGGCCTGCTGTCGGTGAAGTGCAAGCCGGTTGCACGCCGCCTGCCGCTGAAGGGACCGATCGCTTTCGGGCGTGGGCTCGAAGTGACGCTCGAAGTCGACAAGGACGCCTTTCATGGCCACAGCGCCTTCCTGTTCGGGGCCGTGCTGGCGCGCTTCCTGTCGCGCCATGTGGAGGTGAACCATTTCGTCGAGACCGTGCTGCGCATCGCGGGCAAGGGCGAGACCATGCGCTGGAGGCCGCTGTGCGGGACGCGACAGATTCTGTGAGCACCCGCGTCGACAACGCGCTGCGCGGGTGGTCCGCGGAGCCGTGGTCGTTCGACTACTTCGCGGTGATGCGCCGGCTGGAGTCCGTCGCGAAGACCACGCCGCGCTGGGGCCGCGCGCTGCTGCCGAGCGCCGAGCCGGTGCGCGTGGGGCAGGAGCCATCGCTGTCGTTCGCGCCCGCGAGCTTCAGCCGCTTCGAGCCCGCCACAGCCTATTCGCCGCCGCGCCTGCGCCAGCACTTCTTCAGCTACATCGGCCCCAATGGTCCGCTGCCGGTGCACCTGAGCGACTTCATTCGCGAGCGCAGCCTGAACCATGGCGACCCGACGTGGCTGGCCTTTCTGGACAGCTTTTCGCACCGCTTCTCGCTGCACTTCTATCGCGCGTGGGCACAGTCGCGGCCGGCCGTGGCGCTCGACCGGCCGGGCGAAGACCGCTTCCGCCTGCAGGTCGGTGCGCTGGTCGGCATCGGCACGCCGGGCCGCGTGGACCGCGACGAGATCCATGACGACGCGCGCCTGCATTTTTCGGGCTGGCTCGCGCGCCGCGTGCACAACGTGGAAAGCGTGGAGTCGGTGCTGTGCAGCTACTTCGGCGTGCCCGTGAAGCTGGAGCGCTGGGTCGGCCACTGGATGAGCCTGCCGGTGGCAGAGCTCACGCGGCTGGGGCAGGGCGAGAGCTCGCGCTCCATGGGCATGGGCGCCATGCTCGGCACCCGCGCCTGGGACCGCCAGCACCGCGTGCGCCTGCACCTGGGCCCGCTCACGCTGGAGCAGTACCGGATGTTCCTTCCCATCGGAAATGCGCGCCCCGTGCTGCAGCGCTGGATGCAGCAGCTGCTCGGCGACGAGCTCGAGTGGGACGCCGAGCTGGTGCTCGAGAAGGCGCAGGTTCCGCTCACGCGCCTTGGCGACGCGAAGGGCAATGCACCGCGCCTGGGCTGGGTGTCGTGGCTCGGGCAGCGCAAGCGTTCGCGCGATGCAGCGGACGTGCGCATCGGCAACCAGTCTTTCAACAAACCCATCTTCATTCGTTCAGAAGAGATACGGAGTCCCTCATGAGTGAAATCAGCCGCACCGCCCTTTTCGGCAAACTCAACTCGCTGGCCTACAAGGCCATCGAAGGCGCCACCGTGTTCTGCAAGATGCGGGGCAATCCGTACGTGGAGCTGGAACACTGGTTTGCCCAGCTGCTGCAGGCGCAGGACTCCGACCTGCACCGCGTGATCCAGCACTACGGGCTCGACGTGTCGGTCATTGCGAAAGACATGACCACCGCGCTCGACCGCCTGCCGCGCGGCGCCACTGCCATCAGCGACTTTTCTCCGCACATCGAGAACGCCATCGAGCGCGCCTGGACCTATGCCACCCTGCAGTTCGGCGAAGCGCAGGTGCGCACCGGCTACATCCTGGTGGGCATGCTGAAGACGCAGAGCCTGCGCAACCCGCTGTTCGGCTTGTCGAAGCAGTTCGAGAAGGTCAAGGTCGAAGACCTGGCCGACAACTTCGCCAAGATCTGCGATGCCTCGCCCGAATCGCAGATGCGCGCGCAGGACGGCACTGGCATGGGCAGCGGCGCACCCGGCGAAGACTCGGGCGCGATGGCTCCAGCCGCCATGGGCAAGGGCGATGCGCTGAAGAAGTTCGCGGTCGACCTCACCGAGAAGGCCAAGAAGGGTGAGATGGACCCGGTGACCGGCCGCGACGAAGAGATCCGCCAGATCGTCGACATCCTCATGCGCCGCCGCCAGAACAATCCGCTGCTCACCGGCGAGGCCGGCGTCGGCAAGACGGCCGTGGTCGAAGGCTTTGCGCAGCGCCTCGCACGCGGCGACGTGCCACCGCAGCTGAAAGACGTGAAGCTGCTCACGCTCGACATCGGCCTGCTGCAGGCCGGCGCGAGCATGAAGGGCGAATTCGAGCAGCGCCTGCGCCAGGTGATCGATGAGGTGCAGAGCTCGCCCACGCCCATCATCCTGTTCATCGACGAGATCCACACACTGGTGGGTGCGGGCGGTGCGGCAGGAACGGGCGACGCGGCCAACCTGCTGAAGCCGGCTTTGGCGCGCGGCAACCTGCGCACCATCGGTGCCACCACCTGGGCCGAGTACAAGAAGTACATCGAGAAAGACCCGGCGCTCACCCGTCGCTTCCAGGTGGTGCAGGTGCCGGAGCCCGACGAGACCAAGGCGATCCTGATGCTGCGTGGCGTGGCCAGCGTGCTTGAGAAGCACCACCGCGTGCAACTGCTCGACGAGGCCATCGAGGCGGCCGTGAAGCTGTCGCACCGCTACATTCCCGCTCGCCAATTGCCCGACAAGGCCGTGAGCCTGCTCGACACGGCCTGCGCGCGCGTGGCCGTGTCGCAGCACGCGACGCCGCCCGAGGTGGAAGACTGCATGCGCCGCATCGAAGGGCTCACGGTCGAGCAGGAAATCATCGGCCGCGAAGAAGCCATCGGCATCGACGTGACCAAGCGCGCAGCACAGGTCACCGCGCTGCTGGCCGAATCGAAGGTGCAGCTCGATGCGCTGAATGCGCGCTGGCAGGAAGAAAAAGGGCTGGTCGACCGGCTGCTCGAACTTCGCAGCAAGCTGCGTGCAGGCAACAAGCCAGTGGATACGCCTGCGGCTGCAGCTGCCACCGATGCGGCACCAGCCGCGGCAGAGCCCGCGCACGACCGCGCCGCGCTGCTCGCCGAGCTGCACGAGCTGCAGGCCAAGATCCACGCGGTGCAGGGCGAGTCGCCGCTCATCCTGCCTTCGGTCGACGAGCAGGCCGTGGCCTCGGTGGTCGCCGACTGGACCGGCATCCCCGTCGGCCGCATGGTGAAGAACGAAGTGGAGGCGGTGCTCAAGCTCGCCGACACGCTCAACCAGCGCGTCATCGGCCAGAAGCACGGGCTGGAAATGATCGCGCGCCGCATCCAGACCTCGCGCGCGCGGCTCGACAACCCGCAGAAGCCGATCGGCGTGTTCATGCTCTGCGGCACCTCCGGCGTGGGCAAGACCGAGACCGCGCTGGCGCTGGCCGAGGCGCTGTACGGCGGCGAGCAGAACATCATCACCATCAACATGAGCGAGTTCCAGGAGGCGCACACCGTCTCCACGCTCAAGGGCGCGCCTCCGGGCTACGTGGGCTATGGCGAGGGCGGCATCCTGACAGAGGCCGTGCGCCGCCGCCCCTACAGCGTGGTGCTGCTCGACGAAGTGGAGAAGGCCCACCCCGACGTGCACGAGATCTTCTTCCAGGTGTTCGACAAGGGCTGGATGGAAGACGGCGAGGGCCGCATGATCGATTTCAAGAACACGATCATCCTGCTGACCACCAACGCCGGCAGCGAGCTGGTGATGAGCATGTGCCGCGACCCCGAGTTGCTGCCCGACTCCAACGCGTTGGCCGATGCGCTGAAGGCGCCGCTGATGAAGGTGTTCCCGCCCGCGCTGCTGGGCCGCATCGTCACCATTCCCTATTACCCGCTGTCGCCCGAGATGATGAAGAAGATCGTGCGGCTGCAGCTGGGGCGCATCAAGAAGCGCGTCGAGACCAACCACGGCGTGCCCTTCGAGTACAGCGAAGCGGTGGTCGAGCAGGTGGTCGCGCGGTGCCAGGACCCGGAGTCGGGTGGGCGCGTGATCGACGCGATCCTTACCAACACCGTGCTGCCTACGATTTCTGTCGAGTATCTGCAGCGTCTGGCCTCTGGTGGGGAGATCCGCCGTGTTGCGCTGGACGTGAAGGATGCGGACTTCACTTACGCGTTCGACTGAGATGTCGTCTTGCTCTTTTATTCGCTGCGTAGGTTCGGGGGGCGATCACGCCGACGGGGTGCCTTGCTCCGCGAATGTCCCCCGGCCTGCGGCCTCCTCCTTTATTTCGCTGCGCAAGGCACCCCATCGGCGTGATCGTTGTTCGCAGCGGTGGGTGAGCGGCCGGCACCACAGCCGCGTCCATGTGCGAATGGCATCGGGTGCTCCCCGCAGCGAAATAAAGGAGGAGCCGAAGGCGGGGGACATTCGCGGAGGGGAGTACCCGGTGCCATTCGCACGCACCCCGAATGTCTTCCTGACTGACTGACTGACTGACACGCCACCACCATCAAGAGAAAAAAATGGCCGACCACGAGTTCCGCATAGAAAGCGATTCACCCGCGAAGGACGACCTGATGTTCTGGCGCATCGTCGGCCACGAGGCGCTTGCGCGTCCGTCGGCCTACGAGCTTACGGTGATCTCGCAGAACAAGGCCATCGAGGCCAAGGACATCCTCGGGCATGCCTTCGACGTGGTCATCGAGTTCCAGGACGCCGACGGCGGCACGCATGAGCGCCATTGCCAGGGCCATGCCGTGCGCTTCGTGCGCGCCGGCCACATGGGACGGCACTACGAATATCGCATCACCCTGCGCTCGTGGTTCTGGCTGCTCACCAAGCGCGCCAACTCCCGCATCCTGCAAGAAAAGAAAGTTCTCGAAGTGCTCGATGCCGTGTTCGAGGACAGCCCCATCAAGCGCTTCAAGAAAACCAAGGCCGACAACGTCGTCGGCACCCACAACCCGCGCCGCTACTGCGTGCAGCACCAGGAAAGCGACTACCAGTTTCTCTCGCGCCTGCTCGAAGACGAAGGCATCTACTACTGGTTCGACGCGCACGACGCCCCCGGAACCATGCATCTTTCGGACGCCAGCGACATGGCGCACGACAAGCTGCCCGCCGCCGACACCCTGCGCCACATGGCCACCAACGCCGCCGAGCCGCGCTTCAATGAAATCTCGCGCTGGGTCAGCGGGCGCCAGTTCGACACCGGCAAGCATGCCTCGCGCGACAGCGACTTCAAGGCCATCAAGAAAAAGCTGGGCGCTGACATCGACGCCTCGGACGACCACGAGCTGGCCAACCTGGAGCTGTTCGAGTTTCCGGGCGGCTACTTCACCGGCGACGAAGCCGAGACCCGCGCCAAGCTGCGCGGCGACGAACTCAACGCGCGCCGCGACCGCCACTGGGCCGTGACGCCGTGGCCCGACGTCACCGCCGGGCGCGGCTTCAAGTACGAGGGCGACCCCGACGGCACGCGCAACGGCGACTACGTCATTGCTGCCTGCACCTTCGTCGCCAGCCACCGAGGCTACGAGGGCGTGAGCGCCAGCGCCGCGGCGCGGCCCGTGCACAACGCGCTGGCCGACGTGCTGCGCGACGACGCGGTGAACGCCGACACGCTGCCGGTGCTCGAAGAGCTCATCGCCGCCACGCCCGCGCTGGCCGCCGCGCAGACCGGCAACAGCATCTTCCTGCTCACCGTGATGCCGGCCGATCGCCTGTTCCGCGCGCCGCGCCTCACGCCGCGCGTGACCATGCCCGGCCCGCAGACCGCCATCGTCGTCGGCCCCAAGGGTGACGAGCTGCACGTGGACGACCACGGCCGCGTGAAGGTGCACTTTCACTGGGACCGCTACGACGAGAGCAACGAGAAGTCGACCTGCTGGGTGCGCGTGTCGCAGCCCTGGGGCGGCAAGGGCTGGGGCGGCTACTTCATTCCGCGCATCGGGCAGGAGGTGATCGTCGACTTTCTCAACGGCGACCCCGACCGGCCGATCATCGTCGGGCGCGTCTACAACGACGAGCAGCCCATTCCGTACAAGTCGCCCACGCAGAGCGGCTTCAAGACCCGCTCCACGCCCGGCGGCGGCCCTGCGAACTACAACGAGATCATGTTCGAGGACAAGAAGGGCGAGGAGAACATCAACATCCACGCCGAGCTCGACATGAGCCGCAGCGTGGAGCGCGACGACTCCACCACCATCGACCGCGACCAGACCGTCACCGTCAAGCGCGACCAGACCAGCCTGGTAGACCGCGACCGCAAGAGCACCGTCACGCGCAACGACACCAACATGGTGGTGGTCGACCAGAAGAACACCGTCAAGGGCAAGCAGAACAACCAGGTGGTTGGCACTCGCACCACCTTCGTCGACAGCGACGACAAGACCATGGTCACGGGCACCAGCCTGAGCGACGTGACCGGCGCGCGTACCGACACCTCGCGCGCCGGCGAAACCCGCAACGTCACCGGCAACCAGACCATCACCGTCAGCGGCAACGTCACCTACAAGGCCGCGAAGATGAGCTTCGAGGCCGCCCACATCGACTGGCTGGTGACGGGCTCCAACTCCAAGTACATCACCGTGCCCAGCGGCCCGCTGGGGCTGATGGCCGACAAGATCAAGCTGATAAGCAACACCAAGATCGAGATGATGGCGGTGGGCGACATCAACGCCACCTCCATCGGCTCGAACACCACGGTGCTGGGCTCCAACTCGAGCGGCTATATCGGCACCAACAGCGAAGCCAACATGGGCGTGACCCGCTCGACCTTCATCGGCATGAGCATCGAGAACGCGCTGGCGTTGGCCATGGCCAACGTGCTGGGCGTGAACATCGAGAACACGGCGGGCGTGAAGCTGACCAACTGCGCGGCGCCTGACATCGCGGCGGTGGCGATGGATGTCAAGCAATCGGCGCTGCACACCTTCACGCCGGGCGCCGGTGGCGCGGGCGCCGGGGCGGCCGCGGTGGCCGGCGGCCTGGCCGCCGTGGCAGGCGCCGCCTCGGCCTATGTCGACATCGGCGCCACGCTCAAGCAGTACGCCGATGCGGCCGAGGCCCTGGGCAAGGCCGCCGACGACGCGCATGCCGAAGGCCTGCACAGCCTGGAAGACCGGCTTCGGTCGCTGGCGGGCAAGGCCAGCAACCGGCGCTTCGACGCCATCCTCGGCCTGGTGCCGATCATGGGGCTGGGGCTGCCGATCGCGGAGGTCTTTACCAGTGACCCCAGCGGCACCGCCGATCTCGGCAAGGTCAACAACGCCGTCGAGCCCGACGGCTCGGCCCGGCCGCCCGCAGAGCGCGAGCCCGAAGACGACTAGCCGGGACGCCGAATGCAAGTCCTCAAGCCCCAGGCGCTCGGCCTCTCGACGCGGCCCATCGAATTCCGCAAGCGGTTCGGACTCAGCGTCAGCGCGTACCTGCACCTGCCGTTCGCGCAGGGCGAGCGCGGCACGCTGTGGGCCGAGCAGTCGATGTGGTCCTTTCTTGCGAAGGAAATGGCGCAGCCGCTGATCGACGAAGGCGTTGCCAAGCTCACGCCCGAGTTCCTGGTGCACGGCAAGGCCTTCGCGCCGGCCGACCGACCCGATGCCTGCGCGGTGCGCGCGCGCTTCGGCGCGTGCGAGAAGACGCTGCTCGTCTTCGGCGAGCGGCACTGGGAGGGCACCCGCACCACCGCGCCGCAGCCCTTCGAGTCGCTGCCGCTCGACTGGGCTGCCGCATACGGCGGTGCCGATTTCGCGCAGAACCCGCAAGGACGGGGCCGGCAGGCACGCGACGGCGTCCTGTGGCTGCCGAACACCGAGTTGCCGCAAGACCGCCTGCTGAGGCCCGACCAGGCCATTGCGCCGGCCGGCTTCGGCGCGCTCGACCTGATGCATCCGCAGCGCGCGCAGTACCGCGGCACCTACGACGCCGACTACCTGAAGCTGCATGCGCCGGGCTTTGCGCCCGACACCGACTGGCGCTACTTCAACCTCGCGCCTCCCGACCAGTGGATGGCCGCGCCTCTCGCCGGCGACGAGCCCTTCGCCTTCGACAACATGCACCCGCAAAAGCCGCGCATCGAAGGCCGCCTGCCGGGCCTGCGCGCGCGCGTGTTCGTCGGCTACAGGATTGCCGGCAGCAGCGAGCCCAAGGTGCGCGAGGTGCCGCTGCGGCTGACCACCGTGTGGTTCTTCCCGCATGCGGAGCGCTGCATCGCGATCTTCCAGGGGCTGGCCGAGGTCGGTACCGACGACGGCTCCGACGTGGCCAGCCTGATGGGCGCGGTAGAGCGCACCGGCGAGCCGCGCAGCGACGCGCATTACCTTGAGGCCGCCGCGAAGCGCGCAGACCCGAAGATGGGCCCCGTCTACGCCATCATCGACAGCGACCTGCTGCCCGAAGGCATCAGCACGCTCGACCCCGACGTGGAAGCCGCCAAGGCGCCGTTCGGCATGGACGGCCTGCAGGGCGAGGCGCAGTATCGTCGCGCGGAGATGGATGTCGAATTCGCGCGCGACAAGGCCGTGGAAATGGGCAAGGACCCCGACGCGCTCGGCATCAGGATGCCGCCGCGCGAGAAGGTGCCGGTGGGCGATGAGCTGCCCCCGTACCTCGAGAAGAAGATGAAGGAGGCCAACGCGCAGGGCTGGGCCGCCGTCGAAGACGCCTTGACCGTGCTCGAGAAGGCGCTGGAAGCGGCGGAGCAGAACCGCATCGACCTCGCCAAGGTGCAGCACCGCGGGCCGCCGCTCTACAACGCCGAGAAGCATCTGGCCGAGATGCAGGCGCAGGCGGCGGGTAGCACCCGCAAGGTCGACCTGACGCCGATGTTCCCCAAGCTCTGCGAACTCGAGGAAGTGCAGCGCAAGGGCTACCTGCAGTCCGCGCATGTGCAGCCGCCGGCCTTTGCGATGCCGGCCGATGCGGCAGCGGTATTGCGTGCGGAGATGACGCGCGCCATCGCGGCCGGCATCAAGCTGTTTTCGCGCGCCGACTTCACGGGCGCCGACTTTTCTGGCCTCGACCTGCGCGAGGTGAACTTCGAAGGCGCATGGCTGGAGAGCACCAACTTCAGCAATGCCAATCTCTCGGGCGCCACTTTCGCGGGGGCGGTGCTCGCGCATGCGAACCTGGAAGGCGCCATTGCCATCGGTGTCAGCTTTCGCGAGGCCAACCTTGGCAAGGCGCGGCTCGCGCGCGCCGTGTTCGACGGCTGCGATTTCTCGCAGGCCATGCTCATGCACTGCGCCTTCGGCGGCACGCAGATGCGGCGCGCCAACTTCACGAAGGCCCAACTGCTCGAAACCACCTGGGGCGAGGCAGACTGGACCGGTGCACTGCTCGCGGGCCAGGTCTTCCACAAGCTCGACCTGAAGGGCATGCGCTGGCCCGAGGCCGACCTGTCGGCCTGCAACTTCATCGAATGCGACCTCACGGGCGTGGACATGCACGACGCCACGCTCGCAGCCGCCACCTTCGTCACCTGCAAGCTCGACGCCGCCCGGCTCATGGGCGCGAAGTGCGCCGGCGCCGTGGCCGTGAAGGGCACCAGCCTCGCCGATGCCGAGATGGGCCTGGCCGACCTGCGCAACTTCAACTTCGGCGCTTCGGACCTGCGCGGCGCGAAGCTGGTGCGTTCCGTGCTCGACGGCGCCAACCTCTGCGATGCGCGGCTCGACGGGGCCGACCTGCGGCTGGCCAGCGCCAAGGGCGTGCTGATGCGCAAGGCCGTGTGCACCGGCGCGCTGCTGTCGGGCGTGAACTTCAGCGACGCGGTGTTCCAGTCGGCCGACCTGCGCGGCGCCGACCTGCGGCGCAGCAACCTCTTCGGTGCCGACCTCAGCCGCGTGCGGCTCGACGGATCGACCAGCTTCGACGGCGCGTTGCTCCAGCGTGCGCGCACGTGGCCCAGGCTCACTCCTGAACAGCAGGCTGCAGCATGACACCGCAACTGCTCGCCATTGCCGTTGGCGTCGGGGAGACGCTGGAAGGCCTCGACCTGCGCAAGGGCCAGTTCGCGAAACTGCCGCTGGGCGGCGGCGTGTTCTCCAAGGTCAACTTCGCCGAAGCCGACCTGCGCGCAGCAGACCTGCGCGAGACCGTGTTCGACCAGTGCGACCTGCGCGGCGCGCTCGTCTCGGGCGCTAACCTTCGCAAGGCTGTGTTCAATCGCTGCCTGCTCGACCACGTCGATCTGCGCGAGGCCAACCTGCACGGTGCGGTGTTCACCGAATGCGACCTGACGCACGCGCAGCTGGCCGGCACCGTGCTCACCATGGCCACCGTCGCGAAGTGCCGGCTCGACCATGCGGTGCTGCGCGGCGCGCAGCTCGACTCGGCGGTGTTCAGCCAGTCGGTGCTGCTGGACGTGTGCGCCGACGACACCAGCTGGCACTACACCGCGGTGAACGAGTGCGACCTGTCGCACCTCACGTGGACCGGGGCGCGCATGCTGCGCAACGTGTTCTTCAAGACCTCGCTGAAAGGCATGTCGTTCGCGGGGCTGGAGCTGGAGGGTTGCCAGTTCTCGTCCACCGACCTGGGTGGCGCGGACTTCAGCGGCATCGTGCTGCGGCAGTGCAACTTCCAGGGCGCGCGGCTCGATGGAGCGAAGTTCGCGAAGGCGGTGGCGCCCTCGTCGATCTTCTGCGAGGCGGGCGGCACGGGGTGCGACTTCTCCGGCGCGAAGCTGAGGCAGGCGCTGTTCACCGGGGCCGTGCTGCCGCAGGCCAACTTCTCGGGCTGCGACCTGTACCAGACGCACTTCGCGGGCGCGAAGCTGCGCGGCGCCAACTTCACGGGCGCCGAACTCACCTATGCCGATTTCCGCCATGCCGACCTGGGCACCGCCGACCTGCGCCACGCCACGCTGATGCGCACCGTGCTGCATGGCGCCAATACGGAAGACGCGCAGATGACCGACCGCGCACGCGCCATCGAGAGCGACCCGGAGCTGGAGAAATCCGAGCGCTGGCAGCCGCTGGTCGCATGACGCCACATCGCAGCCACACCACATCGAAGCCAAGCAACGGAGGGAACACACCATGAAGACAAGCAGCCTGAAACCAGCGCCCGCCCAGGCCATCACCGGCCAATGGTGTGTGGGCGTGCTCGGCCTCGACGAGGTCGGGGCGCTCGTCGTCGACAGCGGTGGCCTGCGGCTTCGCACGCGGCGCGCGGCGAGCTGCCTGCTCGAACCCGCCGCTGGCGACAGCGTTGCCTGCCTGCGCATTGCGCCCGACGAGGTCTGGGTCATGGCCGTGCTGCAGCGCGAGGAAGGCACTGCCAACGTCGTCAGCTGCGAAGGCAACAACATGCGCATTGCCGTGGAGGGCGGCCGGCTCGAACTCGCGGCCGAAGAGCTCGACGTGGCCACCCAGCGCACGCGCCTGGCCGCCGACACCGCAGACGTCGTCGGCCGCCAGCTCACCGTGGTGGGCACTGGCATCAAGCTGGTCGGCTCGGTGCTGTCCTCGGTGATGGACCGCGTGCAGCATTTCAGCAAGCACTACCTGCGCACCACCGACGGCATCGACCGCGTGGCGGCCACGCATCTGGAGTGCGAGGCGAAGCAACTGCTGCGGCTCGAAGGCGAGCACACGCTGGTGAACGGCCGTGAGCTCATCAAGGCGCGCGGCGCGCAGATCCACTTCGGCTGAAGCGAAAAGGGAGAACAGGAAATGTTCGCCAACTGCCAGCTGATGGGCACCGACATGGGCTTTCCCGATGTCTGCATCACGCCCGCTGCGCCGTCGCCCATTCCGGTGCCATATCCGAACATCGCGATGGGGCCGATGGCGATTCCGAACTGCCCCACGATCCTCATCATGGGCGGGCCGGCGCACAACCTCGGCACCACCATTCCCATGACCAACGGCGACAACCCGGGCGTGATGCTGGGCGTGGCCTCGGGCACGGTGATGGGGCCGAGCCGCCATCTCACCGGCGCCTTCACGGTGCTGTGGATGGGCATGCCCGCGTCGCGGCTTACCAGCACGTCGCTGCAGAACAGCACCAATTGCCCCGGTGTGCGCACGGTGCCGAGCCAGCCGCTGGTGCTGTTGCTGGCGCCGTAGGCGGAGGTAGCTGCGCGGCCGCACGGCGGTGCGGCTCGCGAGGGAGGGGAACGCAAAAAAAAGGGACGGGAAGCATGGCCGATCACAAGTTCAGCATCCAGGGCGATTCGCCCGTAGTCGACAAGCTCATGTTCTGGCGCATCGTGGGCCACGAGGTGCTGGCGCGCCCCTCGGCCTACGAACTCACCGTGCTGACCGACAACGAAAGCATCGATGCCGCGGACATACTGGGCCGCTCCTTCGACGTCGTGATCGAATTCGCCGATGCCGATGGCGATACTCACAAGCGGCACTGCCAGGGGCATGCCGTGCGCTTCACGCGCGTGGCACAGAGTGGGCGCTTCCTCGAATACCGCATCAGCCTGCGCTCGTGGTTCTGGTTGCTGAGCAAGCGCGTCAACGCACGCATCCTGCAGAACAAGCCGGTGCTGGGCGTGATCGATGCCGTGCTCGACGACAGCCCCATCGGCAGCCTCAAGAAGCTCAAGGCGGGCGGCGTGGTCGGCCCCCATGAGCCCCACGTGTACTGCGTGCAATACCGGGAGAGCGACTACCAGTTTCTTTCGCGCCTTCTGGAAGAAGAGGGCATCTACTACTGGTTCGACGCGCACGACGCGCCCGGCACCCTGTACCTGTCGGACAGCAGCACGCTGGCACACGAGAAACTGCCCGTTGCCGACACGCTGAACCATGCAGAGCGCGGTGCGTCGGAAGGGCGCTTCAACGAGATCACGCGCTGGATAAGCTCGCGCCAATTCGAATCGGGCAAGTTCGCGTCGCGCGACCGGGACTTCAAGGTCATCAGCAAGCAGCTGCGCGCCGACAAGGGCGATCCCGACACGCACGAGCTGTCGGACCTGGAAGTGTTCGAGTTCCCGGGCGGCTATCAGTCGGGCGACGACACCGACAACCTCGCGCAGCTGCGGCTCGACGAGCTGATCGGCCGGCGGCAACGCCATTGGGCATTGACCAGCTGGCCCGACGTGGCGGCCGGGCGCAGCTTCGCGTTCAAGGGCGACCCCGACGGCAAGCGCGACGGTGACTACCTGATCGCGGCCTGCACATTCGTCGCGAGCCATCCCGGCTACGAGGGCGCGAACTTTCCCGAGAGCCAGCGTTCGATCGACGTCGTGCTGCACGACGCGCTGGCCGACGACCCCGTCAACACCGGGCTGGGCGAACTGGTGGGCGACCTGATCGCCGAGACGCCGGCGCTGAGTACCGGCCAACGCGCGAGCAGCAGTTTTTTGCTCACGGTGATTCCGCTGAACACGCCCTGGCGCCCGCCGCGCCTGACGCCGCGCGTCACCATGCCCGGCCCGCAGAGCGCCATCGTCACGGGCCGCAGCGGTGAGCAGATCTGGACCGAGGAGCACGGCCGCGTGAAGGTGCAGTTCCACTGGGACCGCTACGGCAAGAACGACGAGAACAGCTCATGCTGGGTGCGCGTGTCGCACCCCTGGGCCGGCAAGAGCTGGGGTGCGATCAGCATCCCGCGCATCGGCCAGGAAGTGATCGTCGATTTTCTGGATGGCGACCCCGACCAGCCCATCATCGTCGGCCGCTTCTACAACGGCGAATCGATGGCGCCCTTCGGCCTGCCGGCCGGCGCCGTGGTGAGCGGCATCAAGTCGAACACGCACAAGGGCAAGGGCTACAACGAACTGTCGATGGACGACACCGCCGGCAAGGAGAAGGTGACCATCCACGGCCAGTACGACATGAACACCACGGTCGAGAACAACCAGACGACCACCGTGCACAACAGCCGCACCGACACCATCGACGTGGATGACTCGGAGAGCGTGGGCAACAACCAGAAGCAGCACGTGGGCGTCGACCAGACCGTGTCGATAGGCTCCAACCGCAGCGAGACGGTGGGCGGCACCGAGACCATCGTCATCACCGGCCATCGCACCGAGACCGTGAACGGCGGCGAGACCGTGACCGTCAACGGCGGGCGCAGTCATACCGTGAATGGCATGCAGACCACCACCATTTCTGTGGCCGAGGCGCACACCGTTGGCGCGGGCCGCATGCACAGCGTGGGCGCGGGCGAGGCCATCAACGTGGGCGGCGTGCAGACCGTGAGCGTTGGCGGCGCGCAGATGGTGAGCGTGGGCGGCGTGCAAAAGGTGAGCGTGGGCGCGCTGCAGTCGATCTCCGTGGGCGGTCCGCACAAGCTGTCGGCCGCGGTGATCTCGGAGACATCGAAGGGGCCGATCAAGATCAAGGCGGGCGCGATCTGCATGGTCGAGGCGCCCACCATCATGCTCAAGGCGGGCGGCAGCAAGATCGTCATGAACGCCAGCGGCATCACCATCAAGGGCGCCAAGATCACCATCAAGGCCGACGGCAGCGCGTCGTTCAAGGCCGGTGGCTCGATCAAGATCAAGGGCTCCAACCTGGGGGAGGACTGAGCCGTGGAAGACCACACCGATCTTCAGAGCGCGCGCAGCGTGCTGCACAGCGTGGCGGCCTGGTCGAAGCTGTCGGGCCAGGGCGTGGCGGTGGCCGCCTTTGCCGGCTTCGATGCCGAGGGGCGCTTCCTGGTCACGCTGGGCGATGGCATGACGCCGGTGCAGGCGCTCTCGACAGTGGGCCTGGCGCCTGGTGATGCAGGCGCGGCGATCGTCGTGGCCTTCGAGCAGGGCGAGGTGCGGCACCCGGTCATCGTCGGACGCGTGCAGCCGCTGCGCACCGAGACGGCATCGGCACTCGATGCGCGCGTGGATGGCGAGCGCGTCGTGCTGCAGGGGCGCGAGCGCATCGAGCTGCGCTGCGGCGAGGCCAGCATCGTCCTCACGCGTGCGGGCAAAGTGTTGATCAACGGCAACTACGTGCTCACGCGCTCGCGCGGTGCGAACCGCGTCAAGGGTGCCTACGTGGGCATCAACTGACGAACGAGGCACACGCCATGTGGCAGCTCGAAAACCGCACACCCTATGCCGCCGAACGCACCTGGGTGCGCGACCGCGACGGAGCGGAGATCTGGCTCGTGGCGGTGAAGTGCAGCTTCGATATTTCGCCCGATGGCGAGACGAGCGTTGCCCCCGAACAACCATCCGTCGCGCAGGCGCCCGTCTTCGTCGACGAGGCCGCGCCGCAGCCCAGCCTGCTCTACGAGATGGACCTGGTTCGCACCAAGCTGACGACCGACGTGCTGTTGATCGGCAATGCGCATGCGCCCGGTGGAGTGCCCGTGACGCAGCTCGACGTGGGCCTGCGCGTCGGCCCGATTGCCAAGCGGCTGCGCGTGACCGGCGACCGCGTGTGGCTCGGCGGCGCGCCATCGGAGCCCGAGCCTTTCAGCACCATGCCGCTGGTGTGGGAGCGCGCATACGGCGGTGTCGATCCGTGGACGCGCGATGCGCCGTTGCCGCAGTTCGATGTGCGCAATCCGGTGGGCACGGGCTTTGTGATGGAGGCTGCACATGCGGAAGGTGTGCGACTGCCGAATATCGAGTATCCGGATCAATGCGTGCGGGCGTGGAGCGACCGGCCGGAGCCTGCGGGCTTCGGGCCGCTGTGCAATCACTGGCAGCCGCGCGCGAGGTTTGCGGGGACGTATGACGAAGCGTGGCAGCGGGATCGGTTGCCGCTGCTGCCGGTGGATTTCGATGATCGGCACTATCAGTGCGCGCCTGTGGACCAGCAGGCGCCGCAGTTTCTCATCGGTGGAGAGCCGGTGGTGCTGATCCATCTCTGGCCACAAGCCGGACAGCTGCGTTTCGAACTGCCGCGAGTGATTCTTGGCCTCGAGACATTCTTCATCGACGGCGACCGTGTGCCGCACGAGCGGCCGAGGTTGCACACGGTGATCGTCGAGCCCGATCACTCGCGTGTCTCGCTGGTGTGGCACAGCGCGCTGCCTTGTCATCCCAAGGTGCACAAGCTGCTGCGAACTCGCATCGTCGAGAAGCGCCTCGTGCGTCTGGGCGAGCAGCTCGACGAAACCGGAGTGTCGGCATGACCGCTGCCGCCTTGCAGATTGCCGGTCTCGGTGCGTGCACGCCCATAGGCCGCAACGCGTGGTCGAGTGCCGCCGCGGCGCGCGCCGGTGTTTGCGGCTTCGGCGAGCATCCGTTCTTGATCGATTCGGCGGGTGAACCGATGCGTGTGGCCCGCGCGCCGTGGATAGGTGCGGACGTCGACGCGCAGCAGCGCTGCGCCGCCCTGCTGCTGCCGGCCATCGAGGAAGCCATGCGACCACTCGTAGCTGCCGGCGCCGCGGTGCATTGCCGGCTCGGTCTGGCCCTGGCCCTGCCACCTCCGCGCGCTGGACGGCCGGCGGACCTGCGGGATGCGTTGCTGGCACATGTCACACAGCGGCACCAAGAGCTCTTCAATGCATCGCGGGTCTTCGAGATCGGCCATGCGGGTGGACATCTGGCGCTCGACGCGGCGGCGCGTGGTTGTGCCGGTGCCTCGATCGACGCGTGTCTGGTCTGCGGTGTCGATACTTACCTCGCACCGGAAACGCTCGAATGGGTCGA
The DNA here is from genome assembly GCF_900106655.1 of Variovorax sp. YR634. NCBI lineage: Bacteria > Pseudomonadati > Pseudomonadota > Betaproteobacteria > Burkholderiales > Comamonadaceae > Variovorax > Variovorax sp. YR634. Next base: position 28,270 of record NZ_FNOL01000025.1, read on the forward strand.
GGCCAGCGACCAGCTTCATGGCGGCGGCGTGCTCAACAACCCCTGGGGATTCATTCCCGGCGAGGCAGCGGGCGCCGTATTGGTCGCCTCGCACGAGTTCACGGCGCGAGCCGGCTTGACTTCGCTCGCGACGCTCGACGAGCCCGGCCTGGGGCTGGAGACGCGGCTCATCAAGAGCGGGGAGGTCTGCATCGGCGACGGACTCACGCAGGCCTTTCGCCAGGCCCTGAAATCGCTGGACCAGAACGACCTGGTACATAACGTCTTCTGCGACATGAACGGCGAGACCTATCGCGCCGACGAGTACGGGTTTACCGTGCTGCGGACGAAGGAGCACTTTCGCAATGCCACCGATTTCGTGGCGCCGGCCGATTGCTGGGGCGACGTGGGAGCTGCCGGAATGCCGCTGCACATTGCCCTTGCAGTCATCTCCCATCTCAAGCACTACGGCAAGGGGCCGGTGTCGATGGTGTGGGCCAGTTCCGAGTCCGGCGAGCGTGGCGCCGTACTGGTACGCGGCATCGAGCCGCGCGATGGCTGAGGCCCGCCATGCCCGTCACGATCCGGGTCAATGGCACTGTGGGCTCGCTCGTCCACAAGATGAGTAGCGGGATCACCACCGCGACCATTCCGGACGTCTGCAAGACGCCGAGTCCAGGTGGCCCAGTGCCCGTGCCCTATCCGAACATCGCGCAATCCATCACGTTGACCAACGGGACAACCACCGTCAAGGGTGACAAGGTGATGGCGGCGAACAAGGGCTCGAAGTTCGCGCTCTCCAACGGCGACAACGCCGGTGTGGCCGGTGGCGTGAAGTCGAGCACCTTCATGAAGGAGGCCACCTGGATCCTCTATTCGTTCGACGTGAAGATGGACGGCAAGAACGCCGCACGCTTCATGGACAAGATGTTCCACAACTCGGAGAACGCGGCCAATCTTGCTGGCATTCTCCAGTCGGTAGTCAAGGATCTCGGACTCGACGCCGACGAGGAGGCGATGGCGAACAAGCTCTGCGAAGAGTTCTGCAAAGACCTCGCGAAAGGCCATGTGAAGGGGCCGCGTGGTGGTTGGAGCCGGGATCCTTCCTCGAGCGGCAACTGGTCTTACGAACTGGAATCTCGCCTGAGCAATCCGTTATCGTCGGCCGCGCGCGCGATCCAGAAGCTCGGCGGCCTGATCACCCAGCAATTCACGCGCTCCTACGGCCTGCTGATTCCCGATGTGGTGTTGTCGCTCGGCACGGATGCGGCGGGTGTGCCGATCGTGAAGCGCTGTTTCGATTTCAAGTTTCCCGGAGATCGTTGGCGCAAGACGCAGAAGCTGCGGCAGCAGAAGCTGGCCAACGGCAACAAGCCGGTGAAGATCAACGCCAAGAACTGCGATTGCTGAGAAAAGGAGCACCCCATGAGCGAAGCGACTGACAAGCTGGTTTTTTCCGGCGGCGATGGAATCTACCTGCGGCTCGTGACTGACATCACGCTGTATTGGCGCGGGTCGATGTTCGATCACGCGCAAGGCATCCAGAACTTCTATGCGAAGGCACTCGGCGTGATCGGCAGCTACCTGAAGTTCTACCGAACCGAATCGATGGAGGGCTCCAGGCCACTCAAGGCCGACTCTCTGCAGCTACTGCCCGACTGGTTCCTCAAGCGCAAGGGAAAGGGCAAAGGCATCTATATGCTGAGCCTTGAAGGCGGCAACGACAAGGACGAGCCCTCGGAGCATGGCTTCTACTTGCTGGCCGATCAAGAAGAGGAAACGCGGGTGGGCGCGGTACGGCTCATTCTTCCATCCTGGTTCATGGACACAGGGTATGAAAGCGTCGCGAACCTGCTGGCCGAGCTGGTCGCGGGCTTCGATTTCGACTCGGGGCACGCAGGTTTCGCGGTCAACTGGGACCCGGAGGGAGAGTACGAGAACGAGGCTGCGAGCCAGATGCTGATGCTCGCAAAGAAGTACCCGGGCATCGATCTGAACTACATGGACTCGACCATCATCGCCCTGCAGCAATCCGATGCGCCCGCCCTCAAGTGCGTGAACTGGCTCACGCTCGTTGGGGCCGGGCTTCAGCAGCGGCTGCCCGCGCTGGAAGAGTTGCGCGAGGAATTGGGGCGCGCCTGCCCGGTGCATGAGCTGCCGAGCTGCTGGGTGATCCAGGCCGGCCCGGCACCGGCCCTGGGCTATCCGGACAGGGACGAAATGAAGCCCTATCACCGCGTCGGCTCGTCGTTGGCGTCGGTGCGTCTGCAGCGGCACCCGGCGATCTTTGCCGAGTCGGATCCGGGCTATGGAACGGACGAATGGTTGGCGCGATTCGACTGACACGCGGAGGTGCGCGATGAATGATCCCGACACTTCGTCGCCTACCCTGAGCGATGTCCTGGTCGAACACACCGACGAAGCCTCCTTCCTCTGGCTCCAACGCGCCAGCGCAGTCCACGCCCCCAACTACTCGCCCCAGCAATTCGCCGACCTCGACGAGCGCCTCGCCGCCCACATCGACGGCCTGCGCGTTGCCGGCGATGAAGGCTGGCAGCATGCACTGGCGATCACCGACAACGAAGGCCCCGAAGACTTCTTCGTCGCCGCCGTGCTCGCCATCGAGGCGGTCGATGGCCGCTTCGACGATCTGGTCGAGCGCGCCAAGGACCTGCCCGAGGTCGTGCCCGGCCTGATCTCCGCGCTGGGCTGGGTCGAGCCGAAGTATCTTGGCGGCCGCGTCAGGGCCTTGCTCGAGGACGCCTCTCCTTTGCGGCAGAAGCTCGGCGTGGCAGCCTGCGCGCTGCATCGGCGCGACGTGGGCCCGCTGCTCGGGCAGCTGCTTGCGGGCGCTCCAGACAGCGTGCGCATCCGCGCGCTGCGTGCAGCCGGCGAGCTGGGCCGTGCCGACCTGTTGCCGCAGGCCCAATCGCTGTTCGGCGAGGCCAAGCCCGAGCTGCGCTTCTGGGCCGCGTGGGCGGCGGTGCTGCTCGGCGACCGGGCGCAGGCGCTGGACGTGCTTGCGGCCTTTGCACTGAAGAGCGGGCCGCGCCAGCCGCGCGCTTTCCAGCTCGCACTGCAGGCGATGGCGCTGGCACCGGGCCACGCGCTGCTGCTCGACAGCGCCGCGCTGCCCGAGGCGCAGCGCCTGCGCATCATCGGCTCGGGCTTCATCGGCGACGCGCGCTATGTGCCCTGGCTCATCGAGCAGATGGCGCAGCCGGCCACGGCGCGTATCGCGGCCGAGGCCTTCGTCACCATCACGGGCGTGGACTTCAACCTCGCGCAGATGGAGGTTCCGCCGCCCGACGGCTTCGAGGATGGGCCGACCGACGACCCCGACGACGACAACGTCGAGCTGCCCGAGGACATCGCCTTGCCCTGGCCCGACATCGACAAGATCCGTGCGTGGTGGCAGCAGAATGGTGCACGCTTTGCCCCAGGTGTGCGGCTCTTCATGGGGCAACCGGTCTCGCCCGACAGCTGTACGGGTGTGCTGCGTGAGGGCTTCCAGCGTCAGCGCGTGGCAGCGGCGCTGCATCTGGCGCTGCTCGACGCGCGCGCACCGCTGTTCGCAACCAGCGCGCCGGCATGGCGGCAGCAGCGCTGGCTTGGCGACGGCATACCTCTTTAGGCGAGATTGCCAACATGCCCCACGGAATGAATACTCCTTGCGAGTTTGTTCGGGCGCATTCAGGCACAGAGCCTTCGGGGGCCGATTCATGATCCATATCGCTGTCATCACCCGGCAAGGCGCTCCGGCGGGGCAGGCCATTGCCGCGGACTTCGGACCCAATGGCGGAACCATCGGCCGGGCCGACACCAACACGCTGGTGCTGGACGACCCGGACCGCACCGTCTCGCGCGTGCATGCGCAGGTGCTGTGCCGTGACGGTCAGTACTTCGTCATCGATCGGGGCAGCAACCCGATGCAGTGCAACGGCGTGTCGCTGGGCTCGGGCAAGGAGGCCGCGCTGACCGATGGCGCGCGGCTGGTGGTGGGCAGCTTCGAGCTCACGGTGCGCGTGACGGCCGCCGCGCCGCCGTCGCTGGCCATCCCGAACACGGTGCTTGGAGGGGCTGCCATGGCCGCGCCAGCCGCACCTTCGAGCGACGACCCCTTTGCCGACCTGCTGGCGGGCCTCGCGCCGCCGGCCGCACCAGCGGCAGCGCCCGCCCCAACCCCTGCCACGGCACTGCCTGATTCGCTGCTGTTCCCCGACCCGATGGAAAGCGGCTCGCGCAACGTGCAAGCCGCGCAGATCGATCCTTTCGCGAACCTGCTGGGGCCCACGCCGTCGTCGACGCCGGCGGCCGGTCTTGGCGCGCTCGACGATTTCTCCGACCTCGGCGCGCCGCCCGCGCACGGCAAGGCCGCGGGCATCGACGAGCTGTTCGGCGGCATGGGCAATAGTGGCGGCGGCATCGGCGGCGATCCGCTCGCGCTGTCGCCGCTGGCCGATCCGCTGCTGCAGCCCAATACCGCTTCCGAAGCCGATCCGCTGGCCGCGCTGCAGCACGCGGCGCCGCGTACGCCCACGCCGCGCTCCGACCATCTGCCGATCGACCAGTTCGGCTTCACGCCGCCGAAGGCCATCGAGCCGCCACCACCGCCGCCACCGTCTGCACCGCCTCCAGTGGCTGCGCCGGTGCCCGTGCAACCGCTGGCGCAGTTCGACGACATCACCGGCCAGCCGATACGCATCAGCGGGCCGGAGAATTCCGGCAGGCCCGCCGAGTCGCTGCCGCCGCCCATCGACATCGCGCCTGCGCCACCAGCCAGGCGCACCGCGGCAACGACGCCGCCAGAGCGCATCGCCACCGATGACGAGCTGCTCGCCGCCTTCCTGCGCGGCCTGGCCAGCACGCACCAGCCACCCGAGATGCTCACGCCGGGCCTGATGGAGCGCATCGGCTCGATGCTGCGCAGCGCCACCGAGGGCACGCTGCAGCTGCTGCTCACGCGCCAGGAGTTCAAGCGCGAGGTGCGCGCCGAGGTCACGATGATCGCGGCGCAGGCCAACAACCCGCTGAAGTTCTCGCCCACGGTCGAGGTGGCGCTGGCCCATCTGCTGGGGCCCGGCGTGCGTGGCTTCATGCCGCCCGAGGCCGCGATGCGCGATGCCTTCAACGACCTGCGCGCACACCAGTTCGGCGTGATGGTGGGCATGCGCGCGGCGCTGGCCCATGTCATCGGGCGCTTCGAGCCGGCGGAGCTGGAGAAGAAGATCAGCGCCAAGTCGGCGCTCGACGCGCTCTTCAGCGCCAACCGCAAGGCCAAGCTCTGGGACCAGTTCGTGTCGCTCTATGGCGGCATCGCGAGCGAGGCGGAGGACGACTTCCACAGCCTCTTCGGCAAGGCCTTCCTCGAGGCCTACGAAGAGCAGATGGCACGCCTGAAGTCCGACGCCTGAAAAGAATCAAAACAACCCCAGCACCCGCGAGGCACCCCGCTTGGAAATCGAAATCGTCACGCTCTCCCGGCAGGGAGGCCGCACCTACAACGAGGACGTGCACGGCCATTGGCACGACGAGCGCTATGTCGCCTGCCTGGTGGCCGACGGCGCGGGCGGCCACGGCGGGGGCGACGTGGCGGCGGCCACCGCGCGCGGCAGCATGCTCGGTGGCTTCTCGGCCGCGCCGGGGCTCGACGAAGCCACGCTGCGCCGGCTGGTGGAGCAGGCCAACCTCGACGTGGTGGCGCGCCAGGCCGAGGGCGGCAAGCTCGCGGGCATGCGCTCGACCATCGTGTTCGCGGCCATCGACCTCGAAAGCCAGGCTCTGGCGTGGGTGCACAGCGGCGACAGCCGGGCATACCTGTTCCGTGGCGGCGCCATCGTGGCGCGCACCACCGATCACAGCCTGGTGCAGCAGATGGTGGCCGGCGGCATGCTCGACGAAGAGGGCGCGCGGCTGCATCCGCAGCGCAACATGCTGCTGTCGGCGCTGGGCTCGGTGGAAGAGGCGCCCGACATCGCGGTGTCGGACCGCATGCGCCTCTTGCCCGGCGACGTGCTGCTGCTGTGCAGCGACGGCGTGTGGGAGCCGCTGGGCGACGAGTGCCTGATAGACACGCTGCATGCCTCCCGCACACCCAGCCAGTGGACCGAGCTGATCGACGCGCAGGTCAAGGCGAATGCCAAGCCGGGGTACGACAACTACACGGCGCTCACGCTGTGGGTGATCGAGGACGACGAAGACGACGCGACGCGGCTGATGCCCGAGAACGCCGCATCGACGGACACCTGAGCCCCAAAAGAAAAACGCCCGTCCATCGGACGGGCGCCAGGCTGGCGGTCGCTGGGGCCGCTCAGCTGTACTTCTTGGCCGTCTTCTTGACCTTCTTCAACGCGCTGCGCAGCAACATGGGCATGTCTTCCCGGTTCGGCAGGTTGGTGTAGTTGTCGATGCCCTGCTCCTTGCAGCAGTTGGCACAGGCGTTGTTGAGCAGGTCGAGCGCGTAGCGTGTCTTGCTGATCGTGCTGGACGCACCGGGCTCCCGGAACGGATCGAAGATGCCGTCCGGCAGGACCTTGTATCCGAGCGCTATCACCTGCGTCTGGAAGTGCGTGATGTGCTTCTGCGTGATCTGCCCGTAGTAGCCGTCCACGACGATCACCTCTGTCTGGCCGGGAGGTGGGTTCAGATCGTGGTTGAAGCCGAGCAGTTCGTAGTAGAAGATCTTGAACAGCGCCTGCACGAGCATCACGTCTTCACGTGTGTTGGAGCCGATCCGGCCGACCGACCAGTCGGTGTTGTAGGTCGTGAGCAGCGCGCCGCTGCTGCCGATGGTTGGGGTGCTGAATGCCATTGCATTGCTCCGGTGCGGTGAGGACGCATGGAAACTGCACCGGGCACTGGCGCGCCCGATGCCGTGCCCGGCGGTCCGTCGCCCGTCAGCGGGTTTCGGTGGTTGCCACGTTCCAGCCGAACTTGACTTCGCCGCCGCCGGCGCCCTTGTCGTCCTGGGCCTTGTAGGCGAACTCGATGTCCTTGAACGAGCACATCACCTGTTCGTACACGTCGCCGCCCTGCGCGCCGCCGGGGCTCACGGCAGAGATGAAGACTTCCTTCATCGTGACCTTCAGGTACTCCTGCTGGCCTTCGCCGGCCTTGCGGCAGGTCAGGACCATGTCCTTGAAGTGCTTGCCGCTCACGCAGTTCTTGGCCAGCACCGGGGAGGCCTTGTCGTAGGTGTGCGTGAAGTGGAATTCACCGGGCGTGGCCTTGCCCTTGCCCGAGCCGCCGCCGGAGCCTGCGCCCGACGAGTTGGCCACGTTCCAGGACCACGACGAAATCTCGATCTCGTCCTTGTGGTCCTTGTGGGAAGACTCGCCCTTGACGCCGTCGAGCTTGATGTGAAAGTCAGATGACATGTTCCTACTCCTTGGAACCCGATTGCGTTCGGGCGGTTGATGATCGAAACGAGAAAAATGGCTGCCGGCGGTGGGAGGTAAGTTCCGATGCCCGGCAGCTACTCATAGAACGAAACGGAACCGGGAATTCAAGAAGAATCCCCAGATTTTTTTTCAGCCGGCGCCCTTGGCCGTCGGCAGCTTGGACACCAGGCGCAAAGAAACCGTGAGGCCTTCGAGCTGGTAGTGCGGGCGCAGGAAGAACTTGGACGTGTAGTAGCCCGGGTTGCCTTCCACTTCCTCAACGACCACTTCGGCGGCCGCCAGGGGCTTCTGCGACTTGGTGATTTCCGACGAGTTTGCCGGGTCGCCGTCCACGTAATTCATGATCCATTTGTTCAGCCAGCGCTGCATGTCCTCGCGCTCCTTGAAGCTGCCGACCTTGTCGCGCACGATGCACTTGAGGTAGTGCGCAAAGCGGTTGCAGGCAAAGAGGTAGGGCAGGCGCGCCGCCAGGTTGGCGTTGGCCGTGGCGTCCGGGTCGTCGTACTCGGCCGGCTTGTTGAGCGACTGGGCGCCGATGAAAGCGGCAAAGTCGGAGTTCTTGCGGTGGATCATCGACAGCAGGCCGGCCTTCGAGAGCTCGGCCTCGCGCCGGTCGCTGATGGCGATCTCGGTCGGGCATTTCTGGTCCACGCCGCCGTCGTCGCTCGGGAAGGTGTGCAGCGGCAGGTTCTCCACCGCGCCGCCCGACTCGATGCCGCGGATGCGCGAACCCCAGCCGTACAGCTTGTACGAACGGTTGATGTTGGTCGCCATCGCGTAGGCCGCATTGGCCCAGGCGTACTTGCTGTGGTCGGCGCCGGCGGTGTCTTCCTCGAAATCGAACTCTTCCACCGGGTTGGTGTTGGCACCGTAGGGCGTGCGCGCCAGGAAGCGCGGCATGCACATGCCGAGGTACTTGGAGTCGTCCGACTCGCGCAGGCTGCGCCAGCCGGCGTACTCGGGCGTGAGGAAGATCTTGGTCAGGTCGCGCGGGTTGGCGAGCTCCTGCCACGACTCCATCTGCATCAGGTTGGGGCTGGCGCCGGTGATGAAGGGGGCATGCGCCGACGCGGCGATCTTGGCCATTTCGCCGAGCAGTTCCACGTCGGGCGGGCTCTGGTCGAAGTGGTAGTCGCCCACCAGCGCGCCGAAGGGCTCGCCGCCGAACTGGCCGTACTCCTGCTCGTAGATCTTCTTGAACATCGGGCTCTGGTCCCAGGCCGCGCCCTTGAACTTCTTCAGGCTCTTGGCCAGATCCGTCTTGGAGATGTCCATCACGCGGATCTTCAGGTTCTCGTCGGTCTCGGTGTTGTTCACCATGTAGTGCAGGCCGCGCCACGCACTCTCGAGCTTCTGGTATTCGGGGTGGTGGATGATCTTGTTCACCTGGTCGGTGAGCTTGGCGTCGATCGCGGCGATCATGGCCTGGATCGACTTGGTCACGTCCTTGCCGATGACGGTGCTGTTGGCCAGCGCCTGCTGCGCCAGCGTGAGCACCGCGGCTTCGACGGCGCTCTTGGCTTCGTCGCTGCGCGGCTTGAATTCCTTTTGCAGCAGCGACGAAAAGTCGCTGCCCGCGTACGCGACATCTTTCAGCGCGCTCTGTTCGAGTGCTTCGGTGGCCATGGTGGTTTACTCCTCGTGATCCTGTGTGGCGGTCGGATGGGTGTCGTCGTCAGGCGGCGGGTGTGCCGCCGGCGTCTTCGGGCTTCTTGCTCGCGGCCAGCGTCTGCAGCAGGGCCGGGTCTTCGAGCACCTTGGCCAGCAGGTCTTCGGCGCCGCCCTTGCCGTCCATGTAGGTGACGAGGTTCGACAGCTGCGTGCGCGCTTCGAGCAGCTTGTTCAGCGCGCCCACCTTGCGCGCCACGGCGGCGGGCGAAAAGTCTTCCATGTTCTCGAAGGTGAGCTCCACCTTCAGGTCGCCCTCGCCGGTGAGCGAGTTCTCTACCGCGAAGGCCGCGCGCGGCTTCATGGCCTTCATGCGCGAGTCGAAGTTGTCGACGTCGATCTCCAGGAACTTGCGATCGGCCACCGGCGCGAGCGGGTCTGCCGGCTTGCCAGAGAGGTCTGCCAGCACGCCCATCACGAAGGGCAGCTGCACCTTTTTCTCTGCCCCGTAGAGCTCCACGTCGTATTCGATCTGGACCCGGGGCGCCCGGTTGCGGGCGATGAATTTCTGACTGCTCTTGGCCATGGAGATGCTCCTTGCGGGTGTGAATGGGGGCGGGTGTGGGGTGGTGCTGGCTTACTCGGACGGGCGGCGGCCCGTGACCGTTTCGATGGTGTCCATCGCGTTCGGCGCGAGGTTGGCCATGATTTCGAGAAAGCTCACGCCGATGAGCTTCTTGGCGCGCTCGATCAGAAGCGGCGCGGGGTTGCCCGGCTCGGCCTGCTCGAGGTAGCGGATCACGCGGTCGAGCATCTGCACCGCGTCTTGCCGGTTCTGGATCTCGCCGCGTGCGCCGGCGGGGCGGGAGGCCGCGCTGCCGTTCGCCTGTGCATCGGCGGCCGTGTCGCCGGAGGCATCCGAAGCGGCATCGGCCGACGCGCCGCTGGCGGCGGCGCAGGCCTTCTGCAGCACGCGGGCGATGGTGCGAAGCGGTTCGAGGTCGACGGCATCGGCGCGGCCGGTGTGATCGGCGACGAGTTTCTTCAGCTGCTCCACCAGCGCGGGCACGCCGAGGGCGGCCTGGATCGCCTCGGGCCGCTCGGCCTGGATGGCTTCGAGCCCGCCATGCACCTGCGCTGCGGAGTACGCGGCCTCGCCGCCGACGGCGGTGAGCGTGTTGTGGGCAATGGCAATGTCGCGCACGCGGATCGGGCCCACGCCGCGCGCGATGCCGATCTGCGCCTCGTACAGGTCGCGCAGGCCCATGCTCTCGTCGGTCAGCGGCGCGAGCGCGTTCAGGCGCATCGTCGGATCGTTGTCGTCGTCCGCATCCAGCTTTGGATGTATGCCTTCCCAGAAGGTGTCGAGCAATCCGTTGAGCAGGCGCAGCCCGGCGGCGAAGCCTTCCACGCCCTGCATGCGGGTGGATGCGCGCAGCAGCAGCACCGCGGCGCGCACGTCCTTGCTGCGGCGCAGGATGCCGTCGGCCCGTTCGCCCACTTCGCGCCACTCGGGTTCGACCGCGGGAATCACGGTGTCGCCGAACTGCTGCTCGGGCTTGCCCTGCGCGGCCGAGACCAGCGTCATGAAGTCCGCGTCGTACTCGAGATCGTCGCCGCACGGCGAGGCCTCGCCGATGGGCGCGAGCAGTGTGGCTGCGAGTTCGTTGGTCAGCATGTTGCCTGTTGGAGTTCGCTGGTGATAATCAAAGATGCGTCTTGACCGGTCAATGCAACGAAGGGAATAGCATGCGCACGCTGGGTACACACCATTCGTCCTATGAAGGCCTCCTTGGCGCGGCAACGCGGCGCCGCATCGCAGCTCTTGGCCTTGCTGCAGCGGGTCTTTTCATCGCGGGCTGCGCGAGCAAACCGGTGGTCACCACGGTGGCCGTGACCCTCACGGCCGGCGCCGATGCCAACCCCGATGCGCGTGGACGGGCCTCGCCGCTCACCGTGCGCGTGTATGCATTGAAGTCGCCCGGCCCGTTCGAGGGTGCCGACTTCTTCTCGCTGTTCGAGAAAGACCAGGCCACGCTCGGCGCTGAACTCGTGCAGCGCGAAGAAGTGCTGCTGCGGCCCGGCGAGACGAAGAAGCTCGACTTCAACCTGCCGCCCGATGCGAAGTCCATCGGCGTGATGGCGGCGTTCCGCGATCTCGACCGAGCGCGCTGGCGCGAAGTGCGCCCGGTCACCACGGGCAAGGCGCAGGCACTCGACGTGAACTTCGGCGCACGCGCGATCCGTGTCGACGCGAAGTAGTCGCCGCACCTTGCCCCGGGGGCGGCTCATGACGGCCGCCCTGGCCGCACCAGCGGTTGGTCGGCAGGCAGGAAGTGCTCGAACAGATCGTTCACGAAGGCCCCGCCGGTTGAGTCCGATGCGGCTGCCGTGAGGTAGAGCCCGCGCCAGCGCGGCGCGCGCGAGGATTTGCCGTGGTTCTCGAACAGCACCTGCGCGAACTGGCGCAGGCCGGGCTGCAGCGCGCGCACGGCCTCCACGAATTCGTGAATGGCGAGCCGGCCCGCGGCGCCGGGCTGCTCGCGCAGCAGCGCCATGCGCAGCGCGTGCAGGTGCTTCGCGATGGGCTCGAACACGGTATCCAGCCGCTCACCGGCCGGTGTCTCGATGAAGGGCGAGGCATCGGTCAGCCGATGCCCCAGCACCTGCGCCAGCACTTCGGGCGGCAGCGCGCCGCGCAGGGCCGCATAGCCCGTGAGTTGTTCGAGCCCGGTCACGACGAGGTAGGTGGGCAGCTGCAGGCGCAGGGTGTCGCTGGTTTCGTCGAGCAGGCGGCGCGCCCGTGCGGCCAGCGACTTCAGCTCCGTGGCATCGGCATGCAGCAGTTCGCTCGCCGCGACGCCCACCACGAGGCCATTGAGAGGCAGCCGGTCGCGCCGCTCGGCCAGCGCGAGCAGCGACTGCAGCCACAGGCCGCGCAGCGGCGGCGTACCGGCCGTGTCGCCGAGCGCGCCCGGATGGATCTCTATGGCCACCGTCGCGCCTGTCAGCCACCAGTGCCACCACGTTGCGCCGAAGGGTTCGCCGCCACCTCCGCTCGCAGGTTCGGGCGGGGGCACGCGGTCGGCGTGTGCCGTCGCGAACAGGCCGGCCAGGTTGGCCGCAGCGTCGCCGAAGCACAGGAACCACGGCGCGGGCACCAGGGCCTTCAGCCGTGACGAGCGGCGCAGGGCCTGCTGCGCCTGCGCCATGTCGTCCCTCAGGGCGTCGATGGCAGCCTCGTCGGCGCCGGTGGATGGCGCGCCGAGCGCCGCGATGCGCTTCTGCAGCCCACGCCTGCGTGCACCTCGGCCCGCATCGCGCACCACCGCGTACAGCAGGCCGAAGCCGAGCAGGCACAGCGCCAGCAGCAGCCAGAAGCGATGGGTGGGCGAGAGCAGGGCATTCATCGGGAAACGGTCTCGAGGAAGACGAAGTCGGCGATCAGCCGCTCGCTGCTCTTGCCGGCCGCAAGCGCTTCGCGCAGCCGCAGCAGGTAGGCGGAGGCCAGCTCGTAGGGCGGACGGTCGGAGGTTTCGCTGAATGGCGTCGGCGACGACAGCACGGTGACCAGCACGTTGCCGAAGGGCGGGCTCACCAGCCAGCTCGACGGAATGTCGCGGCCCAGCTCCAGCGTTTCGCCGGCGTGCAGCCGCGTGGGCACCTGCCCGGCATTGAGGTGCATGACCGAGCCGTCGACCGTGTAGTAGTCGACCCAGATGTAGCTGTCGTGGCGCGGCGCGACCACTTGCACGCGCACGTTGTCGCCCTCGCGCAGCTGGCCTTCGCGGGCCGAGAGCGCGGTCACGTCCAGCCCGTAGACCTTCTCGTTGTTGCGCATCTGGTAGGGCTTGAGGATGGCGAACACCTCGCAGTGCGGCCATACGCGCAGGCCGATGTCGAAGCGCGGCGCCTTCACGCCGGGCAGCGCGCTCACTTCATGCTCCACGCGCGGCAGGTCGCCCGGCAGCGAGACGAAGCCGGTCACTTGCGTGCGGCCGTCGCGGTCGACGGTGGCCGTGAGGTCGGCACAGGCAAAAGTCTGCAGGTGCTGCTCGACGCGCTGGCTCAGGCCGGTGGCGGCCGCGGGCGGACCGGTGGACCACAGCCACAGCAGGTAGAGCAGGGGCAGCGCCAGCGCCAGCGCGGCGCTGCTCAGCAGCAGCGTGCGGTCGCGCCGGCGCGTGTCGTTGGGGCCGCGCGGGTCGGGCACCTCGTAGGGTTGCGGCGTGATGCGGTCCTGCACCAGGCTGCCGGTGGGCAGCGGGCGCAGCAGCAGCTGGCTGCCGTGCAGGTCTTTCAGCTTGCCCAGCTCGCCCTGGTCGCCGTCCTCGAAGTAGTACTGGCCCTTGAAGCCGAGCGCCAGCGCATGCCAGTACACCTCGCGCACGGCGTCGTCCCGCGCGCCCAGGGCCGACAGGTGGTGGAAGAACTCGCTGTGCGCGTTGTTGGAGTTGAAGAGCTGCACCTGCAGCGGGGCCGCCGTGCTTGCCGCCGAGGTGGCCTCGGGGTGGCGTGCAAGGATTTCGTCGATCCAGGCCACCATTGCGAAAGCCGCCGATTCGATCTGCCCCGCGGGCGTGCCCGAGGCCTCGGCGGCGGCGCGGGCCGCATCGAGCCGCTGTCGGGCCTGCTGCTGTGCAGCATCGTGCGCCAGCACGGGCGTGCCGGCCGCGATCGATGCGTCCAGTGCGAGGCCGAACGAGATGAAGCTGGAGAAGCAGTCTAGAAGGCGGGCCATGGGCGGGCCCGCTCAGCCATGCGTTGCGAAGGATGCCCGGCGCCAGAGTCTGCTGCGATGGCACATGCCCATGTCCCCGGTTCCTTCGAGTAGGCGTTCATTCTTCCAAAGGGGGCGCGGCGGGCGCCATATCGCTTGGGGTCTATGCCGTTGGTGGGACGGCCGGCCTTGCTGCGCGGGGCATTCGCCGGTATCTTCAGCGTCTGCAAGTGCACTGCACGCTGGGACACGGGGAAAGACATCATGAAAATCCTGATCGCCGACGACCACCGGCTCGTCATCGAGGCGGTCAAAGCCAAGTTGTCGGAGCTGGAGCCTGGCATCGAATTCGTTCTGACGATGAGCGTCGACGAATTGCTTGCCGGAGCCACCGACGACCTCGACCTGGCCCTGATCGACCTCAACATGCCAGGCGCCGACGGCCAGGCCCACATCGACGAAATCCGCCGCCGCCATCCGGCCGTGCCGGTGATCGTGCTGTCGGGCTACGAAGACCCGGCCATCATGCGCAGCGCGCTCGAGCGCGGCGTGCTGGGCTTCATACCCAAGGCTTACTCACCCGAGGTCATGCTCTCGGCCGTGCGGCTGGTGCTGGCCGGCGGTGTGTACGTGCCGCCGATGATGCTGACGGCGCTGCCGCCGGGCATCGTGGCCGGCGTGGCGCCGCAGGCGGCTGCCGAGTCGCTGACGCGCGGCGCAGGCGGCGGCAATGGCGGCACCCAGACGCTGGAGCACCTGCGCAACGTGCTCACCGAGCGCCAGGTCGAGGTGTTGCAGCTGCTGTCGCAGGGCAAGCCCAACAAGCTGATCGGGCGCAGCCTGGGCATCAGCGAAGGCACCGTGAAGATCCACCTGGCAGCCATCTTTCGCGCGCTCAATGTGCGCAACCGCACAGAGGCGGTGGTGGCTGCGCAGGCGCTGACCGAGGCGCAGCAGGCCTAGGCTGCGCGCAATTCGGGCGCCGGGGTACCGGTACTGCCGCGCAATCCCTCTTTTCTCTGCGCAATGGCTTCCGACAGGAATTCCGCATCGCGCGCCACGCCCGAGAAGCGCCCTGAACCCCAGGTGTGGAGCCAGGGCAGCCCGAGAAAGTAAAGCCCCGGCTCGTTCGTCACGCCGCGCAGGTGCACCGGTGCGCCGCGCCCGTTGAATACCGGCGCGTCGACCCATGCGAAATCAGGTGAGAAGCCGATGCACCAGACCACGCTGGTGATGCCCGCCGCCGCAAGGTCGAGCCGCGTGCGTTCTTCCTGCGGCTCCCACACCGGCGCGTAGACCGAAGGCGGCGGCGCCTCGATGCCCTGCGCGGCGATGTGCTTGTCGATCGATGCGTTGATGCGGTTGTAGGTGCCGTCGGCCTGGTCGAGGTTGTCGCGCAGGTTGGGCTGCAGCTCGAAGGCGCCGTTGTCGAAGCCGCTCAGCAGGCCATACAGCTCCATGCCTTCGAGCGCAAAGCGCCGCAGGTCGATGTCGCGCCCGCCGTCGCGGCCGGTCACGTAGTGGTTGGTGTTGTCGCGCACGCCTTCGCGCAGCGGATGCTCGGTGACGGGCATGTCGTAGTACTTCATGTCGGCAAGCCAGTCGACCACCTCGCGGCCACGGTAGAAGCGCGCGCAGCGCGGCGCGTTGCCGGTGGCCAGGTGCACCTTGCGGCCGGCCAGATGCAGGTCTTCGGCAATCTGCGCGCCCGACTGGCCGCAGCCCACCACCAGCACCGCGCCCTCGGGCAGCTGCGCCGGGTTGCGGTACTGCGCCGAGTGGAACTGCGCCACGCTTGCAGGCAGCTTCTCGGCCAGGCGCGGCACGATGGGGCGGTGGTAGCCGCCGGAGGCCACCACCACCTGGTCGGCGGTGTAGAGGCCGGCGTCGGTCTGCACGCTGAAGCGCTCGCGTTCGCCATCGCGCGATACGCGTTCGACAGTCACGCCTTCGATGGCCGGCGCCTTCACGTGCTCGACGAAGCCCGCGAGCCATTCGTTGATCTGGTCCTTGACCATGAAGCCGTGCGGATCGCTGCCGATGTAGCCCCAGCCCGGCAGCTGGCACTGCCAGTTGGGCGTGACGAGGCAGAACGAATCCCAGCGCTGCGTGCGCCAGGTGTGCACGAGGCTGCGCTTCTCGATCACGAGGTGGTCGATGCCGCGCTGCTGCAAGCAATGGCTCAGCGACAGGCCGGCCTGGCCGCCGCCGATGATGACGACGCTGTAGTGGCTGCGTCCGCCGTAAGGGTGTGACATGGGTTTCTTTCTCTCTCTGGATGTGGGGACAGTCAGTCGAAGGCGACGACGGTGACCTGGGCCTCTGCGGTTTCGCTGAAGCGCGCGGCGATGTGTTCGATCTCGGCGAGCTGGTCCATGGCCTGCGAGCAGGCGAAGCCGTACTTCGCGCGAACCCGCTCGGAGGCCATGCCCAATGCCTCGCGCGTGCGCCGCATGAAGTCGGCCAGGGCATAGCGCTCGCCGGGCGCAAGGTAGTCGCGCACCACGCTGGAAGGCGAATAGCAGCGTGTTTCGCTGGCGTCGGGCCAGCGCACGCGGAAGTGCATCACAGGCATGCGGAGGGCTCCAGCAGGGCGAGAGGTGGCTGGATGAAGGCGTCGCTGCCGAAGTCCCACAGCAGCGCTTCTTCGCCTTCGGCGCGCAGCCGTACCTGCCGGGTGGCATCGACCTCGCCGATCACACCGCAGGCGACGTCGCGCGCGGCAAAGCGCGCCATCACCGAGGCCACCTGCGCGGGTGCCACGCTGAGCACGAAGCCGTAGCTCGGAAACGTCGACAGCCAGCGCAGCAGCGGCACGCCATCGGGCCTTGGCATCGCGTCGAGATCGATGCGCGCGCCAACGCCAGAGCACTCGAGCAGCATCATGGCCGTGCCAACGGCGCCGGCCATGCTGATGTCCTTAGCGGCGCCGCACAGGCCGTCTTCGGCGATGGCTGGCAGCAGCTCCAGGTCGGCACGCAGCCGCACGGCGGGTGCCCGGGTCGAGGCGTTCCAGTACGGAAAGGGCTCTTCGTAGGCGCCGCGCAGGTCGGCGGCCATCACGAGCAGGTCGCCCGGCT
Organism: Variovorax sp. YR634; assembly: GCF_900106655.1. NCBI lineage: Bacteria > Pseudomonadati > Pseudomonadota > Betaproteobacteria > Burkholderiales > Comamonadaceae > Variovorax > Variovorax sp. YR634. The sequence continues at coordinate 45,057 of NZ_FNOL01000025.1, forward strand.
TCGCGTCGAAGCTGGTCAGCAGCCGGCGCGCGTGGCCGAGGATGGCGACTGCCAGCTGCGGCCGCTCGCTGCGGTTGTTGCTGTGCCCGCCCACGATGGGCACGCCGTAGCGCACGGCGGCCTCGGCCATGCCGCGCAGCACGTCGTCGGCGGGGCTCATGCCGCTGCTCCACAGTGCATCGACCACGGCCGTGGGGCGCCCACCCATGGCGTAGATGTCGCTCACGTTGACCATCACGCCGCAGTAGCCCGCGAACCACGGCATGCGCACGATGAAGTCTTCCACCAGCCCTTCGATGGCGAACAGCAGGTAGCCACCATGGCCGTCGGGGATGGCTGCGCAGTCGTCGCCGATGGGCACGGCCTGCGCGAGCGCGGCATGGCCGCCGGGCAGCGAGCGGCCCAGCGCCGACACCACGTCGCTGATGTCGCGCTTGTGGGCGAAGCCGCGCGTGGCGCGCAAGGCTTCTGCAATCTCGTGGACGTTCGTCGTCATGCCAGCACCTTCGCGCGCGTGACGAAGCCGCTCACGGGGTCGTGGCAGGGCGGATAGCGGCCCAGGTCGGCCTGCATGCGCGCATGCGGGCGGCCGTGCACGCTCGTTTCTTCGAGCACCGTCCAGCCGAGCTTGTTGAACAGCGGCACGTTCTGCATCTGCACCTGCGCGAGAAAGGTCTCGCAACCCAGCGCGTTGGCGCGCGACACCGCCAGCCGTATCAACGTCGCGCCCAGGTGCCCCTGGCTGCGGAACGCGGGGTGCACGGCCAGCCGCGAGCCCCACCATTCGCCTTCGGCTTCACCGCGATGGATTCGCACAGTGCCCACCACCTGCTCGGGCATGCCGCCGTTGCACGACATGGCCACCAGCAAGCGCGCATGGTCGTCGATGGCATCGCGGTCGTCGCGCACGAAGATGCCCTGCTCGATGCAGAACACCGCGCGGCGCAGCGCCATGGCCTCATCGCGCTCCCACTGCTGCGCGGCTTCGCGCACCAGGTATTCGACGGGCGCGTAGTGGTCGCCCATCCGTTCGCGCATCTCGCAGAGGTCGTCGATGCACAGCATGTTCAGCTTTCGTAGACGGAGAGCGACGAGCACGCGCCGCATTTGCCGCAGCCGGCCTTGATGTCGGCCGAGCGCAGGCCCGCCGCCACCACGCGCTCACCCAGCGGCGCGAGCAGCGACTTCATGAACTCGGGCGAGGGTGCGGGATGGTCTTCGAGCGGTGTGCCGCTGATCGGCACGAAGGGCACGACGAAGGGGTACACGCCGCGCGCCAGCAGCTGGTCGCAGGTGTCGAGAATGGCCTCGCGCGTGTCGCCCAGCCCGGCCAGGATGTAGGTGCTGACCTGCCCGCGTCCGAACACGCCCACGGCGGCTTCGAAGGCGCTCATGTAGCGTGAGACGGGCACGCTGGCCTTGCCCGGCATGATGCGTTCGCGCACCTCGGGCGTGACCACTTCGAGGTGCATGCCCAGCGTGTCGATGCCAGCGGCCCTCATGCGGTGGAACCACTGGTCGTCGTCAGGCGGCTCGCACTGGCCCTGGATGGGAATGTCGACCGCGGCCTTGATGGCGAAGGCGCTCTCGCACAGCACGGCCGCGCCGCGGTCGGTGGCGTTGGGCGTGCCGGTGGTCATCACCATGTGCTTCACGCCGTCGAGCAGCACGGCGGCGCGCGCCACCTCGGCAAGCTGCTCGGGCGTCTTGCGCGCGATGGTGCGACCGGCCGCGAGCGACTGGCCGATCGCGCAGAACTTGCAGCTTTTTTTGCGGCTCTCGTAGCGGATGCAGGTCTGCAGCACGGTGGTGGCGAGCACGTCGCTGCCGTGCAGCGTGGCGATGTGCGAGTAGGGCACGCCGTCGAAGGTCTGCATCGCGTAGAAGCGCGGCTGCTTCGGAAAGCTGATGCTCGCAATGGGAATGCTGCCGCGCATCACGCGGCTCATGCCGGTGGCGTCGGGCGCCTCGGCGGTGAAGGGCGAGTGCCAGGCGGTGGAGGTGTGGACCGGCACCATGATCGTGTGGCCGTCGACCGTCACGGCCTTGTGGTCCGAAGGGCCCGCGCCGCCGCGGCGGCTCGAGACGCCGGCCGAAGGGTCAACCAGCCGCAACCCGAAGGACTGGAGCTCGGTCATCAGCTGCCGGCTGTCCTGCGGCTGCATCGTCGTGGGTGTTGTCGTCATGGTCGGGGCTCCGTTGGGCAAAAGGTTGCGTGAGGTGCATGGGCACGGTGGTCTGCGCCGGCCGGTCGTTGATGGCGAGCGACAGCAGCTCGGGCCGCGCGTAGTGGCCGACCGAATCCATCATTCGCTTGCGCTTGGCGATCAGCGCCATGTCGAGGTCGGCAATCACCATGCCTTCGCCCTCGGTGAGCGGCGGCGCGAGGTGCTTGCCCTCGGGCGAGACGATGGCCGTGTGGCAGCCTCCGCGCAGCGCCTTCTGCAGGTTGGCGTCGGGCGTCACGCTGCGGATCTGCTCGTCGGTGAGCCAGCCGGTGGCGTTGACCACGAAGCAGCCTGACTCCAGCGCGTGGTGGCGGATGGTCACTTCCATCTGCTCCGCGAAGATCGGACCGACCAGCGAGCCGGGAAACTGCGCGCAGTGGATCTGCTCGTGCTGCGCCATCAGCGCGTAGCGTGCGAGCGGGTTGTAGTGCTCCCAGCAGGCCAGTGCGCCGACGCGGCCCACGGCCGTGTCGACCACCTTGAGGCCGGCGCCGTCGCCCATGCCCCAGACCATGCGCTCGTGATAAGTGGGCGTGATCTTGCGGCGCTTGAGCACCAGAGTGCCGTCGGCGTCGAACACCAGCTGCGTGTTGTAGAGGCTGCCGTGGTCGCGCTCGTTCACGCCGAGCACCACCACCATGCCGCGCGCACGGGCCCGCTGGGCCACCGCCTGCGTGACGGGGCCGGGCACGACCACCGCGCGCTCCACCAGCTGCAGGTGCGGCGCGCCCTGCAGCACCGGCGGCAGCACGAAGCTGAAGTAGGGGTAGTAGGGCACGAAGGTCTCGGGGAAGACCGCGATCTGCGCGCCCTTCGATGCGGCTTCGTCGATGGCGCTGCACACCCGGTCGAGCGTGCCGTCGGGCCGCTCGAAGTCGGGCGCGATCTGGATCGCCGCTGCGCGCACGATGCGGGAGGTGGAAGCCATCGCTCGTGCTGCCTTACAGCGTCCAGGTGTCGATGACCACGGCGTTCGCCTTCTTGTGCAGCAGCACGAGGTCGAGCACGTCGAGCGGGTTGATCGGCGTGATGCCCTCGATCAGCGCGCCTTCGCCATGGCCGTACAGCGCCTGCAGCGCGAAGCGGCAGGCGTACACCTTGCCGCCCTCTTCCATGAACTTGGCGAGCTGCTTGTTGAAGTTCTGGTGGCCCGGAAAGGCTTCGTCGCCCAGCGTGGGAAAGCCGCGCTGCACGCCCAGCGTCACGCCGGGGCCGTACAGCAGGACGGAAGTCTCGAAGCCCTTGCGACGCAGCCGCGTGGCCTGCAGCAGGTTCACGAAGCCGATCGAACCCTCGAAGGCCACGGTGTGGAAGGTGACGAGCGCCTTCTGGCCGGGTTCGGCCTTGACGTCTTCGAACACCTTCTCTTCGTAGTCGACGAGGAACTCGCCTTTTTCGTTGCGGGGGCGGGTGACTTTGGGCATGAGGTACTCCGGTTGGGTGGTGGGTACGCAGGTGTTGCGTGCCTTTTCCTTCGCAGGCGATGTGCCAGCGGTTTGCCGGGTTCATGCGATCAATGCGCGATCAACGTGCAGCAGTGCGGGCTGCGTGCACGCAAAAATTTTTCCGGTACCCGAAAACGCCGCCTCGGGGTGGGCCTGCGCGGCCTGTTCTGCACCGCGACGACGCACATGCCATGCGATCAATGCACCCGATCAATGGGGTTGATCGCACCTGATCGAAGCATTCATCCCCTCTGGCGCGGGCGCGGATCCTGCATGTTGATCGGTAGCCAGATGCAATCAATGGATGCAATCAACTTCGCCGGACCATCACCGATGACCACGATCACCGCCCACTGGCGCAAGCAGCTGCGCAACACCGCCCGGCCGGCCTACCTGCTGCTGGCCGACCTGATCGCCGACGACATCAAGACCGGCCGGCTCGGCGTGCGCGACCGCCTGCCCACGCTGCGCGAGCTGGCCGCCGACCTGGAGCTGAACTACACGACGGTGGCGCGCGGCTATGCCGAGGCGCGCAAGCGCGGGCTGATCGACTCGCGCGCCGGCACCGGCACCTTCATCCGCTCTGGCAGCCCGAGCCTGCGGCTGCGCGGCGGCAGCGGCGCCGAGATGACGATGAACATGCCGCCCGAGCCCGACGACGAGCACCTGATGGCGCGGCTGCACGACAGCGCCAGCCGCGCCTTCGCGCAGGTCGACTTCCACGACCTGCTGCGCTACCAGGACTTCGGCGGCACCGCGCACGACCGCGCCGCCGCAATGCACTGGCTGCGGCCCTTCGTGCCCGACGCGAGCGTCGACCGCATCCTGGTGTGCCCCGGCATCCACGGCGTGCTGACTGCGCTGTTCTCGCAGCTGGCGCGGCCGGGCGAGCTGATCTGCGTGGAAACGCTCACCTACCCGGGCGTGAAGGCCATCGCCGCGCAGCTCGGCGTGCAGCTGCACGCGCTGCAGATGGACGACGACGGCCCCATCGCCGATGCCTTCGAGCACGCCTGCAAGACGCTCAAGCCCAAGGCGCTGTACTGCAACCCCACGCTGCTGAACCCCACGGCGGCCACCGTGTCGCGCGCACGGCGCGAGGCGCTGGCCGACGTGGCGCTGCGCTATGCGGTGCCGATCATCGAGGACGACGCCTACGGCATGCTGCCACGCCAGACGCCCGCGTCACTGGCCACGCTGGCGCCGGGGCTCACGTACTACGTGAGCGGTTTCTCCAAATGCTTCGGCGCGGGGCTGCGCAGCGCGTACGTGTGCTCGCCGACCGTGGTGCAGTCGCAGCGGCTGGCGGGCGCGATGCGCGCTACCACGGTGATGGCCTCGCCGATCACCAATGCGCTGACCACGCTGTGGGTGGAAGACGGCACGGCCGAAGAGATGCTTCAGGCGGTGCGCGCGGAGTCGGTGGCGCGACAGGTGCTGGCCACGCGCTACCTGGGCGACAGCGGGCTGCAGGCGCACCCCGAGGGCTTTCATGCGTGGCTGCCGCTCACGCCGGGCTGGAGCCCGGTGGAATTCGCGTCGTACCTGCGCACGCAGAACGTGGGCGTGGTGGCGAGTGCGGCCTTTTCCACCGATGGCGATCCGCCCGATGCGGTGCGCATCTGCCTGGGCGGGCCGATGTCGCGCGAGCAGTGCGATCAGGCGCTGCGGTTGATTGCGGACACGCTGGCGCATCCGCTGCATCCGCACGCAACGCTGCGCTGACGAGCCACTGTCGTCATGGCTACCAGCGGTAGGTGAGCTTCGCCTGCACCGTGCGCCCCTGGCCGAAGTACTGGCCGTAGCCCGCGACGTAGCTCTTGTCGAAGAGGTTGGTGGCGTTCAGCGCAAAGCTGTAGGGGCCGCGTTCGTAACGGATGGCCGCATCGACCAGCGTGTAGGCCGGGTTGTAGCTGCTGTTGTCCACGCTGGCCGGCACCTTGCCGACACGGCGCACGCCGCCGCCCACGCTCCAGCCTTGCAGCTCGGGGCTGCCGAAGCGGTAGTCGAGCCACAGTGCGGCGGTCTGGCGCGCTGTGTTGAGCGGCTGCTTGCCCAGTTCTTCGGGGTTCAGGCTGCGGGTGATCTTTGCGTCGAGCAGGGTGTAGCTGGCCACCAGCTTGAGCTGCCGGGTCAGCGAGGCGCGCGCCTCGAACTCCGGGCCGCGCGTGCGCACCTCGCCGATCTGCGAAACCGGGTTGAGCACATACGGGGTGAACGTGGGCGAGTTGTTCTTCTTCAGGTCGAAGACCGACACGGTGAACAGTGCGTCCACGTTCGGCGGGCGGTACTTCAGGCCCACCTCGAACTGCCGGCCGAGCTCGGGCTTCAGGAGGTCGCCGCCGGCGATGGTGCCCAGCAGCGGGGTGAACGAGGTCGAGTAGCTGAAGTAGGGCGCCAGGCCGTTCGGCGCAAGGTAGAGCAGGCCCGCGTTGTAGGTGGTCTTGGTATTGGTGTCGAGGCCGATGGACGACGCTGCCGCCTGCGGCCCCGGGCTGGCGCTGTTGTGCGCCCGGTCCTGCCGCACGGCCAGCCCGAGGGACCACGGCCCCGCGCGCATCTGGTCCTGCACATGGAGCCCGCGCTGCGTGATGCCGTTGGTCGACTGAACGGAGAACGCGGGCTCGGGCACGGGCGCGCCATAGACCGGTGCGAAGGCATCGATGGAGGAGGCCGGATCGACGCTGGTCTGCGTGGTGCTGCTCTGGCGCTGGTACTCCAGCCCCATCAGCAGCGTGTGCTCCACCGGCCCGGTGCGAAAGCGCCCCTCGAGCTGGGTGTCGAGCGTGGTGGTGCGGCTCTTGTCCTTCATCCGCACCACCGAGCGGTCGAGTGTGCGCAGGTCGCTCTCGAAGCCGGTGCCGTAGATCTGCCGGTAGTCGATGTCGAGCGTCGCGTGGCGCGCGTTCTGCCGCAGCGTCCAGTTGTCGTTCAGCTGGTGCTCCAGCAGGTAGGTGAGCGAGAACGCATCGCGGTTATAGCGGTCGAAGCCGGGCTCGCCGATGAAGCGTTCGCGCGGAATGCTGCCGTTGGGGTTGGGCGAGATGAGGGCGCCTTCGGGCCAGATACTCTTGGGCGTCATGCGGTCGCGCGTGGCCTCGGCCATCAGCGTGACCTTGGTGCGCGGCGATGGCGTCCAGGTCAGCGACGGGGCAATGAAGTTGCGGTCGTCGCGCGAGAAGTCGGTCTGGCCGTTGCTGTTGCGCAGCACGCCGTTGAGCCTGAAGAGCAGGCTGCCGTCGGCGTTCATCGCGCCGCCGAGGTCGAAGCTGCCCTGGTAGCGGTTGCGGTTGCCCACCGAAAGGCTCACCTCGCGCACCGCCTCCGCCGAAGGGCGCTTCGACACCATGTTGATGGCCCCGCCCGGCGCCGATGGGTCGTAGACCGCGCCCGGTCCTTTCAGCAGCTCGACGCGCTCCAGCACCTGCGGCTCGACCAGCCACCGCGTGACGAGGCTGGTGGTGGGGAGCTTGAAGCCGTCGAGGTATTCGGCGGGCGTGAAGCCGCGCACCGTGAGCGACGCGAAGCGCGGGTCGTAGCCGCTGACCTCGGTGAGCACGCCGGCGGAATAGCGCAGCGACTGCTCGACGGTGTGCACGGCCTGGTCGTCCATCTGCGCGCGCGTGACGACGGTGACGGCGCGCGGCGTTTCGAGCAGCGACGTGTCGGTGCGTGTGGCGGTGGCGCTGCGCTGCGCCACGTAGCCCTGCACCTGGCCGTCAGCGCGCTCGCCCTGTGCGGTGACGGTGAGCGTGGGCAGCGTGCTGCCGGTGCCCGGCGCTGCCGCCGTGGCCCCGGCCGGGCGCACTGCATAGGCGCCGCTGCTGCCGGGCACGGCCTCCAGCTGGTGGGGCGACAGCAGCTCGGCCAGGCCTTCGGGCACCGTGCGGCTGCCCTGCAGCGCGGCCGCGTTCTTGCCACGCACCAGCGCCGGATCGAAAGACAGCGTGATGCCGGCCTGGCGCGCGAAGGTGCTGAGCGCGTCTTCGAGCGCGCCGGCCGGAACATCGAAACCGGCGCGTGCGGAGGCCTCCGCCTGTGCACGTGCGGATCCTGCGGGCGCAGCCCAGCCCGCCGCGACGCCCAGCAGCAGCGCGGGAAGCAGGGTGGGCCTTGCCGGCCGGAACCGCCAGAACCCGGGAGGGCGGTCCGGATTAAGCCGTCTCAACGTCGCGCAACAGTCAATGTGCCTCCTGTGCCATGTTCGAGCCGTACAGGCAGTGTGCGAACCAGCGCTTCGAGCGCGCGGCCGACCGGGTCGGGGCCATTGAGCTGGAACACGCCCGACACGCGCAGCGAGGCCACGTCCGCATCGCACAGCAGCGGAGTGCCGTGGTAGCGCGCGAGTTCTGCGACGAAGGCGTCCAGGCGCATCTGCCGGGCCACCAGCGCGCCGTCGGTCCAGGCGTCGGGCTCGAAGCTGCGGTCGACGATGCGCTGGGGCTGTGCAGCGCCGCCGCGCACGATGTAGCCGTCGCCGGCCTGTGCGACCACCGGCGGTGCGCCTTCGGTATGGATGGCCACGCGGCCTTCGGTGAGCGATAGCCGTGTCTGGTCGTCCTGCTCGCGCACGCCGAAGCGCGTGCCGAGCGCCTCGAAGCGCGCATGCGGCGTCTCGACCCAGAAGGCGCGGTGGCCCAGCAGCGCGCCGCTGTCGGCGCCGGTGCGCACGAAGAGCTCGCCGCGGCTCAGCACGATGCGCCGCTGGCGCGGCGAGAAGATCACCTGCACCTCGGAGCCGGTGTTGATGTTCAGCTCGGTGCCGTCGGCCAGCGTCACGCGCTGGCGCTCGCCCACGGCGGTGGCGTAGTTCGTGCGTTGCTCCCAGGGCGTTTCGCGCCAGACGAACAGGCCGACGACGCCGCCGGTGACAGCCAGGCCCAGCACGCCGAGTGCGCGGCGCCGGCTTTGCTGCTGCCGCTGCTGTTGCGCGCGCATCAGGGCCGCGGCCTGCAGCGCGCCGTGGGCCAGCGCGCCGCCTGCGTCGCCCATGTCGCTGCTCATATCGCCGCTCATACTGCCGCCGATGCGCGGCACCTGGCGGAAGGCGTCTTCCACGGCCTGCACCTGCTGCCAGGCCTGTTCGTGCGCGGGGTGCGCGGCGCGCCATGCGTCGCAGGCGCTGTGCGTTGTTTCGTCCGCGCTGCCGGAGCCCAGCCGCACGACCCAGGCGATGGCCTGTTCGAGCAGGTCGGAGGCGTTGCCGCCGTCGCCGGACGAAGGAGAAGAAGAGGGGAATGCAGGTTTCATCGCAGCGCCAGGCAGTGGCGGATGGCAGTTGCCATGTATTTCTCGACCGAGCTCAGGCTCACGTTCAGGCGCTGCGCGATCTCGGCATAGCCCAGGCCGTCGAGCCGCGAGAGCAGGAAGGCGCTGCGCGCCTTGGGCGGGAGGCCGTCGAGCATGGTGTCGATGCGCACCAGCGCCTCGACCAGCAGCAGTTGCGTCTCGGGCGAGGGCGCCTGGGGCTCCGGCAGGGCCGCGATGGCTTCCATGCAGGCGCGCTCCAGCGTGCGGCGGCGCACGTGGTCGACCACGAGGCCGTGCGCGATGGTGGTGAGCCAGGCACGCGGCTCGCGCACCTCTTCGACATCGCCCGGACGGCCCAGCACGCGCACGAATGTGTCCTGCGCGAGGTCGGCGGCGTCGCCCGCGTGGCCGAGCTTGCGGCGCAGCCATCCGAGCAGCCAGCCGTGGTGGTCGCCGTAGAGGGTTTCCACACTGCGCGTGGGAGGACGGTCCGGCATGGAAGGGAAAGAGAAGTCGTTCGGGAACGCAGCGAGCGTTGCAGGCATGAATCTATCTCACTGGGTTGGCATTTGTGAAAGCTTTACTGCCGCGGCTGCATCCCGCCGGGGGATGGCCCCGGGTCTGCATGATCGGCGCGAGCGTGGACAGGCTGGCGGCGCTGGTGCTGCCAGCCTCGCAGCGCCCGAGGCCGATCGACAGCGCAAGGCCGCCCGCCGCCGCGCCGAGGCAGCCCGCGCTGGCCAGCCAGGAGCGCAGGGAGCCTGAGGCGCCGACGGTGGTTCGCGCCCGTGTTCGTGCGCGGGTGGGTGGCGGCACGAAGAGCCACGGGGTGGCCATCACAGCAGCCCCTTCGGGGCACGCACCGCGCGGTCGCCGTACAGCGGAAACCGCAGCGTGAGGCAGCCGTCGCCCAGGGGCGAGGGCGCGGTATAGATGCGCGCGCCATGCCGCGCCACGATGGCCCGGCAGGCATGGATGCGGGGCGTGGCCGCGCGGCTGGCGCTGGTTTCGAAGGCGTGCGAGAGGCGGGGTGCGTCGGTGTCGCTGTCGATGGTGGCCTCGCGCCAGCTGATCACCGCCTGGTGCCCTTCGGCGCGCGCCAGCACGTGCAGCGTCGTGCCCTGCGGCAGGGTGGCAGCCGCCGCGTCGGCGATATGCGCCATGAGCTGGGGCAGGTCGCCCGCGATCACGGCCACCGGCAGCGGGTCTTCCGGCAGGCGCAGGTCGAGCCCGATGCCGCGTTGCGCCAGCGTTGCCCCGTGGGTGACGGCGAGCGCGCGCAGCGGCTGTCGCAGGTCGATGCGCTCGCGCGTGGCGACAGGCTCCGGCCGGGCGCCGATGTGGGCCGGCGGCGTGCCCGCGGCGCGCACACCGAGCGCCTTGCCCGTGAACCAGACGACGCCGAGCGCGAAGAAGGCGGTCGCGACGACGCAAAGGCTGCTTGCGCTCATCGGGCCGCCTCCTGGCGGGGAGACGGGGACGATTCGGGCGATGACGGTGACGTGCGGAAAGTGCTCTGAAGCATGGCGAGGCGGCTCCTCTTTCGGTCTCAGGTGAATGCACTTCCTTGCCGAATGGAGCCACCAAAACCCGTAATGGCGTATCGAAAAAAAGTTGCGGGTGTCAGTTCCTGCACTCGGGCGCGGCCTGGTCGAGCAGGGCCACGATGCGCCCGACCAGCCGCTCGCTGTAGGCCGGGGCTGGGTGCAGCACGTCCGCCATCTCGGCGGGCTTGAAGGACACGGCACCCCAGTCGGCAAACAGCGCGCCGGTCTCGCCGGCCACGCGCCGGGCGATGTTGTCGGCTGCGTCCCTGCCCGGGGCGGGGTGCGTCTGGCGGCTGAGGCCGGTGACGAGCGGTGTGCGCCCCTGGGCCTGCACGTGCGCCACCATGCGGCGCAGCGCCGGCTCGTAGGGCTGGCCGAACTGCCCGTCGTTGATGCCGTGTTGCAGCACCACGAAATGCGTGGTCAGCGGTGTGCTGGAGAAGGCGGGCGCGCGCTGGGCGGCCGTCGACCCCGCCACGCTGTTGTCGAGCACCGTGTAGGCCGGCCGCATGCGCTTGAGCATCGCCGCGGGCGGCTCGTCGAAGCGCTGGTTGTTGTTGTAGGCGCCATAGAGGATCGAGTCGCCCTCCAGGGTGACGGTGCAGTCGCGGGGTGCGTCGTCGGGCGCTTTCGCGGACGCCGCCGGACGGGTCGGGGCACTGCTGCTGTGGCTATTGCTGCTGCCCCTGTCGCCTCCGCAGGCGGGGACCAGCGCACCGATCGCAAGGATGGCAAGCAGCGTGAAAGCGATGTCGGACAGGCGGACACAGGCCGCGCGTGGGCGTGCAGAAAGAGAAACCAAGGCGATCTCCGGCAAGGGCCTCCGGCGTTTTCCGGAAGCATCGATCCCTTGCCGTACGAGCTTTCAAAACCCGTAATGCGCGTTGCGTTTCAGGTCAGTCAGCCATGTAAAGCCTGCTTTGTCTTCAGCGCTTGGCGAACACGCCGTTCCACGCGAACACCGAGTTCGGCGCGTTCACGCGCATCGGCAGGGTTGCGGGGCTCGGTAGGGCTTCTTTCTTCTTCGGGGGCTCGTGCTCGACGCGCACGCCCTTGGCCAGCTGGTCTTCGACCAGGCTCTGCAGCGTGACGGAGCCCAGGAATTCCATGACATGGTGCTTGGCGGAGGCCCACAGCGCATCGGTCGAGTAGCAGCCCTTGCTGCTGCCGCCGACGTCTTCCTTGTTCGGCGAGGCTTCGGTGTCGGCCAGTGGCTGACCATCGACCGAAGCGAGGATGTCCGCCACGGTGATTTCGGACGCCCTGCGCGTCAGCGTGTAGCCGCCGCCCGGTCCGCGCGTTGCCTTGATCAGCGCATGCTGGCGCAGCTTGCTGAACAGCAGTTCGAGCGACGAGCGGGCAATGTGCTGTCGTCGGCTGATCGAGGCCAACGGTACGGGGCCGTCCCGTTCGCGCATGGCGACATCGATCATGGCCGTCAAGGCGAAGCCGCCCTTCGTCGTGAGACGCATGGAGTGTTCCTCGGTGTTGGGTTTTGCAAACAATGCGTGGTAGGTGTGCAAAAGACCGGGAAAAGTTTCCTTCGGGAGGTAAAGGCCTTTTTTGAAACAAATCGCAAAAGACCCGCCCATCGACGCTTGCGAGCCTGCAGGAAGGGCTTGGGGGGCTAGGACGACCGGCGATGAAGTTCCACGCCAGGAGCGTCGAGCGCCAGCTTCAGCACGTTGCCGTGCGTGGAGTTGGTGACGAACAAGGTCGACCTGCCAGCGCCACCGAAGGCGATGTTCGTCGTCGAGGCGCCGGTGGGCCCGCGCAGCACCATGACGGGTTCGGCGCGCGTGTTGAGCACCCAGACATAGCCCAGGCCGGGATTGGCCACCAGCAACCGACCCTGCGTGTCGACCGCAAGCCCGTCGGGGCCGCTGGGCCCGTAGGACGTGAAGAACTGGCTCACCTTGGCAACGCTCCCGTCGGCCAGCAACGGCACGCGCCAGACACAGTTGCCGCGCGTCACCGCGAGATAGAGCACCTTGCCGTCCGGCGAGAGGGCCACGCCATTCGGGCTGGGCACGTTGGACAGCAACAGGTCGAGCTGCCCGTCGGGCCTCAGGCGATACAGGCGGCCCGAAGGGTCGTGCAACCCGCTCTGGCCCTGGTCCGTGAAGTAGACGTTGCCCTGCGCATCGAGCACCAGGTCGTTCACGCCCTTGAAGCTCTCGGTGTTGCGCCGCTGAAGGTGCGGCGTGACGCGGCCGGTTCGTACATCCACCCGCATCAGGCCGTTCTTGTAGTCGGTGACGAGCAGGGTGTGTGCGTCGACGAACTTCATGCCGTTCGGCTCGCCGTCGTACTCGGCGACCAGCGTCCATTCGCCCGATGTGTCTATGCGGAATATCCGGCCGAAAGGGATGTCCGTGACGTAGAGGTTGCCGTCGTCGTCGAACACAGGGCCTTCGAGAAAGGAATCGGTCACCTGGCCGCCGCGGTTGGCATCGGCCCAGACACTGGGCTCCGGGCGGCGGAAGGACTCGGGCATGCTGGTGAAGGTCTGCAGGTCCAGCACCTGGGGCGCTTGCAATAGGTACAAGTCGGTCTCCTCTGCAATCAGGTCATCGCGAAGCCATAGAGCCTCGCGGGGTTGTCGACCAGGATACGGTCGCGCACGGCGGTGGCGCCATCGCACCATGCCGAGAGCACGTCGGCCAGGTCGGCATCGTTGACGGTGCCTGGAGTCTCCGTGGTGTGAGGCCAGTCGCTGCCCCAGACCAGCCGTTCCGGCGCTGCCCTGACCAGCGCACGGCCCAGTGCGTAGGCATCCTGGTAGGCGGGCGCCCCGTCGCGCGATCGCATGTAGACGCCCGACAGCTTCATCCACGTGTTGCCACCGTCGAGCAGCCGGCGCGCCACGGCAAACGCGGCGCCATCGACGCCGTCGGCCGGGTCGATGCGGGCCATGTGGTCTATCACCAGCGGCACCGGGAGTGCCGCCAATATCGGCGCGAGTTCCAACAGTTGTTCGGGCTGCAGGAAGACCTGGATGTGCCAACCCAGCCGGGCCACCTTTCGCGCCAGCGTCGTCAGCATCTGCGCCGTGGTGACGCCCCAGGACTGCGGCGTCACGAAGTTCACGCGCAAGCCGCAGACGCGATGCGCCGCCAGGCGGTCGAGCTCGTCGTCGGCTACGTCCTGGCCGACGACTGCGATGCCGCGCGCGCTCTCGCCCAGTTGCGCGAGTGCGTCGAGCGTGCAGGCGTTGTCCGTGCCGTAGGTCGAGGGATTGACGACCACCGTGCGCGAAGTTCCTAGCCGCTGCTGCAAAAGCCGATAGGCGGCCACCTCGGCCCGCGGCGGCTGGCGCTTCCAGTGCGGCGACGCGGCGAAGCGCGGGTCGAAGATGTGCATGTGGCTGTCGCAGGCATCGGCGGGCAGTGCAGTCGCAGGCCGGTTCGTCCCCACCGAATGGGGAACCGGCTGCGCGTCAGAGGTGTGGTCCATGGCTGTCTTCAGTCGAGCTTGATGTTGCCCTTGCGGATCACTTCCGCCCATTTCGCATCTTCCTTCTTCAGGAAGTCGGCGAACTCGGATGGCGTCGAGCCGACCGGCTGCACGCCAACGTCCACGAAGCGCCGCTTCACTTCGTCATTCTTCAGGACATCGACCACCGCCTTGTGGAGCTTGTCGGCAATGGGCGCCGGCGTGCCGGCCGGCAGGAGCAGGCCGTTCCACTCGTAGGCCTCGTAGCCGGGCGCTACGGTCTCGGCGATGGTCGGCACATCGGGCAGGCGCGCCGAGCGCTGCGGCGACGACACCGCCAGCGCGCGCAGCTTGCCGGAAGACACGAGCGGATACGACGCGGCGATGGTGCTGAACATGAAGTCGACCTGCCCGCCCATGACATCGGAGATGGCCGGGCCGCCGCTCTTGTAGCCGACATGCACCATGTCGAGCCCGAGCCGCTGGCGCAGCAGTTCCGCCGCAAGCCGCTGCACGGTGCCGCTTCCGCCCGATGCGAAGTTGAGCTTTCCGGGTTCGGCCTTCGCTTTGTCCGCGAGGTCCTTGATGCTCTTCACCGGCGACTCCGCGCGGACGATCACGATGTTGGGCGCCAGCGAGACGAGCGCCAGCGGCTGCAGGGCATTGCCCGCGTACGGCATCCGGGGAAAGAGATGCGGATTGATCGAGTAGGGCGTTGCGTCGTAGAGCACCGTGTAGCCGTCGGGCGCGGCCTTGGCCGCAAAGCTCGCACCGATGGTTCCGCTGGCGCCGGGCCTGTTGTCGACGATCACGCTGGTGCCCAGCTTCTCGCCCATGCGCACCGCCAGCACGCGCGCCAGCGCGTCCGCGGAGCCGCCCGGCGCATACGGCACGACGAGCGTGATGGGGCGGTCCGGAAAGGCGGCCTGGGCGGAAGCGGCAGCAGCGAAGAGGCACGCGGCGAGCATGCGTTGGATGGCTTTCATTCTGGTTTCCTGGGATGTGCGTTCATTCGGTCTTGAGATCGAACGTTCGGGCCAACTCGCCATAGAGCTTGACCTCGCGCGCCAGCTGCGCGCCGAAGGCATCGGCGCAGGTGTTCTGTGCTTCCATGCCGAGCGAACGCAGCTTCTCCTGCGTGGCCGGCGCTTGCGCAAACTCGGTGGCTGCGCGGCGCAGCACGGCCAGGACTTCCGGCGGCGTCTTTGCGGGTGCCAGCAGGCCGTACCAGGCGTCGGCCGTGTAGCCCTTGACGCCCACCTCCTCGAAAGTCGGTACGTCCGGCAGCAGTGCCGAGCGCTTCGGTGCCGCCACGGCCAGGGCCGTCAGCTTGCCCGACTGCACCTGGGCGAGCACCGAGCCCAGCGTAGCGAAAGAGCTGTCGACCTGGCCTCCCATGAGATCGGTCGTTGCCTGCGCCGCGCCCTTGTACGGGATGTGGTTCATCGACGTGCCTGTCAGCCGCGTGAATTGCGCGCTCGCGAAGTGCCCCGAGCTGCCCGAGCCCGGCGTGGCATAGGTGCGCTTGCCCGGCTCGGCCTTGACCGCCTGCAGGAACGCGCCGAACGACTTGACGGGCATCGACGGCCCCACGACCAGCACCGTCGGGCTCACGGCGAGCGAGCACACCGGGGCGAACGACCGCACGGCGTCGAACTTGACCCGCTGGCTGTAGAGCGCCGGGATCATCGTGTGATTCGTTGCGCCCAGCAGCAGCGTGTAGCCGTCGGCCGGCGCGGCAGCGACTGCCTCTGCCGCCAGGATCGTGTTGGCGCCGGGCTTGTTGTCCACGATGAAGGGCTGGCCCAGGGCGCGTGATGCGTGGTCGGCAAAGGCGCGCGCCACGACGTCGGTGGGGCCGCCTGCGGAAAAGCCGACGAGGATGCGCACCGGCTTGGCTGGCCAGGTCTGTGCATGTGCCGTTGCTACTGCCGCCAGCGTGGCCGACAGCCCGAGCACGGCCACCGCCCGGCGGGCGTTCTTGCCTCTGTTCATTTTTTTGTCTCCTTGTCCTGGTCCGGATGGTGCCGCCTTGCGGCTGCGCCTCAGACGCTCGTCGTCTGGCGGGCGAGCACCTGCAGCAGATTCTTCGCTGCGCCCACGCCCATGTTCACGTAGGCATCGCTGGTCACGCCGCCGATGTGCGGGCTCAGCACGATGTTCTTCTCGCCCTGGAACGGATGGCCGGGCGTCATCGGCTCGACCGCGAAGCTGTCCAGCCCGGCCATGGCCACCTGGCCCGAGCGGACCGCCGCCAGCAGCGCGGCCTCTTCGATCAGGCCGCCGCGTGCCGTGTTGATGACGATCACGCCGCGCTTGCATCGTGCCAGCGTCTCGGCGTCGAGCAGCCCGCGGTTGTCGTCCGTCAACGGGCAGTGCAGAGAGATGGCATCCGATTCGGCCCAGATGGTCGCCAGGTCCACGGCTTGTACGTACGCCGGAAGATTCTTGGCGTACGGATCGAACCCAAGCACGCGCATGCCGAGCGCATCGGCCATGCGCGCAAAGCGAAGCCCGATGGCACCGAGCCCGATGAGGCCGATGGTGCGGCCGCCGAGCTCGAGGCTCTTGTGCGTTGCCTTGTCCCAATGGCCGGCATGCATGCGCGCATCGAGCGCCACCACCGACTTGGCGCAGGCCAGGAGCAGCGCGAGCGCCTGCTCGGCCACCGCTGCTGCATTGGCGCCCACGGCCGCGACGACCTCGATGCCGCGTGCCTGTGCGGCCGCCTTGTCGATGGTGTCCGTGCCGCTGCCGTGCTTGGAGATCACCTTGAGCGCAGGGGCCGCGTCCATGACCGCCGGGCCCACCTTGCCGTAGCGGACGATGATGGCCACCGGGTCATGCGCGCGGCACAGGGCCACGAGGTCGTCTTCGGTCGGTGTCTTGCCCGCGTAGATGACTTCGTATCCCTCGAGGAGGTCGAGTGCCTGTGGCGCGAGGTCGGCGCCCGTCACCAGGATGGCTGTCACAGCGTCTCGCCCTCCTTCAGCACACCGGCCGTGCGCAGGGCTGCATCGAGCCACTTGGCGGCGGTGTCCCCGTCCTTGATGGCGGCGATGCGTGCGGCCTCGTCCTTCACCTTCTTCGCGGCGAGAGGCAGCAGCGATTCGATCTTCTCGCGCTCCACCACGACCACGCCGTCGCCGTCGCCGACGATGAAGTCGCCCGGATGCACCGTGACGCCGCCGATCGACACCGGATGCCCGATGCGCCCGCCGATGTTCTTGGTCGGCCCGTTCGGATTGGTGCCGACGGAAAAGACAGGGAAGTCCATCTCGTCGATCTCGTTGCTGTCGCGGCAGGCCCCGTCGATGACCACGCCGGCAATGCCGACCTGCTTGCAGGCGGTCATCATGATCGTGCCCATGAGCGCGGAGGTCTGGTCGCCCTTGCCGTCGATCACGAGCACGTCGCCGGGCTTCGCCATGGCAATGGCGGCATGGATCATCAGGTTGTCGCCGGGGCGAACTTCTACGGTGATCGCGGTGCCGGCCAGCTTCATGCGGGGACGCAACGCCTTGATGCGGCCGTCCACCGCGCCGCGGCGCCCGGCCACGTCGGCCAGGATGGCCGGCTGGAATTCGGCAGCCTGCGCCACGATGTGCGCGGGCACGCGCTCGAAGTTGCGGACGATGTCGGGGAGGGGCGATGACATGAGAGTGCTTTCAGAAGTGATGGGATGAAGAAGGGCGCTCAATCCAGCTTGATGCCCGAAACCTTGACGACGGCGCCCCAGCGAACACCGTCCGTGCGAATCAGCGATGCGAACTTCTCGGGCGGGCCGGACATCACCTCCGCGCCTTGCGCTGCGAGCTTCTTCTGCACCTCGGGCGTGGCGAGCGCCTTGTTGAAAGCTGCGTTGAGCTTGGTGACCGCATCCTTCGGCATGGCCGCGGGGCCCGCCACGCCGAACCATGTGACGGCCTCGAAATCCTTGTAGCCAGACTCGGCCATGGTGGGCACGTCGGGCAAGTCGCGGTTGCGTTGCAGAGAGGTCACGGCCAGCGCGCGCAACTGGCCGCTCTTGATCTGCGCGATCAGGGTCGGCACGGACGAGATGTACATCTGGATCTGGCCGCCGACCAGGTCGGTCAGGCCTTGCGATGCGCCCTTGTAGGGGACATGCGTGAACTGCACGCCCGCGGCCTTCTGGAACTGCTCGGTGGCGAGATGGGCCACCGTGCCGTTGCCCGAGCTTGCGTAGTTGAGTGCGGTGGGCTTGGCCTTTGCGGCGGCGACCACGTCCGCGAGCTTCTTGTAGGGCGACGCGGCCGAGACCACCAGCACCAGCGGTGCGGAGGCGACGAGGCCCACAGCTGCGAGGTCCTTCACCGGGTCGTAGGGCAGCTTGGCGTAGAGCGTCGGATTGATCGCGAGGTTGCTGGTCTGCCCCAGCACCAGCGTGTAGCCGTCGGGGTTGGCCTTGGCTGCCGCGTCGACGCCGATGTTGCCGCCGGAGCCGGGCTTGTTGTCGATGACGATGGTCCAGCCCTCCGAGGTCGCGACCTTGTTCGCCACCTCGCGGGCAATGATGTCCGTGCCGCCGCCCGGCGGGAACGGCACGACGAGGCGGATGGGGCGCGCCGGATAGCCTTGTGCCAGCGTCACGCCGCAAGAAAGTAGAAGGGCGAGGCCGATGGCCGCGCGGCGAGGAATGGAGCTGGGGCTCGAGGTGCGCATTTGTGTTGTCTCCGGAATCGTTCGATCTATCAGTGCCTGCGAGCGGTGGTGCTCCGAGGCATGAAGCGACTTTAGATTTGCGTTCCGCTCCATACAATGGTGGTCCACTGAACGGACCATGGACCACTGTGCGAAACAAGTTGCTGACGGCAAAGCGCTCGACCGAAGTCATCGAAGAGCCGCGTGAAGTGGACGAAGGCGCGACGGGCGGCGTGACCGCAGTCACCCGTGCCCTGCAGCTGCTCGATGCCTTCGGCATGCAGGACGAGCGCCTCTCGCTGGCCGAGCTGACCCGCCGCAGCCACATGCACAAGACAACCGCGCTGCGGCTGCTGCGCACGCTGGCGCTTGCCGGCTACGTGGTGCAGCGCGACGACGGCGAATGGCGATTGGGACCTGCGGCAGGCTGGCTCGGAGCCCGCTACCAAGCCAGCTTCGATGCCAACAATGTCGTGGAGCCGATGCTGCTTGCCCTGTCGCATGCAACGGGCGAGAGCGCAGCGTTCTATGTGCGCGAAGGAAATTCCAGGACTTGCCTGGCGCGCGTGGAAGGGCCGCAGCCCATCCGGCATCACGCGCGCATGGGCGCGATGCTGCCGCTGGAAAAGGGGTCACCGGGGCGGGTGATTCTTGCGTTCTCCGGCGAGCCCGGAAAGCTGTACGAAGACATCCGCAAGAAGGGCTATCACTTCTCCATCGGCGAGCGCGAGAAGAACGTGGCGACCGTGTCGGCACCGGTCTTCGGCCTGCGCTGGGCGCTGCTGGGGTCGGTGTGCATCTCGGGCCCCGCGGACCGGCTGCCCAAGGCAAAGCTGCTCGGCCACGCGAAGACGATCATGAAGGCCGCGAACGAACTCTCCTATGCACTGGCCGGCCGGCCCACCGCGCAGACTCCGGCGGTGGTCTCCACCTGGCATCCCTAGAAGGGACCGGTGGAGTCCGCGCTGAGCTCAGGCCGATGCGCGCAGCGTCTTGGCGGCCGCCACCATGTTGGTCAGCGCCGGCACCACTTCAGCCCACTGGCGCGTCTTCAGACCGCAGTCGGGGTTGACCCACAGGCGTTCGGCGGGAACGCGCTCGGCCGCCTTCTTCATCAGCTGCACGATGTGCTCCTGGCTCGGAATGTTCGGCGAGTGGATGTCGTACACGCCGGGGCCGATCTCGTTGGGGTACTTGAAGTTGTCGAAGGCATCGAGCAGCTCCATGTCCGAACGCGAGGTCTCGATGGTGATGACGTCGGCATCCATGTCGGCGATCGACGCGATGATGTCGTTGAACTCCGAGTAGCACATGTGCGTGTGGATCTGCGTCTCGTCGCGCACGCCGTTGGCCGTGATGCGGAAAGATTCGACAGCCCAGTCGAGGTACTCCTGCCACTGCGACTTGCGCAGCGGAAGGCCTTCGCGCAGCGCCGCCTCGTCGATCTGGATCACGCGCACGCCGGCTTTCTCCAGGTCGAGCACCTCTTCGCGTATGGCCAGCGCAAGCTGGTGGCACGACACTGAGCGCGGCTGGTCGTCACGGACGAAAGACCAGTTCAGGATGGTGACCGGACCGGTCAGCATGCCCTTCATCGGCTTTTGCGTGAGTGACTGCGCGTACTTGATCCACTCCACGGTCATCGCCTTCGGACGACTGATGTCGCCGAACAAGATCGGCGGCTTCACGCAGCGCGAACCGTACGACTGCACCCAGCCGAACTGGCTGAAGGCGTAGCCGTCGAGTTGCTCGCCGAAGTACTCGACCATGTCGTTGCGTTCGGCTTCGCCGTGCACCAGCACGTCCAGGCCCAGGACTTCCTGTTCCTTCACGCTGCGGCCGATTTCGGCCTGCATCGCGGCCTTGTAGCCTGCTGCATCGAGGCGACCCGCCTTGAACTCACTGCGCGCATGGCGGATTTCCGCAGTCTGCGGGAATGAGCCGATGGTGGTGGTCGGGTAGGCCGGCAGCTTCAGCAGGGCGGCTTGCTTGGGCGCGCGCTGGGCGTAGACGCTCTTGCGCTGGCCCAAGGCCGCGTTCAGCCTGGCGATGGCGGCCTTGACGCCGGGGTTGTTCACGCGCGGCGAGTTGCGGCGGGCGGAAATGGCGGCCTGATTGGCTGCCAGCTCATCCTTCACGGCATCGCGGCCGTGGCGCAGGGCGGTGGCCAGCACTCTCAGCTCCTCGAGCTTCTGGAGTGCGTAGGCGAGCCACCACTTGACCTCGGCATCGAGCTTCTGCTCGCTGGCCAGATCCACCGGCACGTGCAGCAGCGAGCACGACGGTGCGATCCAGAGGCGCTCGCCCAGTCGCTGCGCCAGCGGCTCGAGCCATTCGAGGATGGCGGCCAGGTCGCTCTTCCAGATGTTGCGGCCGTTGATGACCCCGAGCGACAGCACCTTGTGCGCGGGCAGCATGCTCAGCAGAGGCACCACGTCGTCGCGACCCTTGATGGCGTCGACGTGCAGGCCCGCCACCGGAAGATTGGCGGCCAGGTACTTGTTCTCCAGCAGCTGGCCGAAATAGGTCGCGAGCAGGATCTTGACCTTGGCGGCCTTGAGATGGTGGTAGGCCGTGTTGAAGGCATGCTGCCAGTCGGCGTCCAGCTCGGTGACGAGCAAAGGCTCGTCGATCTGCACCCACTCGACGCCCTGGGCCGCCAGCGCGTCGAGCAGTTCCGCGTACACCGGCAGCAGGCGCGGCAGCAGCGCGAGCTTGTCTGAGTCGTCCTTGGCCTTTCCGATGGACAGGTACGTCACGGGGCCGACCAGCACGGGCTTGGCCTTCACGCCCTGCGCCTTGGCTTCGGCGAGCTGCTCCAGGATGCGCGATGCGTCGAGCTTGAACTCGGTTGCCGACGTGAACTCGGGGACGATGTAGTGGTAGTTGGTGTCGAACCACTTCGTCATCTCGCCTGCGGCAACGCCGCCGCAGCAGCCCGCGTGGTCTTCGGCGGACTGCGCCGAGCGGCCGCGCGCCACGCGGAAGTAGTTGTCCAGGGTGTCGCCGTGAAAGCCGCGCACGCGCTCGGGCAGGTTGCCGAGCGTGAAGCTCATGTCCAGCACCTGGTCGTAGAACGCGAAATCGCCCACCGGCACCAGGTCGATTCCGGCCTGGTCTTGCCAGTGGCGTTGGCGCAGCTCGGCGCCGAGGGCCTTGAGCGCGTCGCGCGAGGACTCTCCCTTCCAGTACGACTCGAGCGCGAACTTGAGTTCGCGCCTGGCGCCGATGCGGGGAAAGCCAAGGTTGTGGGTGGTGGTCATGGGTATCGGAGCGTCCGGGCAGTCAGAGAAAGAGTGGATCCTAGGTTTGAGGACTCTTGAAGTAAAATGGTCTTATTTCACGTATCCATGAATACTGCTCATTAGTCATGTTGGAGCGCACGCATCTGGCCATCGTCCAGGAAGTGGACAAGCAAGGCTCGCTCACGGCCGCTGCCGAGGTGCTGCACCTGACGCAGTCGGCCTTGAGCCATTCCATCCGCAAGCTCGAGATCCAGCTCGGAACGGAGATCTGGCAGCGCGAAGGGCGCAGCCTGCGGCTGACCCAGGCGGGCCAGTACCTGCTGGCGGTAGCGAACCGGGTGCTGCCGCAGCTCACGCTGGCGGAGGAACGCCTGCGCCAGTTCGCCCAGGGCGAACGCGGGTCGCTGCGCATCGGCATGGAATGCCATCCCTGCTACCAGTGGCTGCTGAAGGTGGTGTCGCCGTACCTGGCGTCATGGCCCGACGTGGACGTCGACGTGAAGCAGAAATTCCAGTTCGGCGGCATCGGCGCGCTCTTCGGCTACGAGATCGACCTGCTGGTGACCCCCGATCCGCTCTACAAGCCAGGCCTGCACTACGAGCCTGTGTTCGACTACGAACAGGTGCTCGCGGTCGCGCGCGGCCACCGCCTGGCGAACGTGCCCTACGTGAAACCCGCGCAACTGACCGAGGAGGTTCTCGTCACCTACCCGGTTGCGACGGACCGGCTGGACATCTACAACATGTTCCTGATGCCCGCGGGCGTGACGCCCAAGCGCCACAAGGCCATCGAGACAACGGACATCATGTTGCAGATGGTGGCGAGCGGCCGTGGCGTGGCCGCGCTGCCTCGCTGGCTGGTGGAGGAGTACGCGGAGAAGATGGAAATCGTGCCGGTCCGGCTGGGCTCGCGCGGCATCGCCAAGCAGATCTTTCTTGGCGCGCGGGAAGCGGACACCGACGTCGATTACCTGAAGGCCTTTGTCGAGCTGGCGCGTCAGGTGTAGCGCCTTTCCAGCGCGTCCCATTCCGGCTTGTCGATCAGAAACTGTCGCCAGGCACGCGCACCCAGCCTTCCATCAACACGCGGGCGCTCCGGCTCATCAGGGCCTTGGTCACCACCCATTCGCCATCGACCTTGCGGGCCTCGGCGCCGACGCGCAGCGTGCCCGATGGGTGGCCGAAGCGCACTGCCTGGCGCTCGCCACCGCCGGCCGCGAGGTTCACCAGCGTGCCGGGGATCGCCGCTGCGGTGCCGATGGCGACCGCGGCCGTGCCCATCATGGCGTGGTGCAGCTTGCCCATCGACAGCGCACGCACGAGCAGGTCCACGTCCGCCGCCTTCACTGCCTTGCCGCTGGAGGCCGTGTAGTCCCTGGGTGCTGCGACGAAGGCCACCTTGGGCGTGTGCTGGCGCTTGGCGGCTTCACCGATGTCCTTGATGAGGCCCATCTTCACCGCGCCATGCGCGCGGATCGTCTCGAACATTGCCAGCGCCTTCGTATCGCTGTTGATCGCGTCCTGCAACTCGGTGCCGGTGTAGCCGATGTCGCCAGCGTTGACGAAGATGGTTGGAATGCCCGCGTTGATCAGGGTGGCGCGCAAAGTGCCCACGCCGGGCACTTCGAGCTCCTCGACCACCCTGCCGGTCGGGAACACCGCGCTGCCGCCTTCGCCGTCGCCCTCGTCGGCCGGGTCGATGAATTCCAGCGGCACCTCGGCGGCCGGAAAGGTCACGCCGTCGAGTTCGAAGTCGCCGGTTTCCTGCACTTCGCCTCGGGCGATCGGCACGTGGGCGACGATGGTCTTGCCGATGTTGGCCTGCCAGATGCGCACGGTGCACATGCCGTTCTGCGGCACGCGCGCCCGGTCGATCAGGCCCTGCGCAATTGCGAACGGCCCGACCGCCGCCGACAGGTTGCCGCAGTTGCCCGACCAGTCGACGAAGGCGCTGTCGATGGAGACCTGGCCGAACAGGTAGTCGACGTCGTGGTCCGGCCGCGTGGAGCGCGACAGGATCACGGTCTTCGATGTGGAGGAGGTGGCCGCACCCATGCCGTCGATCTGCTTGGCGTAGGGGTCGGGGCTGCCGATCACGCGCAGCAGCAGCGCGTCGCGCGCCGGCCCGGGCTGCCGCGCCGCCGCGGGCAGGTCTTGCAGGCGAAAGAACACGCCCTTGCTGGTGCCGCCGCGCATATAGACGGCGGGAATCTTGATTTGGGGAGCGGATGCCATGGCAAATGGAGTGGTGGTTGTCTTCAGGCTGCCGACTTGTTCTCGGCCAGGAAGTCTTGTGCAAAGCGCTGCAGCACGCCGCCTGCGTCGTAGATCGACACTTCCTCGGCCGTGTCCAGCCGGCAGGTCACCGGAACCTGCAGCGTGTCGCCGCCCATGCGGTGGACGACCAGCGTGAGGTCGGCGCGCGGTGCGGGCTTGCCGATCACGTCGTAGGTTTCGGTGCCGTCCAGGCCCAGCGTGAGTCGCGTGGTGCCGGGCTTGAACTCCAGCGGCAGCACGCCCATGCCGAGCAGGTTGGTGCGGTGGATGCGTTCGAAGCCTTCGGCCACGACGGTCTCCACACCGGCCAGGCGTACGCCCTTGGCGGCCCAGTCGCGCGACGAGCCCTGGCCGTAGTCGGCGCCGGCCACGATGATCAATGGCTGCCTGCGGTTCAGGTACGTCTCTATCGCCTCCCACATGCGCACGACCTTGCCTTCAGGCTCGATGCGCGCGAGCGACCCTTTCTTCTGCACGCCGTCGACCACCGCCATCTCGTTGACGAGCTGCGGGTTGGCGAAGGTGGCGCGCATGGCCGTGAGGTGGTCGCCGCGGTGCGTGGCGTAGGAGTTGAAGTCTTCTTCCGGAAGACCCATCTTCGCCAGGTACTCGCCGGCAGCGCTGTCCAGCAGGATCGCGTTGGACGGTGACAGATGGTCGGTTGTGATGTTGTCCGGCAGCAGCGCCAGCGGCCGCATGCCGCGCAGCGTGCGCGGATTGGCCGCGAGCGCGCCCACGCCCTCGCTGTCCCAGTAGGGCGGCCGGCGAATGTAGGTGGACTGCGGCCGCCAGTCGTACTGCGGGCTCACCTTCTCGCCGTTGTCCGCGTGGATCGCGAACATGGGCTCGTACACCTTGCGGAACATCTCGGGCCTGACGGAGGCCGCGACGATGGCGTCGATTTCCTCGTCGCTCGGCCAGAGGTCCTGCAGGCGTATCTCCTTGCCGTCGACGACTTCCAGCACGTCGCGCTCGATGTCGAATCGCATGGTGCCCGCTATCGCGTAGGCCACGACCAGCGGCGGCGACGCGAGAAAGGCCTGCTTCGCGTACGGATGGATGCGGCCGTCGAAGTTGCGGTTGCCCGAGAGCACCGCGGTGGCGTACAGGTCGCGCTCGATGATCTCCTGCTGGATCTTCGGGTCCAGCGCACCCGACATGCCGTTGCAGGTGGTGCAGGCAAAGGCGACGATGCCGAAGCCGAGCTGCTCCAGCTCGTGCAGCAGGCCGGCGTCGCGCAGGTAGAGCTCCACGGCCTTGGAGCCCGGAGCCAGCGATGACTTGACCCAAGGCTTGCGCTTGAGGCCCAGGCGGTTGGCATTGCGCGCCAGCAGCGCGGCGGCGATCACGTTGCGCGGGTTCGAAGTGTTGGTGCACGACGTGATGGCCGCGATGATCACGGCGCCGTCGGGCATCAGGCCCGCTGCTTCCTGCCGCCTGGCCTCTGCAAGACCGACGGCGATGTTGCGCTCGGCCAGCTGCGAGGTGGGCAGTCGGCGGTGCGGGTTGGAAGGGCCGGCCATGTTGCGCACCACGCTCGACAGGTCGAACTTCAGCGCGCGCTCGTAGCTGGCGGTCTCCAGCGCATCGCCCCAGAAGCCGGCTGTCTTCGCATACGTTTCGACCAGCGCGACCTGTGCGTCTTCGCGGCCGGTAAGCCGCAAGTAGGTGAGTGTCTGGTCGTCGATGTAGAAGAGCGCGGCCGTGGCGCCGTACTCGGGGCACATGTTGGAGATGGTCGCGCGGTCGCCGATGGTCAGGCCGTGCGTGCCTTCGCCGAAGAACTCCAGGTACGCACCGACCACTTTTTCCTTGCGCAGGAACTCGGTGAGCGCCAGCACGATGTCGGTGGCGGTGATGCCCGGCTGGCGTCGGCCGGTCAGCTCCACGCCGACGATGTCGGGCAGGCGCATCCACGAGGCGCGGCCCAGCATCACGTTCTCGGCCTCCAGGCCGCCGACGCCCACCGCGATCACGCCCAGCGCATCGACGTGCGGTGTGTGGCTGTCGGTGCCCACGCAGGTGTCCGGAAAGGCCAGGCCGTCCTGCACGTAGACCACCGGCGACATCTTCTCCAGATTGATCTGATGCATGATGCCGTTGCCCGCCGGAATCACTTCCATGTTGGCGAAGGCGCGCTTCGTCCAGTCGATGAAATGGAAGCGGTCCTCGTTGCGGCGGTCTTCGATCTGCCGGTTCTTCTCGAAGGCATGCGGATCGAATCCGCCGCACTCCACGGCCAGCGAATGGTCGACGATCAGCTGCACCGGCACCACCGGGTTCACCTGCGCGGGGTCGCCACCCTCGGCCGCTATCGCGTCGCGCAAACCCGCCAGATCCACCAGCGCCGTCTGGCCCAGGATGTCGTGGCACACCACGCGCACGGGAAACCACGGAAAGTCACGATCGCGCCGGCGCTCGATGAGCTGCATCAGGCATTCATCGAGGATAGACGGGTCGCAGCGGCGCACCAGGTTCTCGGCATGCACGCGCGCGGTGTAGGGCAGGGTGTCCCAGGCGCCGGGGCGCAGTGCATCGACCGCGGCGCGGGCGTCGATGTAGTCCAGCGTGGTGCCGGGGAGTTGTTTTCTGTGTCGTGAATTCATCGTGGCAAATCGGGAAGCGGCTTACTCGGAGCGGATGTCGTTGTCTTTCACGACCTTGGCGTAGCGCGGAATTTCGGCGCGAATCAGCGCGCCGAACTGTTCCGCCGTGCCGCCTGCAGCAGACACACCGGTGGGCTCCAGCTTGGCGTTGAGTTCGGGCGCCTTGAGGCCGGCGTCGAGCGCGCCGTTGAGCTTCGCGAGCACGGCGGGCGGCACGCCCTTGGGCGCGATCAGCCCGTGCCATGCCACCACGTCGTACTCGGGCAGTCCGCCGGCCTCGGCGATCGAGGGAATGTTGGGGTAGGCCTGCAGGCGCTGCGCAGTGGTCACCGCGAACGCACGCAGCCGGCCCGACTGCACGTGCGGCATCAAGGCCTCGGTGCCCGCGACCAGCATGTCCACGTTGCCTGCCACCAGGTCCGTAACGGCCGGCCCCGTGCCCCGGTACGGCACGTGCGTGGCCTTGACCTTGGCCATGCCGAACATGTACTCGGTCACGATGTGCAGGTGGCTGCCGTTGCCCGCCGAAGCGAAGGTCAGCTTGCCCGGGTTCTGACGCCCGTAGTCGAGCAGCTCCTTCAGGTTCTTCGCCGGCACCTTGGCCGGGTTGACGCACAGCACGTATGCACCCTTCGACAACTGGATCACCGGCGTCATGTCGGCGACCGGGTCGAAGCGCAGCTTGTACAGGGACGGGTTGACGGTGTAGCTGCCGGCAATCAGCAGCAGCGTGTAGCCGTCGCCGGGCGTGTGCAATGCGTACTCGGTGCCGAGCGTGCCGCCGGCGCCAGGCCGGTTGTCCACCACCACGGCCTGGCCCAGCCGCTGGCTGAGCACGTTCGACGCAACGCGCGCGATGAAGTCGGAGCCCCCGCCGGGTGCGAAGGGGCAGACGATCTTGAGCGGCTTGGCCGGAAAGGCATCCTGGGCCCAGCCGGTGCGGGCGACAGGCAATGCCAGCCCGGCCAGGGCTGCTGATGAAAAGGCGCGGCGATTCAGGGTCATGCTGTTGTCTCCAGTGTTGTTGTGCATGCCTCCCGCGACGGCGTGCCATCGCGGTGGCAGGCGCTAGTTTGCGCCCGTATGGCAAACCCGCGACAAACGCTCGGAGACTCCTGTGCGGCTCAGATCCGCGCCTCGATCGGCACGAACTTCACGTCCTCGGGGCCGGTGTAGTTGGCGCTCGGACGAATGATCTTGTTGTCGACGCGCTGCTCGATCACATGCGCGGCCCAGCCGCTGGTGCGCGCGATCACGAACAGGGGCGTGAACATCGCGGTGGGCACGCCCATCATGTGATAGCTCACGGCGCTGAACCAGTCGAGATTGGGGAACATCTTCTTGGCCTCCCACATCACCGACTCCAGCCGCTGCGCGATGTCGAACATCTTGGTCGAGCCGGCTTCGTCGGACAGCTGCCTGGCCACGCCCTTGATCACCACGTTGCGCGGATCGCTCACCGTGTAGACAGGGTGGCCGAAGCCGATCACCACCTCCTTGGCCTCCACGCGGCGGCGGATGTCAGCCTCGGCTTCGTCGGGCGAGTCGTAGCGCTTCTGGATCTCGAAGGCCACCTCGTTGGCGCCGCCGTGCTTGGGGCCGCGCAGCGCGCCGATCGCGCCCGCGATGGACGAATACATGTCGCTGCCGGTGCCGGCGATCACGCGCGCGGTGAAGGTCGAGGCGTTGAACTCGTGCTCGGCATACAGGTTCAGCGAGGTGTGCATCGCGCGCACCCAGGCCTTGGAAGGCTTCTCGCCATGCAGCAGGTGCAGGAAGTGGCCGCCGATGGAGTCGTCGTCGGTCTCCACGTCGATGCGCTTGCCCTGCGTGCTCCAGTGATACCAGTACAGCAGCATCGAGCCGAGCGAAGCCATCAGGCGGTCTGCGATGTCGCGCGCGCCGGGCAGGTTGTGGTCGTCTCTCTCGGGCAGGATGCAGCCCAGCGCGGAGACGCCGGTGCGCATCACGTCCATCGGGTGGGCGCCGGCGGGCAGGCTCTCCAGCGCGTCCTTCACGTTCGCCGGCAGGCCGCGCATGGCCTTCAGGCGTGCCTTGTAGGCCTTGAGCTCGGCACGCGTGGGCAGCTTGCCGTGCACCAGCAGGTGGGCGATTTCTTCGAATTCGCAGACCTCGGCGATGTCCAGGATGTCGTAGCCGCGGTAGTGCAGGTCGTTGCCGGTGCGGCCCACGGTGCAAAGCGCCGTGTTGCCCGCGGTCACACCCGACAGGGCGACGGACTTCTTGGCCTTGAAGCCGGCCGGGGCGGCGATCTCGGTCGTGGGGGTCATGAGGGTCGTGGTGGTCATGCGGTTTCCTTGTCCAGATAAGAGCGATCGATGGCGGCGGGGCGGCCGGCGGCATCGACCGCCACCATCTCGAACACGCCCTTGAGGACTTCTTCCGCTGGAACGCCCGGCACGTCGGCCAGGCCGGTCACGCACACGGTCATCGAACAGCGGCCGATGCGGCTGACCCATCCGCGCAGGACGAGCTGATAGCCCACCGGCACGGGCGAGAGAAAGCTGACGCTGGTCACCTCGGCCATCACCACTTCGCGCTGCGCCAGGCCGCGCGCCGCCAGGAAGGCCGCCTTGCTCATGAGCTGCAGGCCCTGGCCGGCGAAGAGCGTGCCACGGTGATTGGCATGCACCGGCAGCACCAGTTCGCGGAGTTCTGTTGTTCCAACGGGTGTCGTCATGGTTTGCAATCTACGCAGAAAGCAACGACTGCAGAAGGACTGAAAGGGCGAACTCCTGCGAACGGGAGCAGGCAGATTTGCGAATGCTGCGAAGTTCAGCGACTGAGCAGGTAACGAAGCGCGCGGTTCCGATGGGAACCGGACTGACGCCGATCCTCACCGAAGCGGTGTCGGTGGCCATCGATACGCCTGTTGCATGACCGCGTGTAATATCCGCGCGCGCAGCGCCATCGGCTGCTTCACAAGCCAGTCTCGGGCGAGAGGTGTGGATCATGAAACTGTTGTTGGTGGAGGACTCGCCCAAGCTGCGAGCCGCTCTCGTGAGGGGGTTGACGCATCTCGGGTTCGTGGTCGAAGAAGCGCATGACGGACCCACGGGCCTCTGGGCTGCGGAAAATACGCACCCCGATGTCGTGGTTCTGGACGTCATGCTGCCCGGCTTCGATGGCATCGAACTGCTGCGCCGCATGCGCGCCAGGAACATCGCGACGCCGGTGCTGATGCTTACCGCCCTGGCCGAGGTCGAAGATCGGCTCAAGGGCTTCGAGGCAGGCACCGACGACTACCTTCCCAAGCCCTTCGACTTGCGGGAGCTGGCAGCGCGTGCGCAGGCTCTCGTGCGCAGGGTGTCGGCCTGGGCACATCCGGTGATCGTGCTCGGCGATCTTGAAATCGACTCCGCGCGCTGCGAAGTGCGGCGCGACGGCGCAACCTTGCCGATGCGCCGCCGCGAGCGTGCGTTGCTGGAGTTGCTGGCATTGAGCGGCGGCAAGGCGGTGTCGCGTCAAACGATCGAAGCCAAGCTGTACGCCGGCGACAGCGATCTGCGCAGCAACTCGATCGAAGCGGCGGTCTCGCAGTTGAGACGCTGGATCGATGTGCCGGGACAGCGCTCGCGCATCGTCACCCTTCGCGGCGAAGGTTATCGGCTCGAGCGATGAGCGGCGGCTCGATTGCCGGCCGCCTGCGCCGCGACATCGTCGGCGCGCTGCTGCTGTCCTCGCTGGTCACGTTCGCGCTCCTGTATCTGATCGGGCGTGGCCAGTACATGCACGATTTCGAACAGGCGCTGCAAGACGACGCGCGCGCGATCTCCAACATCACGCAGTCCTTCCCCGACGACGATGTCTACGTCAACATCCAGCCGGACGCGCTGCCCGGGTTTCAGGCCAATGGAGACCGCTTCTTCCAGCTGTGGGATGCGAAGAGCCTGCAACCGCTCGACCACTCGCCGTCGCTTGAGGCGCTGGGATTTCGATTCGAGCGTCCGAATCCCGTCAGCGCCGTGCCCCGACGCTTCGAAACGCGGCTGCCTGACGGCCGCGAGGTAAGCCTCGTCGCCGTCGAATTCCTCGCAACCTGGGGACTGGAAGAGGACGTTCTGCAACGCACCGGCCAAACCATCAACGATCACGAGGTCCAACTGCTGGTCGGTCGCATGCGGCAGGAACTGGATACCTCGCTGTGGCGCCTGGCTGCGGTCTGCGCCGCGGGCGCCCTTTTCCTGCCGCTGCTGGCCGCCGCGGTGTTGGCGCTGCGCGTGCCGCACGCGATGCGGCCGCTCAGCGAACTCGGGCGCGAGATCGAGCAGCGCAACCCCGACGATGTTCGGCCATTTGCCGCCAGCGAGGTGCGCGAAGTGCAGCCGTTCGTATTGCGGCTGAACGAGCTGATGGCACGCATCGCGGGTGTCCGGCATCGCGAACGCCAGTTCCTGGCCCATGCGGCCCATGAACTGCGCACGCCGCTGGCGGAACTGCATGCCACGGCGGACGTGGCCCTGCTCAGACCCGACGATCCGAGCGGCCATGTCGAGGCGCTCGAGGACATGCGCGCCGTGACACGCAGAGCCGCCCGGCTGGTCGATGCGCTGTTCCGCCTGGCACGCCACGGACGGGAGGGGCCGAAGGTCCTGCACCCCACGAGACTGGAAGCGCTCATTGCACAGGCCGTGAACCAGGCCGCGCCAGCGAGTCTGCAGCGCGAGCTTGAGTGGCGGCTCGAAGGCGCGGAGGATGCCTGCGTGATGGCGGACCCGGTGTTGCTTCGTGCGTTGCTCGACAACCTGGTCGGCAACGCCATCGCCCACGCACGGGCGGGGACGATGGTGCTCGTGCGCTGGCGTGGCGGCGATCCAGCCAGTGTCGAGTTGTGCAATCTCTGCGAATCGGAGCCGGCGCAGCATGGCACTGGGGAGCACCTCAGCCACGGCCTGACCGTGGCGCAGTTGTATGCCTTGGCCTTGAGCGCCGAACTGCAGACTTCGCGAGAGGGCGAGCGGTTCACGGCGCGCATCAGATTCGCATCAGCTTGCCTCGATAAGCTGTGATTCCATGAACATGCTCAACACAGCCACCCCGGTCCTTGCGGGGTTCCTGCTTTGCGCCTGTGGTGGAGGAGGCAATGCCGCTCCTGCAACCAACGGCATTTCGCCTCCTGCGGGCGCCCCGGTCAATCCTCCACCGACGGTCAGTTCCGGCGTGCCGCCAGGCTATGCCCTTGTCTGGGCGGATGAGTTCGCCGGCAGCGGCCTGCCGGATCCAGGCAAGTGGAGCTACGACACCGAAGCCAACGCGACCGGTTGGTACAACAACGAACTGCAGTACTACGCGGCAGAGCGCCTGGAGAACTCCAAGGTGAGCAACGGCGCACTTGTCATCACGGCACGCAAGGAAGCGCTGACCTCGGCGCCCGACTATGGCCGCCAGGCCTACACGTCCGCGCGCCTGATCACTCGTGGCAAAGCGAGCTGGACCTACGGGTTCTTCGAGGTTCGAGCCAAACTGCCATGCGGCCAGGGCACATGGCCCGCCATCTGGATGCTGGGAACGAACAACACCCCCTGGCCCGCCAACGGTGAGATCGACATCATGGAACAGGTGGGAATGAAGCCGACAGAGATCACCGGCACCGTTCACACGGCCTCCACGGCGGGTACGGCCGGCAACGGAGGCATGACCCAGATCGCCGACGCGTGCACGAACTTCCACAACTACCAGTTGACGTGGGCTGCGGACAGCCTGTCGATCGGCGTCGACAGCGTGCCCTATTTCACCTACAGGAACCCGGGCGCGGGCAAGGCCAGCTGGCCGTTCGACGGCCCGCAATACTTGATCCTCAACCTGGCCATTGGCGGCGACATGGCTGAGGCAGTCAACGACAGCATCTTTCCGGTGCAAATGGAAGTGGCGCATGTGCGGGTCTACCAGAAGCAGTGATCGGCGTCTGGCTCGCATGCTGGCGCTCTGTGTCGTGCCGGTGTTGCTGGCGGCCTGCGGTGGGAGTGGCGGCACGGCGACCGACCCACCTGTCGCAGTGGTGGATGGTCCGAGCGACCTCGCCAATCCGACCAGCAAGGAAATCGCAATGAAGCTGGTCTCCAGTGCGGAGAACTCCACCCTGGACCGGCGGGCCCAGTTGCCCGAGTTCCGTGCCTTGCAGGACAGGGAGCGCGACCGCGTGTACTTCGATCCCGCCGTGTCGATGGCCAAGGATGACGGACTGGGGGCGCTGGGCCAGTTCATCTACTACGACGCCGCGGTCATGCATGGGCGCGGCAAAGGGCCGTTCACGCTGGACGGCATCCGTGCCACCGCCATGGCACGCGCCGGAACGCCGAGCCGCGGCGGTAGCGAGGTCATTTACCTGAACGCCTTTCTCGATGCCCGCGTGGTCGCAATGAAGAGCGAGCCGGTACACCAGGATGTGAGTCGCATCGAAACCGCGCAGCGTGTCTTCCTGCGGCAAGGGAACCTGGGCCTGCGCCCGCCGCTGAACTGGAAGGTCTATGGCGATTCCTACACGATTGCCACCACCCGCAACGCCGTCGGCCAGGGCGACGCGGCCACACACTGGAGCGCACGCAGGCTGGCATCGCATTTGGGCCTGAGCGCCACGACCATCCGGCGGATGTGGCGGCGCAATGTGTTGGTGCAGAGCGGAAACTGAGTTGCTGAAGTGATGGCGCCGTGCGCGCAAAACGAGCCGCTTCGGAGGGAATGAGTGCCGGCGTCGGCCAGCGGACCCATCCCGCCGAGCACGCCCATCCGCCGTGGTGCGGCCATCACGCGGCGGCTCCGTCGCGCCACGCCAGCGCAAGCCGGGCCGAGAGCTCAGCCGCCGCCTCGCACGGGTCGACCACGGGCACGCCCACCGCGGCTTCCAGCGGGGCGCGCAGCTCGGCCATGCCGGCGCAGCCGAGCAGCACGACGTCGGCGCCGTCCTCGTTGACCAGCAGGCGGGCCGCCGCGATCATCGGCGCCAGCGCGTGGGCGGCGTCACCCGACAGGTGTACTGGCAGGTCGAGCGGTCGTTCGGCCACCACGTGGTCGTGCACGCCCAGCGCCTCCCAGTAGCGCAGGTGGCGCTCGATGGCGGCACTGGCGATGGCGATCACGCCCACGCGGTGGCCGCGCGCCATGGCAGCGCGCATGCCGGCTTCGCCCAGGCCGATGACCGGCCGGTCGCAGCGGGCGCGTGCTGCGGCCACGCCGGGGTCGCTGAAGCAGGCCAGCACGAAGGCGTCGGCCTCGGCCGCGTGCGCAGCCACCTCGTCGGCCGCGATGCGCGCGCCGTGCTCGAAGTCGTCCTGCGTCACGATGCCCGGCGGGCCGTCGTGCGCGGTGATGCAGTCGAAGGCGCATTGCGTCGGCGGCACGGCGGCGCGGAAGGCGCGCGCCACGGCCTCCGTCACGGAGGCGCTGCTGTTCGGGTTCAACACTCGCACGCGCGGAGGGGCGGCGAGCGTGTTCATGCCTTGTCCTTCCCCCAGGCCAATCAGTGCTTTCAGCACATGGCCGTGCGGGCGTTGCGCGGCGGCGACCGGTGCACGGCGCGTCAGGTCCGGTGCGCCGCGGCGCAGGTAGTGGCCGCTGCCGCGCTCGGCATGCAGCGTGTCGTTCTCGACCACCACGCGGCCGCGACTCACGACCACCTCGGGCCAGCCCTGGATGGTGCGGCCCTCGTAGGGCGTGTAGCCGGCGTTGTCGTGCAGCATCGCGGCGGTGATGGTGGTCTCGCGCTCGGCGTTCCACACGGCGATGTCGGCGTCCGCGCCCAGGGCAATCGCGCCCTTGCGCGGTGCCAGGCCGTAGAGCTTCGCGTGGTTGGTGGCCGTGAGCGCCACGAACTGGTGGATGTCGATGCGCCCCTTCAGGAATCCTTCGCTGAACAGCAGCGGCATGCGCAGCTCGATGCCCGGTACGCCGTTGGCCATTTCCTTTAAGGTGGTGGCGTCGCCCTTGGGCACCTTGCCGGTCTCGTCGAAGCGATAGGGCGCGTGGTCCGACGAGTAAGTGGCCAGCGTGCCGTCGATCAGGCCGCGCCAGATGGCCTCCTGCGCATCGGCATCGCGCGCGGGGGGCGAGCAGCAAAACATCGCGCCCTCCAAGCCCGGGCGGTCCATATCGGCGGCGGTCAGGAACAGGTACTGCGGGCAACTCTCCGCCAGCACGTTGGCGCCCAGGGTCTGGGCCTGGCGGATCACTTCCACCGTGTCACCGCCGGCCACGTGCACCAGCAGCAGCGGCACGTCGACCAGCCGTGCCAACGCGATGGCGCGATAGGCCGCCTCGGTCTCGGCCAGCGGGTCGTGTGCCACGCCATGGAACTTGGGCGCGGTGTGGCCGCGGTCGATCAGGCGCTGCGCGATCCAGCGGATCATGTCGTTGTTCTCGGCATGCACCATCACCAGCGCACCCTCGGCTCGCGCCAGCGCCAGCACGTCGAGCAACTCGTAGTCCTCGAGCTTCATGCGGTCGTAGGTCATGTAGACCTTCAGCGAGGTGATGCCGTCGCGGATGGCCGCGGGCAGATCCGTCGAGAGCGTGGTGGCGTCGGGGTTCGCCAGGATCAGGTGGAAGCCGTAGTCGATCACCGCCTTCTCGGCCGCGCGCCGGCTGTAGTCCGCCAGCACCTCGGGCACCGACATGCCCCGGTGCTGTGCCGCGAACGGCACGATGGTGGTGGTGCCGCCGAACGCGGCGGACACCGTGGCCGAGTAGAAGTCGTCGGCGCACATCATGCCCATGCCCGAACGCTGCTCAACGTGGCAATGGCTGTCGATGCCGCCCGGCAGCACCCAGCGGCCGGTGGCGTCCACGTCGCGCAGGCCCGGTGGCAGCGAGCCCCCGATGGCCGCGATGCACCCGTCGCGCACGCCGAGGTCGCCCTCGACCACGCGGCCGTCGGTGACGATGCGCCCGCCGCGGATCGTCAGGTCGAAGCGTTCTTCGCCGATCAGCGAAGCGATGGTGGTTTCCATGAGGGGCTCCGTGCGCGCGTTCAGACCAGTGGCTCGCCCGCGCCCGTGCGCTCGACGATCAGGCGGTAGTGCTCGGGGCGGCGGTGCTTGGCGAAGTTGAAGACGTGCTGGCGGAAGTGCTCGCCCAGCGACATGTCGGCTTTCACGCAGATCACCTCGTCCTCCTCGGTGAGCGAGCGCGCCACGATCTCGCCCGTGGGCGCGACGATGGCGGAGCTGCCGATCATGTGGTGGCCGTCCTCCGAACCGCACTTGGCGGCCGCGGCCACCCAGATGCCGTTCTGGTACGCATTGGCCTGCAGCGACACCAGGTGCGTGGTGGTGCGCAGGTGCACCGGCTCGTTCCAGTGGATGTTGAGCGAAGGCGTGTTGTAGCCCAGCACCACCACTTCCGCGCTCTGCAGCGCCATCACGCGGTAGGTCTCGGGCCAGCGCCGGTCGTTGCACAGGCACATACCGAAGCGCGTGCCCATGGTGTCGAACACGCGAAAGCCCAGATCGCCGACCTCGAAGAACTTCTTCTCCAGGTGCTGGAAAGGAGCGTCAGGCTTGTGCTCGGAGTGGCCCGGCAGGTGGATCTTGCGGTACTTGCCGACGATGGCGCCCGCGCGGTCCACGATGATCGCGGTGTTGTAGCGCGTGCCCTCGGGCGTGCGCTCCGCGTAGCCGAGGTAGAAGCCCACGCCGAGCTTCTTCGCTTCGTCGAACAGCGGCTGGACCTGCGCGCTGGGCATGGCCGGCTCGAAGAAGCGGGCCTCGGCCTCGGCCTCGTCCATCCAGTAGCGCGGGAAGAAGGTGGTGAGCGCGAGTTCGGGGAACACGACCATCTCGGCACCGCGGCCCTTGGCGTCGCGCATCATCTCGACCAGGCGGCGCACGACCGCCTCGCGGGTGTCCGACAGGTGCACTGGGCCCATCTGGGCGACGGCCAGGCCCAGGGTACGTTTCGTTGTCATGATTGCTTCCTCAGTTAGCGTTGGTGGTTGTTCAGGGGGCGCCTCAGGCGGCCTTGGGGTTCGGGCGGCGATGGCGTCTTTCCAGGCGCCCCAGCAGAACGACCAGCGGCCACAGCAGCGCGAGATAGATCAGCGCGGCCAGCACGATGGGCGTGGGGTTGTAGAGCATCGATTGCGCGGAACGCGCGGCGTACAGCATCTCGGGCACCGACACCACGCTGGCGATGGTGGTGAGCTTCACCACCTCGATCATGTTGCTCACCAGGTCGGGGAACACGTTGCGCACCGCCTGCGGAATCTCCACGCACAGCAGGCTGCCCAGGCGGCCCATGCCGGTGGACAGCGCTGCCTCGCGCTGGCCGCGCGGCACCGACTCCAGACCCGCGCGCAGGATCTCGCCGAAGTAGCTCGAGTTGTTCAGCATGAAGCCCAAAGCCACGCAGGCCATGGGCGAGAGCTCCATGCCGAGATAGGGCAGCCCGGTGTACAGGAAGATCAGCAGCACCAGCGGCGGGAACGCGCGGAAGAAGTCGATGTAGACCACGAGCAGCGCGCGCACCAGCCGGTTGCGGATCACGAAGCCAGCCAGTGCCAGCGCCATGCCGGCCGCCAGCCCGAGCGGAATCACCCAGGCCGACAGCAGCAGCGTGTTGAGCAGGCCCCGCAGGATGTAGGGCGCAACCTCGCGCACCACGCCGAGGTTGAAGAAGTACTGGAGGATGAGTTCCATTGGGGGCTCCGTTCGGCGGCTTCAGTGGCGGCCCGCACCGTGGCGCCGTTCGATGTAGCGCCCGGCGACGACCACAGGCAGGAAGATCACGAGGTAGCCCAGCGCGCCCAGCATCAGCGGCGTGGGGTTGCCCGCGAAGCTGGTGGCCGAGGTGGCCTGGTTCAGGATTTCATTCAACGCGGCCACCGAGCCGTAGGCCGTGCCCTTGGTGATGGCGATCACGCGGTTGGTCAGCGGCGCCACCATCAGCCGGCACGACTGCGGCAGCAGCACGTGCACCATGGCTTGCGTGTGGCTCAGGCCGGTGGAGCGCGCGGCCTCCATCACGCCGCGCGGCTGCGATTCGATGCCGGCCCAGAACACCTCCTCGGAAAAGGCCGCGAGCACCAGCGCCAGTGCCAGCCAGGTCGAGGCGAAGGCGCCCAGCGACACGCCCAGGAAGGGCAGCGCGTAGTACAGCAGGATGATGAGCACCAGCGGCGGCAAGGCGCGCAGGATGTCCACCAGCGTGGACACCAGCAGCGGGAGCCCGCGCACCGGCAGGCTGCGCAGGTAGGCCAGCACGATGCCCAGCGCCAGGCCGGCGGCGATCACCGCCAGACCCAGCTCGATCGTCACGCGCGCGCCGTCCAGCACCTGGGGCAGGTAGCGCGCGGCGATGTCGCCGTTGAAGAAGGTGAAGACGAGCTTGTCGAACTGCATGCGGCGTTCCCGTTCGGGCGCTCAGAGCGCGCGGCTGCCGATGCTGGCAATGAAGGCCTCGGTGCGCGCGTGCGCCGGCGCCTCGAACACCTGCGCGGGCGAGCCCTGCTCGACGATGGCGCCGCCGTCCATGAACACCACGCGGTCGGACGCCGCCTTGGCGAAGCCCATCTCGTGCGTCACCACGACCATGGTCATGCCGTCGGCGCGCAGCTCGCGCATCACCTGCAGCACGCCGCCGACCATCTCGGGGTCGAGGGCGCTGGTCGGCTCGTCGAACAGCACCAGCGCGGGCTTCAGCGCGATCGAGCGCGCAATGCCCACGCGCTGCTGCTGGCCGCCCGACAGCTGCGTGGGGCGCACGCGTGCCTTGTGCTCCATGCCGACGCGCGCGAGCGCCTCCATGGCGGTGTGCTCGGCCGCGTCGCGCGCCATCTTCTTGACCTTGCGAAGCGCCAGCGTCACGTTGCTCAGCACGTCGAGATGTGGGTAGAGGTTGAACGCCTGAAACACCATGCCCACGCGTTCGCGCAGCCGGTTCAGGTTGGCGCCCGGCGCATAGATGTCGTGGCCTTCCACGCGCACCTCGCCGCGGCTCGCGTCTTCCATGCGGTTGCAGCAGCGCAGCAGCGTGCTCTTGCCCGAGCCCGAGGGCCCGATCACCGAGACCAGCTCGCCCGCCTGCACGTCGAGGTCGATGCCATTGAGCACGGGAACGCTGCCATAGGATTTGTGCAGGTTGCGAACTTGCAGGAGCGAAGGAGACGTCACGGCGGTGGTCGGTGAAGGGGGGCGGGATGGCGGGGCGAGCAGCGCGCGCCGCTTACTGGCAGACGGGCTTGGCGGTGGTCGCTTCGTAGCCGAACAGGCCCGGGATGCCATGGCCGGGCGGCGAGACCACCGTGGCCGAGTCGGCCGCCGGCGCGGCGCCGAACCATTTGGTGTGCATCTTCTGCAGCGAGCCGTCGAGCTTCATGCACTTGAGCACGTTGCTCACCTGATCGCGCCCGGCCTTGTCGTCCAGGCGGAACGGAATGGCCCACACGGAACCGGTCTTGATGATGAAGGTGGTCTTGATGGCAGGCGTGCTCTTCACGGCCCAGGCCGAGGGCGTGACGCCCGCGAGGTTGGCGTCGCCGCGCCCGGAGATCACGGCCTGCACCGCGTCGGCGTTGGTGCCGTACACGGCGATCTCGTAGCCGTACTTCGCCTGGTTGTTGCGCGCCCATTCCTCGGGGCCCGAGCCCTTGTTCACGGCGATGGTCTTGCCCTTGAGGTCCTCCAGGCGCTGGATGTCGTCGCGCTCCTTCTTCATGACCAGCGTGAAATTGTTCTCCAGGTAGCCCTCGGTGAAGAGCACCGACTTCGCACGCTCGGGCGACACCGTGGTCGGCGCCATCAGGAAGTCGAACTTGCCCGCGTTGAGCGCGGGAATCAGCGCCGAGTACTGCGCGCCCTCGATCTCGATGCGCCGGCCGAGGCGCCGCGCGATTTCTTCGCCGAGCTCGACGTTGAAGCCCTGGTAGCCACCGCTGAGCTTCGGGAACGCATGCGGCGGAAAGTTGGGATCGATGCCGGTGCGCAGCGGCGTGGTCTGGGCGACGGCGGTGCCGACGGCAAAGGCGAAGGCCAGGGGCGCCAGCAAGAGCTTGAGGTGAGGGGGCATGGGCTTTTCTCCAGAAAAAATCGCAAGCGGGACGGCAGGGTTCGCGGGGAGCGAGCTGCACCGCAGTGGCGTGCTGCGGCGATGCGATGAATTATTTCGAGGTAAAAAAGCGGCGTCGATTGATGCTTTGTGCGGCGTCGTTGCACGTGTGTTAACACCTGGCCCTGGGCTGGTGCGCCATGCCGATGCGTGCCCATATGTGTGCAAGGCGCATGCTATTGGGGTATTCCCTTGCGAGGGGAGCGAGGCAGGGCGATCAGCCTTCCTGAGCTTGCGGCGCGGCGAGTCCGCGCTGCATCAGCACGCTGCGCAAGGTACGCACGAAGGCTTCGGCGGCGGGCGAGAGCGGGTCGGTACGCAAATGCACGAGGTGTGCGACCAGCGGCTCGAGTCCTTCCACGGGCAGGATGCGAAAGCGCGCGTCAGACCATGCCTGCAGCGAGAACTCATCGACCAGTGCGATGCCCGCGCCCAGGTGCGTGAGTGCGCATGCGTTCTGCGGCGAGCCGACTTCGAGCATCGTGCGCGGAGCGTCTTCCAGCGGCGCGAAGAAGTTGCGCACCAGCTCGCCGAAAGGCGTGCCGCGCGGGTACGACATCAGGTCGTGCGCCAGCAAGTCCTGGGCGCCGACCGCGTTGCGCGCGGCCAGCGGATGGGTGTGCGGACAGATGCACACGATGCGGCAACGTGCGACCGGCATCGTGATGAGGTTCGGATGGTCCACCGCCTCCAGCGAAATGCCCAGGTCGAAGTGGCGGCTCAGCAGGCGCTCGCGCAGGAGGTCCTGGTTGAGGCACTTGAAATGCACGCGCGTCTCGGGGTTGGCCTGGTGGTAGTGCGCGATGGCCATCGGCACCAGCATGTGCCCGATGCCAGGGCTGGACACCACGCTGACAAGGCCCGAGCGGCGGGCCATGAGTTCATGCGTGAGATCGCTGATGCGTTGCACGCCCTGGTACACATCCTCGACCTCGTGGTACAGGCGACGGGCCTCGGCGGTGGGCGACAGTCGGCCCTTGATGCGGATGAAAAGCGGAAAGTTGAGCTGGGTCTCGGTGTGCGAGAGCACCCGGCTGATGGCGGGGACCGACACATGCAACAGGCGGGCGGCATCGCTCACCGAGCCGGTGGCCATGATGGCCCGGAACACTTCGATTTGACGCAGGTTCATGGTGCAGAACTTTAGCGCCGCAGTTTTCTTGCGCGTCTAGGATCTTTGAAATGGGTTGAACTCTATTTCTTGATGATCGGTAAAGTACCGGGCAATTTTCTGAACT
The DNA here is from genome assembly GCF_900106655.1 of Variovorax sp. YR634. Taxonomy (NCBI): domain Bacteria; kingdom Pseudomonadati; phylum Pseudomonadota; class Betaproteobacteria; order Burkholderiales; family Comamonadaceae; genus Variovorax; species Variovorax sp. YR634. The sequence goes on from NZ_FNOL01000025.1 coordinate 86,046, forward strand.
CTATTTGTTTGTTTTGAACTCCATCAGCTTCGACCTCACCCGCTTCGACGCCGCCATCGTCGACCTCGACGGCACCATGGTCGACACGCTCGGCGACTTTGCTGCGTCGCTGAACCGCATGCTCGACGACCTCTCGCTGCCGCATGTGGCGCCTGCCGCCATCGAGACGATGGTGGGCAAGGGCTCGGAGCACCTGATTCATTCCGCGCTCGTGCATGTGATGGCGCCAGATGCTGCTGCCGATGCGAAGGCACAGGCCTTGTTCGACCGCGCATCGGAGCGCTACCAGCACCACTACCTCGCCATCAACGGACAGCACTCGGCGGTGTACCCCGGCGTGATCGACGGGCTGAAGGCACTGCGCGCAAGCGGCCTGCGGCTGGCCTGCCTCACCAACAAGCCGACGTCGTTCGCAAAGCCCTTGCTGGTCGACAAGGGCCTCGATGGTTTCTTCGAACTGGTGTTTGGCGGCGATGCCTTCGAGCGCAAGAAGCCCGATCCGATGCCGCTGCTGAAGACCTGCGAAGCGCTGGGCACCACGCCCGCGCGCACGCTGATGGTCGGCGACTCGAGCAACGACGCGCGCGCCGCACGCGCCGCGGGCTGCCCCGTTGTGCTCGTGACCTACGGCTACAACCACGGTGAGCCGGTGCGCGGCGTCGATGCCGACGGCTTCGTCGATTCGCTAGCCGAGCTTGCTCCGGCTGCGTTGCGGTAGCGGCCCTTCTTATTGCTTGCCGAGCAGCGCGTCCTTCAGCTTCCAGTCGGCCGGGTTCGGCCCCAGCCAGATGCGCAGCAGCGCATTGAAGAAGGCCGGCTCCTTCACCGGGTCGGGCTGAGGCACGCCGCGCACCGTGATCACCGTGCCGGTGCCGGGAAGCCAGTCGATGGTGAAGGTGTCGCCGGTTTTCAGCTGTTTCTGGTCCGCGAACATCTGGCCCATGCGCAGCAGGCCGGGAATGAGGTTGACCATTTCGCTCTTGGGCGAGTTGTCTTCCACGCCCTTGGTGAAGAGCTTGCCGAGTTCGTTCGCGTCGATGTCGCGCAGCATGGTGATGGCCACGCGCTTGGGGCCCGGCGCGGCCAGGGCCTCTTCGGTGGTCGACACCTTCTTGCCCACGTACAGGCCGGCCGTGTAGACCTTGAAGATGGCCTTGTAGCGGATGCCCGCGCCATTGAGCACCAAAGGGCTGCCGCGCAGATCCATCTGGTCTTCCAGCTTGACGCCGGCCACGTCGATCTGCGCGGCCGAGGCGCCGAGGGCGGCAGTGGCGAGGCAGGCAGCCAGGGCGAGGCGGGAGAAGAGCACGGCCGGGAGCGAGAGAGCGGTCAACGGAGTCTCCTTGGAATTTTGCGAACGGTCGTGCGAATGTATCTTTTTGTTTTACGTTCCCGGCTTCGGGGGAACCCTGAAAGCGGCCATGAAGGCGACCGTTGCACGCTTTGGCGTTTTCGTGGGCTAAACTCCGCGCCTCATATGTTCGTTCATCACATCATTCAAACAGGTGAAGGCAGCCGGGGAGCCTGGCCCTGGCGTCGCCATACTTCGCTGACTGTTTGATTGCACGGCGCACGCCGTGCGCCCGCGGTTCCGAGTCGATACACACTGCGACACCGGACCACCCGTGAATGACCTTGCCGCCGGCCGAAGGAGCGCCGCAGGCAACTGGAGAACGAATCCGTGATCACCGAACTTGAATTCAAGAGCCTCAGCGCCCAGGGCTACAACCGCATTCCGCTGATGGCCGAGGCCTTTGCCGACCTCGAGACGCCTCTTTCCCTCTACCTCAAGCTGGCCCATTCGCAGGGCGGCGGCAAGCACAGCTTTCTGCTCGAATCGGTGGTGGGCGGCGAGCGCTTCGGGCGCTACAGCTTCATCGGACTGCCGGCTCGCACGCTGCTGCGTGCCAGCGGCTTCGGCGCCGAGGCCGTCACCGAAGTGGTGACCGACGGGCAGGTGGTCGAGACTGCAAAGGGCAACCCGCTCGACTTCGTGGCCGAGTACCAGAAGCGATTCAAGGTTGCGCTGCGGCCCGGCTTGCCGCGCTTCTGCGGTGGCCTTGCCGGCTACTTCGGCTACGACACCGTGCGCCACATCGAGCGCAAGCTCGAAAAGAGCTGCCCGCCCGACACGCTGGGCTGCCCCGACATCCTGCTGCTGCAGTGCGAGGAGCTGGCCGTCATCGACAACCTTTCGGGCAAGCTCTACCTCATCGTCTATGCCGATCCGAAGCAGCCCGAGGCCTATGCCGTGGGCAAGCGCCGCCTGCGCGAGCTGAAGGAAAAGCTCAAGTACTCGGTGAGCGCCCCCGTCGTGAAGCCCACGCAGCCGCATCCGCCTGAGCGCAGCTTCGCCAAGGCCGATTACCTTGCTGCCGTCGAGCGCGCCAAGGAAATGATCGCCGCCGGCGACTTCATGCAGGTGCAGGTGGGCCAGCGCATCAGCAAGCGCTACACCGAGTCGCCGCTGTCTCTGTACCGCGCGCTGCGTTCGCTCAACCCCTCGCCCTACATGTATTACTACAACCTGGGCGACTTCCACGTGGTGGGCGCTTCACCGGAGATCCTGGTGCGTCAGGAAAACACGGGCGAGGGTGAGCAGAAGATCACCATCCGCCCGCTGGCCGGTACGCGCCCCCGCGGTGCATCGATCGAGCTCGACAAGGCGGCGGAGGAAGAACTCATCAACGACCCGAAGGAGCGCGCCGAGCACGTGATGCTGATCGACCTCGCGCGCAACGACATCGGCCGCATCGCCAAGACCGGCACGGTGAAGGTGACGGAAGCCTTTGCGGTGGAGCGCTACAGCCACGTGATGCACATCGTGAGCAACGTCGAAGGCACGCTGAAAGACGGCATGACCGCCATCGACGTGCTCAAGGCCACCTTCCCGGCGGGCACGCTGACCGGTGCGCCCAAGGTGCATGCGATGGAGCTCATCGACCAGTTGGAGCCGACCAAGCGCGGGCTGTATGGCGGCGCGTGCGGCTACATCAGCTACGCGGGCGACATGGACGTGGCCATTGCCATCCGCACCGGCATCGTGAAGGACCAGATGCTGCACGTTCAGGCCGCGGCCGGCGTGGTGGCCGACTCGGTGCCCGAGCTGGAGTGGAAAGAAACTGAAGCCAAGGCGCGCGCACTCCTGCGTGCCGCCGAACTGGTCGAGGAAGGCCTGGAATGAGCACCGCACCCGATATTCAGAACGACTTCTCGCACGAGATCATCGGCGCGGCCGTCGAGGTGCAGCGCGTGCTCGGCACAGGGCTCGACGAAGGGGCCTATGCAGCTGCGCTGGCCATCGAGCTCGCCGAGCGCGAGATCGGCTTCACGCGCGACGTGGCGCTGTCGGCCAGCTACAAGGGGCGCTCGCTCGGCGAGGTGTACCGTGCGGGCTTCGTGATCGAGCAATCGGTCATCGTCGAACTCAAGGCGGTCGACGTGCTGACCGACCTGCATCGCGCGCAGGTGCTTGCCGCGCTGCGCCTGTCGGGCCTCAAGCTGGGCCTTCTGATCAACTTCAACGTGTTCCCCGTCGTCAAGGGCGTGCACCGGATTGTGAGCAAGCCATGAAACTGCTGATGATCGACAACTACGATTCCTTTACCTACAACATCGTCCAGTACTTCGGCGAGCTGGGTGCGGACGTGCAGGTGCACCGCAACGACGAGATCACCGTGGAGCAGATCGGCGAGCTGATTGCCTCCGGCGTGACGCGGCTGGTGGTGTCGCCCGGGCCGTGTTCGCCTGCTGAGGCGGGTGTTTCGGTGGCGGCCATCGAGGCCTTCGCGGGCAAGCTGCCCATTCTTGGCGTGTGCCTGGGCCACCAGGCCATCGGCGCGGCCTTCGGCGGCAAGATCGTGCGCGCGCAGCAGCTCATGCACGGCAAGACCAGCGAGATCACGACCACGCAAGAAGGCGTGTTCGCGGGTCTGCCCGAGAAGTTCATCGTCAACCGCTACCACTCGCTTTCCATCGAGCGCGAGAGCTGCCCGAAGGCACTGGCTGTCACCGCATGGACCGATGACGGCGAGATCATGGGGGTGCGGCACACCGGATTCGCGCATGACGTGCGCATCGAAGGCGTGCAGTTCCATCCCGAATCCATCCTGACGGAGCATGGCCACGCCATGCTCAAGAACTTCCTGGACTGAGCCACCATGACCGATCGCACTTCCCTCGTCGACCTGCGCAGCGACACCGTCACGCAACCCACGCCCGCGATGCGGGAGGCCATGATGGCGGCGCCGCTGGGCGACGACGTCTTCGGCACCGACCCGAGCGTCAATGCGCTGCAGGAAAAGATTGCCACGATGCTGGGCTTCGAGGCTGCGCTGCTCGTGCCCACCGGCACGCAGAGCAACCTGTGCGCGATTCTTTCGCACTGCGGCCGCGGCGACGAATACATCGTCGGCCAGCAGGCGCACTGCTATCGGTGGGAAGGCGGCGGCGCGGCGGTGTTCGGCAGCGTGCAGCCTCAGCCGCTCGACCACGCGACCGACGGCACGCTGCCGCTGGCGCAGATCGAGGCGGCCATCAAGCCCGATGACGCGCACTTCGCGCGCACGCGGCTGCTGGCGCTGGAGAACACGCTGGGCGGCAAGCTGCTGCCCTTCGAGTACGTGCAGGCTGCGACCGATCTGGCGAAGAGCAAGGGGCTGCAGCGGCATCTGGACGGCGCACGGCTCTTTAATGCCGCGACCGCGCAGGCGGCGTTGAACAAGCGCAGCGACATCCGCGCGGAGGCGCGCCGCATTGCGCAGTGCTTCGACAGCGTGTCGGTGTGCTTCAGCAAGGGGCTGGGCGCGCCCATCGGCTCGGCGCTGGTGGGATCGCGTGAATTCATAGCACGCGCACATCGCATTCGCAAGATGGCAGGCGGCGGCATGCGGCAGGCCGGGCTGCTGGCTGCGGCGGCTTCGTATGCACTCGATCACCATATCGATCGCCTGGCCGACGACCACGGATTGGCACAGCGGCTCGCACAAGGGCTCGAAGGCATCGAGGGCCTGACGGTCGAGGCGCCGCACACGAACATCGTGTTCGCGGATCTCACCGGGGCTGCGCAGGCGCGTTCGTCGGAACTGATCGCGAGCCTGAACCAGCAAGGCATCCTGGCGACGGGGCTTTACCGGTTGCGCTTCGTGACGCACCTCGACGTCGATGCCGCCGGCGTCGACCGGGCCGTCGCCGCGATCCGCGCCTTCTTCAACGCCTGAGCCCTGCGAGGACGCGATGCCTGATCTTCCCCATCTGCTCGCTTTCATCGCCGCCGGCTGGCTGCTGAACCTCACGCCCGGACCCGACGTGCTGTACGTCGTGACGAATTCGCTGCGCTCCGGCGTGCGCGCCGGCATCGTGGCGGGACTGGGCATCACGGCCGGCTGCTTCGTTCACATCTTTGCCGCCGCAGTCGGCGTCGGCACCCTGATGGCGACATCGGCGGCGGCCTTCACGGTGCTCAAGTACATCGGTGCGGCGTACCTGCTGTATCTGGGCGTGCGCATGCTGCTGTCGCGCGCGGCGCCGCCCGCGGATCTCGACACGGCGGCCGCCGATGCGGGCGGGGAGCGCAGTCTCAAGGCGATCTTTCTCGGGGGCTTCTGGACGAACGTGTTGAACCCCAAGGTCGCGCTGTTCTTCCTGGCCTTCGTGCCGCAGTTCATCGCGCCGGGCACCGACAACAAGGCGTTGGCCTTCGTGCTGCTGGGCGTGCTGTTCAACCTCAATGCCATTCCCGTCAACGTGGGATGGGCCTTGGCCGCAGGCTGGATGGCGCACCGCAGCGCCGTGCAGAAGGGCATGCACTGGCTCGACCGCGCCGCCGGCGTGCTTTTCATCGGCTTCGGCCTCAAGCTCGCGTTCACCGACGCGCCCGCCGTTCGCGTCGGCCGCTGATTCACTTTCGAGGAGACTTTCCATGATCACCCCCCAGGAAGCGCTGCAGCGCACCATCGAACACCGCGAAGTCTTCCACGACGAGATGCTGCACATCGTGCGCCTCATCATGAGCGGCGAGTGCTCGCCCGTGATGATGGCCGCGCTGATCACCGGCCTGCGCGTGAAGAAGGAAACCATCGGCGAGATCACCGCCGCCGCGCAGGTGATGCGCGAGGTGTCGACCAAGGTGCCCGTCGGGGACACGACGCACCTCGTGGACATCGTCGGCACGGGTGGCGATGGCTCGCACACCTTCAACATCTCGACCTGCTCGATGTTCGTGGCGGCCGCGGCGGGCGCCAAGGTGAGCAAGCACGGCGGTCGCAGCGTGTCGAGCAAGTCGGGCAGCGCCGACGTGCTGGAGTCGCTGGGCGTGAACATCAACCTCAAGCCCGAGCAGATCGCGCGCTCGATCGAGGAGTGCGGCATCGGCTTCATGTTCGCGCCGAACCACCATCCGGCGATGAAGAACGTCGCGCCGGTGCGCAAGGAGCTCGGCATCAAGACCATCTTCAACATCCTCGGGCCGCTGACCAATCCGGCCGGTGCGCCGAACATCCTGATGGGCGTGTTCCACCCCGACCTCGTGGGCATCCAGGTGCGCGCGCTGCAGCGGCTCGGCGCCGAGCATGCGGTGGTGGTCTACGGGCGCGACGGCATGGACGAGATCTCGCTCGGTGCCGCCACCATGGTGGGCGAGCTGAAGGACGGCGAGATCCGCGAGTACGAACTGCATCCCGAGGACTTCGGCTTCCAGATGTCGAGCAACCGCGCGCTGCGCGTGGAAACGCCCGAGCAGTCGAAGACGATGCTGCTGGGCGTGCTCGACAATCAGGCCGGCCCTGCGCTCGACATCGTGCTGCTGAATGCTGGCGCGGCACTGTATGCGGCGAACGTGGTCGATTCGGTGCAAGCGGGTGTGGAGCGCTCGCGCAGCGCCATCGCCTCGGGCGCGGCGAAGGCCAAGCTGGCCGAGCTGATCAAGGCCTCCACGACAGTCTGAGTCCCAAGAAACCGGAAACCCCAGAAGCTATGTCCGACATCCTCGACAAGATCGTTGCCGTCAAGCACCAGGAGGTGGCTGCGGCCCTGAAGCGAGCGCCGCTCGAGGCCGTGCGCTTCGATGCCGAGAGCCGCGTGCTGACGCGCGACTTCGAAGGCGCCCTGCGCGCCAAGATCGCCGCCGGGCAGGCCGCGGTGATTGCCGAAGTCAAGAAGGCCAGCCCGAGCAAGGGCGTGCTGCGCGAAGACTTCATTCCGGCCGATATCGCCCAGAGCTACGCCGAGGGCGACGGCGAGATCAGCGCGGCCTGCCTTTCGGTGCTGACCGACAAGCAGTTCTTCCAGGGCGGTGTGGACTATCTCAAGCAGGCGCGCGCCTCGTGCGACCTGCCGGTGCTGCGCAAGGACTTCATCATCGATGCGTACCAGGTGTATGAATCGCGCGCGATGGGTGCCGATGCCATCCTGTTGATCGTCGCTTGTCTCGACGATGCGCAGATGAAGGACTACGAAGCCATCGCGCGCGGGCTGGGCATGGCGGTGCTGGTGGAGGTGCACGACGCGGCTGAGCTCGACCGTGCGCTCAGGCTGAAGACGGCGCTGATCGGGGTCAACAACCGCAATCTGCGCAACTTCGAGGTGTCGATCCAGGCGACCATCGACTTGCTGCCGAAGCTGCCTTCCGATCGTTTGCCGGTGACCGAGTCGGGCATCGGCACGCGCGAAGACGTCGCCACGCTACGTGCGGCCGGTGTCAACGCCTTCCTGGTCGGCGAAGCATTCATGCGCGCCAAGGAACCCGGCGAGGCCCTCGCTGCGTTGTTCAAATGAGCCGGCCCGATCAGCTGTCGAGCAGCGATCCTGCCGACTGGCCGGTGGCGCCTGGCTGGCAGCCACTGGTTGACGATTTCTTTGGCGGTGTCGTGGGACAAAAGCTGCAGGGCTTTCTGCGCGAACGTCTCGATGCGGGAGCGGTGATCTTTCCGCCGCAGCCGCTGAGGGCGCTGGAACTCACGCCGCCGGAAGACGTGCGCGTGGTGATCCTGGGCCAGGATCCGTACCACGGGCGCGGCCAGGCCGAGGGGCTGGCGTTCTCCGTGGCGCCCGGCGTGGCACTGCCGCCTTCGCTGCGCAATATCTTCAAGGAGCTCCAGCGCGACCTGGGCACACAGCCGCCAGCATTCCCGAATCCGGGCGGCAGTCTGGTGAAGTGGGCGACGCATGGCGTACTGCTGCTCAACACCTGCCTGACGGTCGAGGAAGCGCAGCCGGCCAGCCATTCCGGCCGTGGCTGGGAGGTGCTGACGGATGCCGTCATTCGCCATGTTTCAGACGGTGCAAAACCTGTTGTTTTTATGCTGTGGGGCTCGCACGCGCAGAGTAAGCGGGCGTTGATCGACGTTAAGCGCCATAAGGTGCTGATGTCGAATCATCCGTCGCCTCTTTCGGCGTTGCGCCCGCCCGTGCCGTTCATCGGCTGCGGCCACTTCGGTGAAGCGCGTGCGTGGCGGGAGGCCCAGCGGGCGGAGGGGTGAAGTTGGGCGATAATCGTAGGCTCACACCTTGAGCAGTTTCCCCGCATCTTCTGGATGCTTGGATTTCTGAGTAGTCACAAAACCGTGCTATATTTCGAGGTTCGCCGGAGAGGTGGCCGAGTGGTTAATGGCAGCAGACTGTAAATCTGCCCTCTTACGAGTACGCTGGTTCGAATCCAGCCCTCTCCACCAGCGATGAATTTGGTTTCTAAGAGCGATTGGATTTCGCGCTTTGGGTGCCTTGAGTGCCCCCGATGCGGGAGTAGTTCAATGGTAGAACCCCAGCCTTCCAAGCTGATGACGCGGGTTCGATTCCCGTCTCCCGCTCCAGAGACTCGGTTCATTGTTGAGGCGATGTGAATTCGTAACTTTGTTACAAATGCCCTTTTGGCTCAGTGGTAGAGCACTCCCTTGGTAAGGGAGAGGTCGCGGGTCCGATTCCCGCAAAGGGCACCAGTTTTTGGGGGTTGCAACGGCAGCTTTGCAACCCATCTGCATACGTTGGAAACGTTTTTTTCGGAGTCGAAAAATGGCAAAAGGTAAATTCACCCGCACCAAGCCGCACGTGAACGTGGGCACGATCGGTCACGTTGACCACGGCAAGACGACGCTGACGGCT
>NZ_FNOL01000045.1:0-8867 GCF_900106655.1 Variovorax sp. YR634
TCGGCCGGTATGTTCGGGGGGATCCCGAAGAACATCGTTGCGGCCTGGGACGGCTCGCGTGAAGCCGCCATGGCCCTTCAGGCAGCATTGCCGGCACTGCGGCGCGGAGCACGCGTCACGCTCCTGTCGCTACGCCACCCGCGCGACGAAGACAACACGCAGCAGCTGCTGGTATCGGACATGATCCAGTTCCTGCTGAGGCACGGCGTGCAGGCGCGCGCCGAGTCCGAGGTAACCGAAATCGACGTCGCGGACGCGTTGCTGTCGCGGGTTTCGGACCTGAGCGCCGACCTGCTGGTGATGGGCGGCTACGGCCATTCGCGCCTGCGCGAGCGAATCCTTGGGGGTGTGACGCGGCAGATCCTTGCGCAGATGACGGTGCCGGTCCTGATAGCGCACTGACGTGAGCGGCCGCGGCGGCCAAGTGTCGCTTGGCGCAAGACCCCCAGGAACCATCGTGACCGACAACCCGCCTCAGGGCCTGACCGATGCCGAAGCCGCGCAGCGTCTGCGCCGCGACGGTCCGAACGTGCTGCCCTCCGTCTCCCGCAAGGGATTGGCCCGCATCGCCTGGAGTGCGCTGACGCAGCCGATGTTCTTGTTGCTGCTGGCGACCGCCGCGTTGTATGCACTGCTCGGCAGCCTGGGCGACGCCGGCATGCTCGCGCTCTCGGTGCTGCTGGTGGGCGGGCTGTCGATCTATCAGGAGCAGCGGACCGAGCGTGTGCTCGAAGCGCTGAAGGAGCTCTCCAGCCCCCGCTGCACGGTCGTGCGACAGGGGCGCGCGCTGCACATCGCGAGCCGTGATTTAGTGCGCGGTGATCGCCTTCTGGTGAACGAGGGCGACCGGTTGTCCGCCGATGCGCGGATCGTCGAGGCCGTCGGGCTGCAGGTCGACGAGTCCTTGCGCACCGGCGAATCGATGCCGCAGGGCAAGCACGCAAACGGCGAAGGCGAGGGCGGCCGGCTCTTCGCGGGTAGCCTGGTGGTGCGCGGCGACGGTGTGGCCGAGGTGACCGGCACCGGCGCGCACACCGCGCTCGGTGCCATTCACCGCTCGATCTCCCAACTCGCGCCCCGCGCGAGCCGGCTGCAGGAGGAATTGCGCCAGCTGGTGGGACGCGTCGCGTGGCTTGCGGCCTTCACCTGTGTCGTCGCGGCAACGGTGTTCGCGCTGCGCGAGGGCTCGTGGGCGCAGGGCCTGCTGGTAGGACTGACGCTGGCAATGTCGCTGATCCCCGAGGAGTTCGCGGTCGTGTGGAGCGTGATGCTGGCGCTCGGCAGTTGGCGCCTTGCAAGGTCGAACGTGCTGACCCGCCAGCCGCAGGCCATCGAGGCACTCGGCACCACCACGGTACTTTGCGTGGACAAGACCGGAACGCTGACGCACAACCGCATGGCGCTCACGGCGCTGCACGACATGGAGGCGGAATGCAACCCGGGCGCGGGCGAGCCGGCCGCACGCTTTCATCGCCTGCTGTCGGGCGCGCTGCGCGCCAGCAGCACGGGCGGAGTCGAGCCCATGGACCACGCGGTGCGCGCCACCGCGCAAGCCGCGGGCCTGGCCGGCGGCGATGCCGGCTGGACGGCCGGCCCGCGCCGTGGCATCCGCGACGGTGCGCCCTATGTCGTGCACTGGTGGCAGGCGCCCGGCGAGGCCGCGCAGACGGTGGCGGTCAAGGGCGCCGCGGAGGCCGTGCTCGCGCTCTGCGATGCCGAGCCGGCGCTGATGCAGCGGCTGCGGGAAACCGCCGACCGATGGAGCACGGCCGGCCTGCGGGTGCTCGCGGTGGCCGAGGGGCATGCGGCGCAAGCCGGCGACGACGCCGCGCTGCCCGGCGGACTGCGCCTGGCGCCGTTGGGCCTGCTCGGCTTCATGGACCCATTGCGCGCGGAGGTGCCCGGCGCCATCGAGGAATGCCGGCGTGCGGGCGTCCGCGTGGTGATGATCACCGGGGACGCGGCCCTCACAGCCCGCGCTATCGCGCAGCAAGCCGGGCTGATCGATGGCAGCGAGTGGCAGGTGATGAGTGGCAAGGCACTGGCCACGATGGACGACGAGGCACTGGGCCGCTGCGTACGCGACGTGCAGGTCTTTGCGCGGGTCGATCCCGCGCAGAAGCTGCGCATCGTGCGGGCTCTACAGCAGAAGGGTGACATCGTGGCGATGACCGGCGACGGCGTGAACGACGCACCGGCGCTCAAGGCTGCCGACATCGGCGTCGCGATGGGCCTGCGCGGCACGGATGTTGCGCGTGAAGCCGCCTCGCTGGTGCTGCTGGACGACAACTTCGCCTCTTTGGTCGAGGCAGTGCGCGCCGGCAGGCGCATCTTCGCGAACCTGCGCAAGGCGCTGGGCTATCTCTTCGCGGTGCATGTGCCCATCGTCGGCGTGGCGCTGATCCCTGTCGTGATGGGCGGCCCGGTGCTGTTGCTGCCGCTGCACGTGGTGCTGCTGGAACTATTGATCGACCCGGCCTGCTCGCTGGTGTTTGAGGCCGAACCGGCGCCCGACGACAGCATGACGGTGCCGCCGCGTCCCCGGGGCGACGCGCTGTTCTCGATAGCTTCGGCGGCCCGCGCGTTCGCGATGGGGGCCCTGGTCTTCGTCGGCGTGGCGCTGGTGCAATGGGGCTGCCGCGCGTTGGGGGCCACGCACGAGGAACTGCGCATGGCCAGCCTCGGGTCGATCGTGCTCGGCAACCTGCTGCTGCTCGTGTGGTTTCGCGGCGCCAGTGTCCGGCTTACGCACACCAACACGGTGTTCAATGCACTATTGGTTGGCGTGTGCGTGGTCTGGGGGATGCTGACAGCAGTGCCTGGCGTGGGGGCCGTGTTCGGCCTGCCGGATACGTCTTCGCCGTGGGCCTTGTGGATCGTGCTTCCTGCGGGCTGGTCGCTGTGGCGCCTTTTCGCCATTTCCAAACGTCATTGAATCGCAAACACGCCACATGGACACCACGCTGGTCAACGCACTGCGAGAGCAACTCCAGCGGGAGACCGGGCAACCCGTGGCCTTGGTCGAGACGCACATCTCCTGGGTGCTGCTGACGCAGAAGCAGGCCTTCAAGCTCAAGAAGCCGGTACGCCTGCCGTTCCTGGACTTCGGCAGCGTCGAGGCCCGAAAGCACTTCTGCGAGGAGGAGCTGCGCCTCAACCGACGCTTTGCTCCTTCGCTCTACATCGACGTGGCGCCGGTCTGCGGCACGCCCGAGTCGCCGAGCATCGCAGGCACCGGCACCAGTGCGCATGCTGCGATTCCCGGATTCGTCGTTGCTGCGCAATCTGCTGGTGGAAGACCGGCTGCAGCCCGCGCTGCTCGACGGCTTCGCGCAGCGGCTGGCGGCCCTTCAAGGGGCCGCGGAGCGAGCGACGCCGGTGTCAGGCTTCGGCAGTCCCGATTGTGGCGAGGCCCGGCCCGACTACCTGGCCTGCGCGATGCGGCTGACCACGCAGCCGGAGGAGGGCGCCCGCCTGATGATCACGCACGGCTTGTCGGGCTCGGGAAAATCCAGCGTTGCCTTGCAACTGCTGTGTGCCGCGGGCGCTGTCCGCGTGCGGTCGGACGTGGAGCGCAAGCGCCTGTATGGCCTCGATCCGCTGGCGCGATCCGTCGCCCTCGGGCTCGACATCTACAGCGCGCAGGCAACCCTGCGGACTTTCGAAAGGCTGCGCGCCTGCGCCCGCGATGCGCTGCTGGCGGGCTATCCGGTGATCGTGGACGCGGCCTTCCTGCGCGGCGCCGAGCGACGCAGCTTCGAAGCTTTGGCAACCGAGCTCCGCGTGCCTTTCACGATCCTGGATTGCCGCGCAGCCCCGGCCACGTTGCGCCGCCGCGTGGCCGAGCGCGACGCGGCAGGCACGGATGCCTCGGAAGCCAGCCTCGCGATCCTGCCGCTGGCCGAGCGTGTGCTGACCGAGAACGACTGGTGCAACCCGATGACCGGACACGTACCCGACCTCGAATACAACGCGCTCTTCACGCGCATCGTGAACGTCGTTCCGGTGCCCATTAGCCTAGGGCCGGCCCCCCGAGCCGGTTGCCAGCTCAACGCGCCAGCACGTAGGTGCCCGGCGCGTCGCACAAGAGGGGCAGGCCGCGATGCGGCGCACCTATCGCCGGCGGACGGCGCCTCGGACCCGACCGCGCGGCCAGCCATTGCTGGAAGCAGGGCCACCACGATCCTTCGATGTCACGCGATATGCCGAGGAAATTATCCGGTGCGACATAGGCACCGTTCCTTGCACGCCGAAGCACGCGATAGCTGCGATGCGGATGGCCGAGCTCGCTCACGATGCCTGCGTTGTGGCCTCCTTTGGCGAGCACGAAGGTAATGTCGGTATCGCACAGCAGGTTGAACTTGTAGACCGAGCGCCAGGGCGCCACATGGTCAGTGGAGGTGCCAAGCAAGAAGACCGGCACGTCGATGTCGTTCAGCGACACCGGCCGTCCGCCGACCAGGTAGTGGCCCTCTGCCAAAGCGTTATCGAGGAAGAGGCTGCGCAGGTAGTCGGCGTGCATGCGATAGGGCATGCGCGTGCCGTCGGCATTCCACGCTATCAGGTCGGTCATGGGCGCACGCTCTCCGAGGAGCCACGTTCGAACCATCGGCCCCCAGATCAGGTCGCCAGGGCGCAGCGCCTGAAAGGCGGCCGCCATCTGCTGCGCCCCTAGGAATCCTTCATGCGCCATGAGATCCTCCAGGAAGGCCAACTGGCTTTCGTCGATGAACAGGCCAATCTCCCCGGGTTCGGTGAAGTCGGTCTGCGCGGCCAGCAGCGTGAGCGAAGCCAGGCGGTCGTCGTGGTCGCGCGCCATGGCTGCCGCGGCAATCGCCATCAGGGTCCCGCCAAGGCAATACCCGACGGCGTGCACGCGGCGCCCCAGCAGCACGGCTTCAATGGCATCGAGGCAGGCGCGAATGCCGAGCCGCAGGTAGTCGTCCATGCCGAGCTGCGCGTCGGCGGCGCCGGGATTCTTCCAGGAAACCGCGAACACCGTGTGGCCCTGATCGACCAGGTAGCGAATGAGCGAGTTGTGCGGCGAAAGATCGAGCACGTAGTACTTCATGATCCACGCGCTCACGATGAGCACCGGTTCGGCGTGCACCGTCGGCGTTGTCGGCGCGTACTGGATGAGCTCGACGAGTTCGTTGCGTAGGATCACCTTGCCCGGCGTGACGGCGACTTCGCGCCCTGGCCTGAACGCCTCGGCGCCTACAGGCGGCAGTCCGATGGCCTTGCGGCTGAGATCTTCCATTCCGTAAGCGGCGCCGATGAGCAGATTGGCGCCTCCAGTGGCAGCGGTTCTTTGCAGCACTTGCGGATTGGTCGCGAAGAGGTTGGCGGGTGAGGCCATTTCCAGCCATTGCCGCACCATGAACGCCACCAGTTGCTCATGATGCCGATCAACGCCTGGAACACCGCGCACCATCTTGAGAAGTTGGCGTCCGTTGGCCTCGAAGGCCTCGCGGTACATGCTGAAGGGCCACGACGTCCACTCGTCCGCGCCGAGCCGGGAATCGTGTGCCTGCGGCTGCGTGGGCGGCGGAGCCTGGTGCAGCGCGATCTGGGCATCGCGCCCGGGCTGCGTGGCGAAATGAATGGCCCAGTCCGACCACGCCAGCATCAGAGCCGCAGGCGACATGCCGCCGCCGAGCCGGCCCCAGGCCGCGTGGAGGGATCGATCGAGTTCGTTGTGTTCTTCGGTCACTTCGGTGTCCTTGCAGGAAATCGCAATCCCGGTCTCTGGGCATCGCGCATGCAAGTCTGCGGGCGCGCGCGCCGTTCGCCTTGCGCGGCGTCAAGGTCTTGCCGGGAAGGCGCTCTTACGCTGCGGTGACTGTGTCTCTTGCAACCCACCGGAGCTGAACATGCCCACCAAGATCGTCGATCTCTCTGCCCGGTCCGAAGTGATTCGGGCCGAACCCTTCAACGCGCATTTCTGGCAGTGCACGCCCGCCGAGTTCCGGGCCTACTTGGGCAGGCCGCGCGAATTCCTGCGCAGGCTGGGCATCGCAGTGCCGCAGGAATGCCGCATCGAGACGACCATCGAGAACCACGACTGGCTCGAGGATGAAGCGCCCGATTTCGAGAGCGAGGGTGGCAACGACACCGTGATCTGCAGCATGGGCAGCGGCGGGCATGCGCGCACGGTGTACCGGGTCGTGAGCTATGCGCGCGACGAGGCCGGGACCGGGGGCGTCAAGAAGTCGCTGCTCCACGGTGTACACCGCCAGCAGGTCAAGGAAGGAAAACCGTTGCCTGGCCGGAAGGAGAAGGGCACGAAAGCAAAGAAGTCAAAGAAGGAGTGAAGGCCAGAACCCGCCGCCAGAACGACGGCGAGTGATGGATCTTCGTCCCCTTCAGTGCCGGTGACGTGTTTCCACGGTCGTCTGGCAGGCTGCGCACCGGACGGCGGTGGGCTGCGCGAACAGCCGCGCGCGTGGGATCTCCGCACCGCAGTCTTCGCAGACGCCGTAGCGTCCGTCCGCCAGGCGCGCGAGCGCCAGCTCGATCGCTTCGAGCCTGGTGCGATCGATCTCGATCTCGGCTAGGTGCACGTCGGCTGCGCGCTCCGCTTCGGCTTCGTCGGCATGGGTCGTCACTTCGCGACCGCCTCCGGATTCCAGGGGCTGGGCCGTGGGCGCCGAGGCGCGGAGTTCGTCGAGAACCTGCCGCTTCAGCATGTCGAGCTGCAGATGAAGTGAGCGGCGGTCGGCTGCGTCGAGGTGTTTCATGGTGTGTCGTCCTTGAAATGAGATGGCTGCGATGGAGGCGTTGCGCCGCGGTCAGAGACGGCCACGGCGCGAGGCCGGAAGGCGGATCGCCACATAGGCGAGTCGGCGGTCGCGCATCACCAGTAGCGCGACCGTGTTTCCGGGAGGCACCCGCGCGAGGCTTTGCTTGAAGTCCTCCGGGCGATAGAGCTTTGTGGTGTTCATGGCCACGACCACGTCTCCGGCACGGATGCCTTCGCTGCGCGCGAGGCCGCTGGCCTCACGGACCATCAGGCCGCTGTCGATGCGCAACTGCAGCCGCTGCGCGGGGGAGAGGTCGCCCACGCTCAAGCCCAGGCCATCGTTCCATTCGGGGGCTGCGGCCGCAAAGGAGGTGCCGACAACGGCGGGTTGGGCTACCAGCGCGACCTGGAGCATGCGGGCAGCGCCGCGTCGCCATACCTCAAGTTGCAGGCGACTGCCGGGCGTGCGTTGCGCAATCTGCTGCGGAAAATCGATGAAGTGCAATAGAGGCTTGCCGTCGAGGGCCAGCACCGCGTCTCCCTGCGTCAGGCCCGCAGCTTCCGCGGGGCTGCCCGCCTCGACGCGGACCACCAGGGCGCCGGCCGCTGTTGAAGCCGGCAGGCCGAAGGACTGGGCCAGCGCAGGCGTCATCTCCTGGAATTCCGCGCCCATGTAGGCCCGCAGCACCGCTCCGTGTTCCTGCAACTGGTTGGCGATGCGCATCGACAGGTTGATTGGCACCGCGAAGGACAGACCCATGTAGCCGCCGCTGCCGCTGTAGATCATCGAGTTGATGCCCACGACCTCGCCCCGGCTGTTAAACAGCGGGCTGCCCGAGCTGCCCGGATTGATGGCGACGTCGGTCTGGATGAAGGGGATTTCGCCCGCGCCCCCCATGACGCGCCCGACAGCGCTGACGACGCCCGCCGTCACGCTGCCGTGAAATCCGAAAGGCGAGCTGATCGCAGCCACCCAGTCGCCGGGGCTGAGCGTCGAGGAGTCGCCGATGACGGCCACGGTCAGGGCGCTTGCATCGATCTTCAGGAGGCCGACGTCGGTGCGCTTGTCGACGCCGACCACGCGCGCCGTGAAGCGGCGCCCGTCGTCCAGCTGGACCTGGGCCTCGTCGATGTTCGTGACCACGTGGGCGCTCGTGAGGATCAGGCCGTCGCTGCGGATGATCACGCCCGAGGCGAGGTCGCGGATCTGACTGATCCGCGCGCTCGCCGGCAGGGGCCAGGCCAGCCGGTCGGCGAAGTCGTGCTCCGGGGCAATTTCCAGTTCGATGTCTTCCGGGTTCTCGTCGCGTCCGATGCGCAGCGTGCTGATATCGACCACCGATGCTCCGCGGTTTGCGACCAGGGATGAAAAGCCGGTCGGAACTGCCGCCGCAGCGATCTGGGCTGCGGCGGGTGCCTGTGCCTGTGTGTGCGCAAGCGCGGGCGCGGACGTCTGGCCCGTCGCGGCACAGGCACAGAGCAGCGAGGCACCTGAGGCGAGCGCACAGGCGAGGCGGGCGGTGCGATACATCGCACCCGCATGAGAGGGAAGGGCAGTCACGACGATTCGACCCCCGCCCTTCAGATCGATTGCGGCGACAGCGTCACGGGGCGCACCACGGCTTGCGAATCTTCGGCACTGCTCACAGCGGTGCCGAAGGCCAGCAGGCGGGCCGCACAACTGCCGTCGTCGACCTCGCGCATGGTGACCGAGGAGCTCAGGATCGGCGCTCGCCCCAGGAGGTTGGCGATCTCGGCGGGTGCGTTCGGCGCCCCCTGTCCACCCATGACCGAGAGCACGGCGACGTCGGGCAGCCGCTGGCGTTGGCGCGCGACGAAGCTGCGCATGGGGCCGGCGAGTTGCAGCATCCAGATCGGCGACACCAGCACCACGGCATCGAAGTCGTTGGGCGGCGGACCGTCGTAGCGAATGGCGGGCTGTCGCCGGAAGAACGAATCGAGCACGCAACGCAAGCTGCCGAGGGCGCCGCTGCGAGGATGCGCCTCGGTGACGCTCGCGAGTTGCCAGTTCTGCTGGCTGCACAGGAGCTCCGCGACCTGGCGGGAAGTGCCCGTGTAGGAATAGACGATCACCAGGACGTTGTTCATGCTTGCCTCTGCTGCT
>NZ_FNOL01000062.1:0-1348 GCF_900106655.1 Variovorax sp. YR634
TGACCCGTCCTGACCTGGGTTGACACCTTTTCCCTCAGAAAAGGCGAGTCAATGGAATCAGGCATCAAACGCACGCAGCGGGACTACACGCTGGCTTTTAAGCTGTCGGTGGTCGATCAGGTAGAAAAAGGCGAGCTGACCTACAAGCAGGCGCAAGAGCGCTACGGCATCCAAGGGCGCTCGACCGTTCTGGTGTGGCTGCGCAAGCATGGTCGCCAGAGCTGGGGTTCGGCATCATCTCGGCTTCCCATGCCCATAACAACCAAAAAATCCTCCCCCGCGCCTGCGGCGCCGCTGACCCCTGAGCAGCAGATCAAGGCCTTGGAAGTCCAGCTTCGAGAGGCGAACGAGAAGGCCCGGTTGTTCGAGGCGGTGATCGATGTCCTGAAGAAGGACTACGGGGTGCGTGTCGTAAAAAAGCCTTTGGGCAAGTCCTCTCGCAAAAGCTCCTCCCGGGGCTGAGCGTTGCGAGGGCTTGCCGTTATTGGGGCATCAGCCGCCAGGCCTACTACCAGCAACTACATCGCCAGCAGGAGCGCCATGCGCGCTGCGAGACGGTGATTCAGCTCGTGCGTGGCGTGCGCCTGCGCCAACCCCGGCTGGGCGCTCGCAAGCTGCACCACCTGCTCAAGGAGCCGCTGCAGCAGGCGCACGCGAGCCTGGGGCGCGACGCGCTGCTGGACGTGCTGCGCCAGGCTCACATGCTGGTTCAGCCCAGGCGGGCGTACCACAAGACCACCGACAGCCACCACCGGTTCCGCCGCCATCCCAACCTGCTCAAGGACGGACCGAGTCAGGTGCGCCCCACCGGCAGCGAGCAGGTGTGGGTGGCGGACATCACGTACCTGCCCACCGATCGGGGGTTCGTGTACCTGAGCCTGGTGACGGATGCGTGGTCACGCAAGATCGTGGGCCATCATGTGCACGACAGCCTGCACACCAGGCAGGTCAGCCGGGCGCTGACGATGGCGCTCAAGAGCCGGCAAACCCGCCAGATGCTGGTGCACCATTCCGACAGGGGCATCCAGTACTGCTCCAACGACTATCAGCAGATTCACCGGCGCCACGGCATCGCCTGCTCGATGACGGACGGCTACGACTGCTACCAGAACGCGCTGGCCGAGCGCGTCAACGGGATCTTGAAGATGGAGTTCCTGCTGCACCGGCCTGCCGATCTGGCCCAGGCCAGCCGGATGGTTCAGCAGGCCGTGCAGATCTACAACCAGGAGCGACCGCATCAATCCCTAAAATTGAAAACGCCCGATGAGGTCCATCGGGCGTCTCTGGCCGGCTTGAACAGGCCGGCTCTGTGTCCCTCATAGGTGTCAACCTATGGCAGGACGGGTCA
>NZ_FNOL01000013.1:0-176750 GCF_900106655.1 Variovorax sp. YR634
CCCGATCGCGATGGAAGAAGGCCTGCGCTTCGCCATCCGTGAAGGCGGCCGTACCGTGGGTTCGGGCGTCGTGGCCAAGATCCTCGACATCTAAGTCGGGCGCAAAGAGTACCGGAGGGGTATAGCTCAATTGGCAGAGCGTCGGTCTCCAAAACCGAAGGTTGTAGGTTCGATTCCTACTGCCCCTGCCACTTAGGTGGCACTCCGAAAAAAGCCCGTCGCGTCCCGACGGGCTTCGGCGTCTCAAGAGACGCATTGAATTGAAGGCCTCAGGGCCACAGGAAATCAGCCAAACATGGCCACTTCTCAAATCGAAACCGTGAGTACCGGCGCCGACAAGGCCAAACTGGCCGTGGCTGTCGTGCTGGCAGTGGGCGCCATCGTGGCGTTCTATCTGCTGTCGCGCCAAGGCTCGCTGGTGCAATGGGCTGCGCTGCTGGTCGGCTTGGCCGCAGCGGTGGCTGCCTTCGGCAGTTCGGAGAATGGTCGTCAGTTGTGGGCCTTCGGCCGCGACTCGTGGCGCGAGGTCAAGAAGGTCGTCTGGCCGACCCGCAAGGAAGCGATGCAGATGACGGCTTATGTGTTCGCCTTCGTGGCGATCATGTCCGTCTTCCTCTGGCTCACCGACAAGACGCTCGAATGGGTGTTTTTCGACCTCATTCTGGGCTGGAGAAAATAAATGACCGCTGATCCAGTGAATGCAGTTGAAACCACGCCGGGCGCGCCAGAGGAAGAAAACACCTCGGTGCTGGCTCCCGCCGCCAACCCAGATCTGCGTTGGTACGTGGTGCATGCCTATTCGGGCATGGAGAAGGCCGTCGAGCGCAACATCACCGAGCGCATCAATCGCGCCGGCATGCAGGACAAGTTCGGCCGCATCCTGGTTCCGACCGAAGAAGTGGTCGAGATCAAGAACGGCCAGAAGCGCACCACTGAGCGTCGTTTCTTCCCGGGCTACGTGCTGGTCGAAATGATCATGGACGACGAAAGCTGGCACCTGGTGAAGCACACCAACAAGGTGACGGGTTTCGTGGGCGGCGCCAAGAACCGTCCGGCCCCGATCTCGCAGAAAGAGGTCGAGGACATCGTCAGCCAGATGCAGCAGGGCACCGAGAAGCCGCGCCACAAGGTCGAGTTCACCGTTGGCGAATTCGTGCGCGTCAAGGAAGGCCCGTTCACCGACTTCAACGGCACTGTCGAAGAAGTCAACTACGAGAAGAGCAAGGTCAGCGTGTCGGTCATGATTTTCGGCCGCGCGACACCTGTGGAACTCGAATTCAGCCAGGTCGAGAAGACCTGACGCCCCGCCGGCCTTCGGGTCGGCGTTACTGTTTCCGGCTGCGCGTTGTCCGACTCGGCGCGCGGCCTTGATCGAAGAGTCGTTTAACCCCGGGGAGCCGCGGCCGCAAGCCAAGGCGATATCACCCGCAAGGAGCAAATAGCATGGCGAAAAAAATCGTCGGCTTCATCAAGCTGCAAGTGCCAGCTGGTAAGGCCAACCCGTCCCCGCCGATCGGTCCCGCACTCGGTCAGCGCGGTCTGAACATCATGGAGTTCTGCAAGGCGTTCAACGCGCAAACCCAAGGCGTCGAGCCGGGTCTGCCGCTGCCGGTGGTCATCACCGCGTTCGCTGACAAGAGCTTCACCTTCATCATCAAGACGCCCCCGGCGATCACCTTGATCAAGAAGGCCATCAAGCTGGAAAAGGGCTCGGCCCGTCCGCACACCGACAAGGTCGGCAAGATCACGCGCGCTCAGCTCGAAGAAATCGCCAAGGCCAAGATGAAGGACCTGACTGCCGCCGACCTCGACGCAGCAGTTCGTACCATCGCCGGCTCGGCCCGCTCGATGGGCGTGAATGTGGAGGGCGTGTAAATGTCCAAGATCACCAAGAAGCAGAAGTCGCTCGAAGGCAAGGTCGACAGCAACAAGCTGTACCCGCTGGTTGACGCGATCACCATCGTCAAGGAAGCCGCCACCGCCAAGTTCGATGAATCGATCGACGTGGCCGTGCAACTCGGCATCGATGCGAAGAAGTCGGACCAGGTCGTGCGTGGCGCCGTCGTGCTGCCCAACGGCACCGGCAAGACCAAGCGCGTCGCCGTGTTCGCCCAAGGCGCCAAGGCTGAAGAAGCCAAGGCCGCCGGCGCCGACATCGTCGGCATGGACGACCTGGCTGCCATGGTCAAGGCTGGCGACATGCCTTTCGACGTCGTGATCGCCGCACCGGACGCCATGCGCGTCGTCGGTACGCTCGGCCAGATCCTCGGCCCGCGCGGCCTGATGCCCAACCCGAAGGTTGGCACGGTGACCCCGGACGTCGCCACGGCCGTGAAGAACGCCAAGGCTGGCCAGGTTCAGTTCCGCGTCGACAAGGCCGGCATCGTGCACGGCACGATCGGCCGTCGCTCGTTCGACAACGACAAGCTGCAGGGCAACCTCGCAGCGCTGATCGATGCTCTGGTCAAGGCCAAGCCCGCGACCAGCAAGGGCGTGTACCTGCGCAAGGTGGCTGTGTCGTCGACCATGGGTCTGGGTGTCCGCGTGGACACGCAAACCATCTCGGCGAGCTAAAGAGATTTGCTCCGCCCGAAAGGGTGGGGCGAATGTGGTGGGTCGCGGCAGCTTCGGTTGCCGCGGGCCATCCAAGACCGCTGGTGTGCAGGGTGCTGCACTTAATCGCCGGACCTTTCCGTCAGGCAATCAGCGCAGATGGCGATCCCGCTGCAAGGAATTTGATTTTTGTTCCGAAACAGTTGGTCGCTGCATGAAGCGCGATCCCAGGCCCCGGCCGAAGATCGCATTAAAAGGAGTAGACCTTGAGTCTGAATCGCAGTGAGAAAGAAGCGGTCATCAGTGATGTGACCAGCCTCGCCGCAAAAGCTCAAACGCTCGTGATGGCGGAATACCGTGGCATCACGGTGGCCGATATGACCAAACTGCGCAACGAAGCGCGCAGCAAGGGTGTGAGCCTGAGTGTTCTGAAGAACACCCTGGCCCGCCGTGCTGTCGCTGGTAGCCCGTTTGAGATTGTTGGCGACCAGATGACCGGTCCGCTGATCTACGGCTTCTCCGAAGACGCTGTGGCCGCCGCCAAGGTGGTGGCCGATTTCGCGAAGACCAACGACAAGCTGGTCATTCGCGGCGGCGCCTTCGGTGGCAAGGCCCTGGACGTCGACGGCGTGAAGCAACTGGCCAACATCCCTTCGAAGGAAGTGCTGCTGGCGCAATTGCTGGGCTTGATGCAATCCCCGATCTCTCGTACCGCCCGCGTGCTCGCGGCGCTGGCCGAGAAGCGCGGTGGTGGCGAAGCTGCACCCGTTGCCGATGCACCGGCAGAAGCGCAGGCCGCCTGAGCCTCGCGTTTGAAATATTCAACCCAATTGTTAGGAAACAAAAATGGCATTCGATAAAGACGCATTTCTGACCGCGCTCGACAGCATGACGGTCCTGGAACTCAACGACCTGGTGAAAGCCATCGAAGAGAAGTTCGGCGTGAGCGCCGCTGCAATGTCGGCTCCGGCCGCTGGTGGTGGCGCAGCCGCTGCTGTGGTCGAAGAAAAGACCGAATTCAATGTCGTGCTGGCTGATGTCGGCGCGAACAAGGTGTCGGTCATCAAGGCTGTGCGCGAAATCACCGGCCTGGGCCTCAAGGAAGCCAAGGATCTGGTGGAAGCCGCTCCCAAGGCTGTCAAGGAAGGCCTGTCGAAGGCTGACGCTGACGCTGCCAAGAAGAAGCTGGAAGAAGCCGGCGCCAAGGTGGAACTGAAGTAATTCAGACCCCCTGGAGGGCTGGAGGCGCCTGAAAAGGCCCTCCAGCCTTTGCCGCTTTCAGAGCGCACCCAAAAGCCGGCTCGTTGCCGGTTTTCCCGGAGACCTTCAGGTCGACGGAAAAGCCAAGACGAGACGTTTTTTGAGTGTCTTCTGACCCCGACTGCAGAAGACCCCTTGGTTCGGGCGATGTGCAACGCATCGCTGTCCGCCAACGGCTGGTAGTGGCCAGCCGCCAAGCAGTGGTGCCTCGGCACTGCTGACAAGTCGCTGAAGATCTCAAGCACCGGAGCTCTCATGGCCCAATCGTCCGCGTACAGTTACACCGAACGCAAGCGCATCCGAAAAAGTTTCGGCAATCGCGACAGCGTCGTCGAAATTCCCTACCTGCTGCAGATGCAGAAAGACGCGTACACCGCGTTCCTGCAAGCCGGCATTCCCCCGAAACAACGCACCGTCGAAGGCCTGCAGGCCGCGTTCGACGCCGCCTTCCCGATCGTCTCGCACAACGGTTTCGTCGAGATGAAGTTCCTCGAGTACAACCTGGCGAAGCCGGCGTTCGATGTGCGCGAGTGCCAGACCCGTGGTCTGACCTTCGCCTCGGCCGTGCGCGCCAAGGTCCAGCTCATCATCTATGACCGCGAGTCGTCGACTTCGCAGTCGAAGGTGGTCAAGGAAGTGAAGGAACAAGAGGTCTACATGGGCGAAGTGCCGCTCATGACCGAAAAGGGTTCGTTCATCATCAACGGCACCGAACGCGTGATCGTGTCGCAGCTGCACCGTTCGCCGGGCGTGTTCTTCGAACACGACAAGGGCAAGACGCACAGCTCGGGCAAGCTGCTGTTCTCGGCCCGCGTGATTCCCTACCGCGGTTCGTGGCTCGACTTCGAGTTCGACCCGAAGGACATGCTGTACTTCCGCGTGGACCGTCGCCGCAAGATGCCGGTCACGATCCTGCTGAAGGCCATCGGCCTGAACCCGGAATCGATCCTCGCGAACTTCTTCGTGAACGACAACTTCCGCCTGATGGACAGCGGCGCGCAGATGGAGTTCGTCTCCGAGCGCCTGCGCGGCGAAGTCGCGCGCTTCGATATCACCGACAAGTCGGGCAAGGTCGTGGTCGCCAAGGACAAGCGCGTCACCGCGCGCCACACGCGTGAGCTCGAGCAGGGCGGCACCACGCACATCAGCGTGCCGGAAGACTTCCTGATCGGCCGCGTGATCGCCCGCAACATCGTCGACGCCGACTCCGGCGAAATCCTGGCCAAGGCCAACGACGAGCTGACCGAAGCGCTGCTGAAGAAGCTGCGCACGGCCGGCGTGCAAGACGTGCAGGTGATCTACACGAACGAACTCGACCAGGGCGCGTACATCTCGCAGACCCTGCGCATCGACGAAACCGTGGACGAATTCGCTGCGCGCGTGGCCATCTACCGCATGATGCGCCCCGGCGAGCCGCCGACGGAGGACGCCGTGCAGGCCCTGTTCCAGCGCCTGTTCTACAACCCGGACACGTACGACCTGTCGCGCGTCGGCCGCATGAAGTTCAACGCCAAGGTCGGCCGCGACGAATCGACCGGCCCGATGGTGCTGACCAACGAAGACATCCTGGCCGTGGTCAAGATCCTCGTCGACCTGCGCAACGGCAACGGCGAAGTCGACGACATCGACCACCTGGGCAACCGCCGCGTGCGTTGCGTCGGCGAACTGGCCGAAAACCAGTACCGCACCGGCCTGGCACGTATCGAGAAGGCCGTGAAGGAACGTCTGGGTCAAGCGGAACAAGAGCCGCTGATGCCGCACGACCTGATCAACAGCAAGCCGATCTCGGCCGCGCTGAAGGAATTCTTCGGTGCCTCGCAGCTGTCGCAGTTCATGGACCAGACGAACCCGCTGTCCGAAATCACCCACAAGCGCCGCGTGTCGGCCCTTGGCCCGGGTGGTCTGACGCGTGAACGTGCAGGCTTCGAAGTGCGCGACGTGCACGTGACCCACTACGGCCGCGTGTGCCCGATCGAAACGCCTGAAGGCCCGAACATCGGCCTGATCAACTCGCTGGCCCTGTACGCCCGCCTGAACGAATACGGCTTCATCGAGACGCCGTACCGTCGCGTGATCGACAGCAAGGTCACGATGGACATCGACTACCTGTCGGCCATCGAGGAAGGCAAGTACGTCATCGCCCAGGCCAACGCGGCCCTGGACAAGGACGGCAAGCTGACCGGCGACCTGGTCTCGGCGCGTGAAGCCGGCGAATCGATCCTGGTCGGTGCCGAACGCATCCAGTACATGGACGTGTCGCCCGCGCAGATCGTGTCGGTGGCCGCATCGCTCGTGCCGTTCCTCGAGCACGACGACGCGAACCGCGCGTTGATGGGCGCCAACATGCAGCGTCAGGCCGTGCCTGTGCTGCGCCCCGAGAAGCCGATGGTCGGTACGGGTATCGAGCGCGTCTCCGCGGTCGACTCCGGCACCGTGGTCACGGCCACCCGCGGCGGTATCGTCGACTACGTCGATGCGACCCGTGTCGTGGTGCGTGTGAACGACGCCGAAGCGGCTGCCGGTGAAGTCGGTGTGGACATCTACAACCTGATCAAGTATCAGCGTTCGAACCAGAACACCAACATCCACCAGCGTCCCATCGTCAAGCGCGGCGACAAGATCGCCAAGGGCGACGTGGTGGCCGACGGCGCATCGACCGACCTCGGCGAACTGGCCCTCGGCCAGAACATGCTGATCGCGTTCATGCCGTGGAACGGCTACAACTTCGAAGACTCGATCCTGATCTCGGAACGCGTCGTGGCCGAAGACCGCTACACCTCGATCCACATCGAGGAACTGGTGGTGATGGCGCGCGACACGAAGCTGGGCGCAGAAGAAATCACGCGCGACATCCCGAACCTGGCCGAGCAGCAGCTCAACCGCCTCGACGAATCCGGCATCATTTATGTCGGCGCCGAAGTGCAGCCGGGCGACACGCTGGTGGGCAAGGTCACGCCGAAGGGCGAGACCACGCTGACGCCTGAAGAGAAGCTGCTTCGCGCCATCTTCGGCGAGAAGGCTTCCGACGTGAAGGACACTTCGCTGCGTGTGGATCAGGGCTCGCAAGGCACCGTGATCGACGTGCAGGTGTTCACCCGCGAAGGCATCACGCGCGACAAGCGCGCCCAGCAGATCATCGACGACGAGCTCAAGCGCTTCCGCCTCGACCTGAACGACCAGCTTCGCATCGTCGAAGCCGACGCGTTCGACCGTATCGAGAAGCTGCTGACCGGCAAGGTCGCCAACGGCGGCCCGAACAAGCTGGCCAAGGGCACGAAGCTCGACAAGGCCTACCTGTCGTCGGTCGAGAAGTTCCACTGGTTCGACATCCGCCCGGCGGAAGACGAAGTGGCTTCGCAGCTCGAGTCGATCAAGAACTCGCTGGAGCAGACGCGCCACAGCTTCGACCTCGCGTTCGAAGAAAAGCGCAAGAAGCTCACGCAGGGCGACGAGCTGCCCGCGGGCGTGCTCAAGATGGTCAAGGTCTACCTGGCCGTCAAGCGCCGCCTGCAACCCGGCGACAAGATGGCCGGCCGCCACGGCAACAAGGGTGTGGTGTCGAAGATCGTTCCGGTCGAAGACATGCCCCACATGGCCGACGGTACGCCGTGCGACATCTGCCTGAACCCGCTGGGCGTGCCTTCGCGGATGAACGTGGGCCAGGTGCTCGAGGTGCATCTGGGCTGGGCCGGCAAGGGCATCGGCCAGCGCATCGGTGACCTGCTGCAGCAAGAGGCCAAGGTGGCCGAGCTGCGCAAGTTCATGGAGCAGCTGTACAACGGCTCGGGCCGCCAGGAAAACATCAGCTCGCTGAACGACACCGAACTGCTCGAAATGGCAGCGAATCTGCAGAACGGCGCGACCTTCGCGACGCCTGTGTTCGACGGTGCTTCGGAAGAAGAAATCCGCGGCATGCTGAAGCTCGCCTACCCGGACGACATCGCCAAGCTCAAGGGCCTGACCGATACGCGCACGCAGGCGTACCTGTTCGACGGCCGCACCGGCGACCAGTTCGAGCGTCCCGTCACCGTCGGCTACATGCACTTCCTGAAGCTGCATCACCTGGTCGACGACAAGATGCACGCGCGTTCCACCGGCCCGTACTCGCTCGTCACGCAGCAACCGCTGGGCGGCAAGGCGCAGTTCGGCGGCCAGCGTTTCGGGGAAATGGAAGTGTGGGCGCTGGAAGCTTACGGCGCCGCCTACGTCCTGCAGGAAATGCTGACCGTGAAGTCCGACGACGTGCAAGGCCGTACCAAGGTGTACGAAAGCATCGTCAAGGGCGAGCACTCGATCGAAGCCGGCATGCCGGAATCGTTCAACGTGCTGGTCAAGGAAATTCGTTCGCTGGGCCTCGACATCGAGCTCGAGCGTTCTTAATTTGAAAAGGGAAAGAGTCTTATGAAATCGCTACTCGACCTGTTCAAGCAATTCACGCCTGATGAGCATTTCGATGCCATCAAGATCGGCATGGCTTCGCCCGAGAAGATCCGTTCGTGGTCTTTCGGCGAGGTGAAGAAGCCCGAGACGATCAACTACCGCACGTTCAAGCCCGAGCGCGACGGTCTCTTCTGCGCCAAGATCTTCGGCCCCATCAAGGACTACGAGTGCCTGTGCGGCAAGTACAAGCGCCTGAAGCACCGCGGCGTGATCTGCGAGAAGTGCGGCGTTGAAGTCACGCAGACCAAGGTGCGTCGCGAGCGCATGGGTCACATCGACCTGGCCGCGCCCTGCGCCCACATCTGGTTCCTGAAGTCGCTGCCGTCGCGCCTGGGCCTCGTGCTCGACATGACGCTGCGCGACATCGAACGCGTGCTGTACTTCGAAGCCTACGTGATCACCGACCCCGGCATGACCCCGCTGAAGAAGTTCGGCATCATGTCCGAGGACGACTACGACGCGAAGCGCAAGGAATACGGTGACGAATTCGTCGCCAAGATGGGCGCCGAAGGCATCAAGGACCTGCTCGAAGGCATCGAACTCGACAGCGAGATCGAACGCCTGCGCGGCGACCTGACCGGCTCCGAAGTCAAGGTCAAGAAGAACTCCAAGCGCCTGAAGGTGCTGGAAGCCTTCCGCAAGTCGGGCATCAAGCCCGAGTGGATGGTGCTCGACGTGCTGCCCGTGCTGCCGCCGGACCTGCGTCCGCTGGTGCCGCTGGACGGCGGCCGCTTCGCGACCTCCGACCTGAACGACCTGTATCGCCGCGTCATCAACCGCAATTCGCGTCTGCGCCGCCTGCTGGAGCTGAAGGCTCCGGAAATCATCGCGCGCAACGAAAAGCGGATGCTGCAGGAAGCTGTCGACTCGCTGCTGGACAACGGCCGCCGTGGCAAGGCCATGACGGGCGCCAACAAGCGCGCGCTGAAGTCGCTGGCCGACATGATCAAGGGCAAGAGCGGCCGCTTCCGCCAGAATCTGCTGGGCAAGCGCGTCGACTACTCGGGCCGTTCGGTCATCGTGGTGGGCCCGACGCTCAAGCTGCACCAGTGCGGCCTGCCGAAGCTGATGGCGCTCGAGCTGTTCAAGCCCTTCATCTTCTCGCGCCTCGAAGCCATGGGCATCGCGACGACGATCAAGGCTGCCAAGAAGGAAGTCGAATCGGGCACGCCGGTGGTCTGGGACATCCTGGAAGAGGTCATCAAGGAGCACCCGGTCATGCTGAACCGCGCTCCTACGCTGCACCGTCTGGGCATCCAGGCCTTCGAACCGATCCTGATCGAAGGCAAGGCCATCCAGCTGCACCCGCTCGTCTGCGCGGCATTCAACGCCGACTTCGACGGCGACCAGATGGCTGTTCACGTGCCGCTGTCGGTGGAAGCGCAAATGGAAGCTCGCACGCTGATGCTGGCCTCCAACAACGTGCTGTTCCCGGCTTCGGGCGAACCGTCGATCGTTCCTTCGCAGGACGTGGTGCTGGGTCTGTACTACACGACCCGCGACCGCATCAACGGCAAGGGCGAGGGCCTGATCTTCTCCGACATCGGTGAAGTGCAGCGCGCGCTCGACGCCAACGAAGTCGAACTCACCGCCAAGGTGGCAGTGCGCATCACGGAATACACCAAGAACAAGGAAACCGGCGAATTCACGCCGTCGACCTCGCTCGTGGACACCACCGTGGGCCGTGCCCTGCTGTCCGAGATCCTGCCGAAGGGCCTGCCGTTCTCGAACATCAACAAGGCGCTGAAGAAGAAGGAAATCTCCAAGCTCATCAACGTCTCGTTCCGCAAGTGCGGCCTGAAAGAGACCGTCGTGTTCGCCGACAAGCTGCTGCAAAACGGCTTCCGTCTGGCGACCAAGGCCGGCATCTCGATCGCCATCGACGACATGCTGGTGCCCGCCGAGAAGCACGGCATCATCGAGCGCTCCGCCAAGGAAGTGAAGGAGATCGAGCAGCAGTACGTGTCGGGTCTGGTGACCTCCGGCGAACGCTACAACAAGGTGGTGGACATCTGGGGCAAGGCCGGCGACGAAGTGTCGAAGGTCATGATGGCCAAGCTGTCGAAGCAACGCGTTATCGACCGCCACGGCAAGGAAGTCGAGCAGGAGTCCTTCAACTCGATCTACATGATGGCCGACTCGGGCGCCCGCGGTTCCGCGGCCCAGATTCGCCAGGTGGCCGGTATGCGGGGCCTGATGGCCAAGCCGGACGGCTCGATCATCGAGACGCCCATTACCGCGAACTTCCGCGAAGGCCTGAACGTGCTGGAGTACTTCATCTCCACCCACGGTGCCCGTAAGGGTCTGGCCGACACGGCGCTGAAGACGGCGAACTCGGGCTACCTGACCCGTCGTCTGGTCGACGTGACGCAAGACCTGGTCGTGACCGAGCAGGACTGCGGCACGCACGGCGGCTACCTGATGCGCGCCATCGTCGAAGGCGGTGAAGTGATCGAGTCGCTGCGCGACCGTATCCTCGGCCGCTCGGCTGCGGACGACGTGCTGCACCCGGAAAACCGTTCGGTGCTGCTGAAGGCCGGCGAGATGTTCGACGAAGACAACATCGAAGCGCTGGAAGCGCAAGGCGTCGACGAGGTCAAGGTCCGCACGGCGCTGACCTGCGAAACCCGCTTCGGCATCTGCGCGACCTGCTACGGCCGCGACCTGGGCCGCGGCGGCCTGATCAACATCGGCGAAGCCGTCGGTGTGATCGCCGCTCAGTCCATCGGCGAACCCGGCACGCAGCTGACGATGCGTACCTTCCACATCGGTGGTGCCGCTTCGCGCGCTGCCATCGCTTCGAGCGTGGAAGCCAAGTCGAACGGCTCGATCGGCTTCAACGCCACGATGCGCTACGTGACCAACAGCAAGGGCGAGCTGGTCGTGATTTCGCGTTCGGGCGAGATCGTCATTCATGACGAGCACGGCCGTGAGCGCGAACGCCACAAGGTGCCGTACGGCGCGACCCTGACGGTCAAGGCCGACCAGCAGATCAAGGCCGGCCACGTGCTTGCCAACTGGGATCCGCTGACGCGCCCGATCATTACCGAGTTCGCCGGCAAGACGCAGTTCGAAAACGTCGAGGAAGGCCTCACGGTTGCCAAGCAGGTGGACGAAGTGACCGGTCTGTCGACCCTGGTCGTGATCGACCCGAAGCGCCGCGGCGCTGCCAAGGTCGTGCGCCCGCAGGTGAAGCTCATCGACGCCTCCGGCGCCGAAGTGAAGATCCCGGGCACCGACCACTCGGTGACGATCGGCTTCCCGATCGGCGCTCTGGTCCAGATCCGTGACGGTCAGGACGTGGG
This sequence comes from Variovorax sp. YR634, assembly GCF_900106655.1. NCBI lineage: Bacteria > Pseudomonadati > Pseudomonadota > Betaproteobacteria > Burkholderiales > Comamonadaceae > Variovorax > Variovorax sp. YR634. Next base: position 11,559 of record NZ_FNOL01000013.1, read on the forward strand.
CCCCGGCGAAGTGCTGGCGCGTATTCCGGTCGAAGGCCAGAAGACCCGCGACATTACCGGCGGTCTGCCGCGCGTTGCCGAGCTGTTCGAAGCCCGTTCGCCGAAGGACAAGGGCATGCTGGCCGAAATGACCGGCACCGTGTCGTTCGGCAAGGAAACGAAGGGCAAGATCCGCCTGCAGATCACCGATCCGGAAGGCACGGTCTGGGAAGACCTCGTGCCGAAGGAAAAGAACATCCTGGTGCACGAAGGCCAGGTGGTGAACAAGGGCGAATCCGTGGTCGACGGCCCGGCGGACCCGCAGGACATCCTGCGCCTGCTGGGTTCGGAAGAACTGGCGCGCTACATCGTGGACGAAGTGCAGGACGTGTACCGCCTGCAGGGTGTGAAGATCAACGACAAGCACATCGAGGTGATCGTTCGCCAGATGCTGCGCCGCGTCGTGGTCGACAACATCGGCGACACGAGCTACATCTCCGGCGAACAGGTCGAACGCAGCGAAATGCTCAACACCAACGACGCCCTGCGCGCCGACGGCAAGATCCCCGCGACGTTCACCAACCTGCTGCTGGGTATCACGAAGGCGTCGCTGTCGACCGACTCGTTCATCTCGGCTGCTTCGTTCCAGGAAACGACGCGCGTGCTGACCGAAGCCGCGATCATGGGCAAGCGCGACGAGCTGCGCGGCCTGAAGGAAAACGTCATCGTCGGCCGCCTGATCCCCGCAGGCACCGGCATGGCTTACCACCAGGCCCGCAAGGTCAAGGACGCCATGGACGAAGCCGAGCGCCGTGCCATCGCCGAATCGGAAGCTGCCGAACTGGCAGGCTCCGCCGACAGCGATGCAGCGGCCAGCACGGCTGACGCCAGCGAAGGCGCTGCGACCGAGTAACTCGGTAGCATCACCGGCCATGACCGGTACACCACGCCCCCCGACCGCCTCCGGTTGGGGGGCGTTTTTCTTTGTGTTTTCAATGATGAGGCGTTGTCGTCGATGAGCGTATTGCCCGAATCGCTGACCAGCTGGATCGTGATCGCGGTCCTGCTGTTCTGGTTTGTCGGTGCCTACAACCGGCTGGTGCGTTTGCGCGCGGCCGTGCTGCAGGCCTACGGCCTGCTCGATGCGGCCCTGGGCAAGCAGCTCGACTTCGTGCAGGCCAGCATCACCGCTGCGCCACCGGTGGAGGCGTCGCCGACGGGTGAGTCGCTGTCGTCCATCGCGCCATTGCAGGCCGCGACCACCCAGCTCGCGACCCTGCTCGGCGCGACCCGGCTGCACCCGCTGGACACCGGCGTCATGGCCGCGCTGGCCACTGCGCTGCAGGTGTGGATCAATGCGTGGCGACGCCAGCACCCGGACGATGTGACGGTGTTCGACGCCGACGGCACTCTGTCGCGGCCGGCGCAACTTCAGCCCGGGACCGAGGCCACGGTGCCCAGCGCCATCGAGCCGATCGCGTGGCCCGAGCCTTCGGCCGCGGCGGAGATCGCGCGCAGCCAGTTCAATCAGGCGGTGGGGCACTACAACGCTGCGATCGCGCAGTTTCCGGCGTTGCTGGTGGCATGGGCCGTGCGTCTGCGTCCAGCCGCTCCGCTGCTCTGAGTTCGGCGCCCGGCGCGGCTCTTTCTTCTTTCCATTGCACGGCGTCCGGCTTTACGGTCGCCCGTTACCATCGCCCCAACTTGTCAGAACTACCTTCCGATCCTTCCTCCAGCAGCAACAACGGTGCGCCGTCGCTGCAGCCTCCGCTCTGGCGCCAACTGCAACTGACCGCGGTGGCGCTGGCGTCGATTCGCGCCGGCACCTCGGGCTCGGTTGCCTTCGAGGCGGTCGAGCCTTCGCTGCGCCCCGGCGTGCAGGCGCTCGGCTTCCAGGTGCTGCGCTGGCTCGGCCGCGCCGAGGCGCTGCGTCGCCACCTGGCCAAGCGCACGCCGCCGCCGCTGCCCGATGCCCTGCTGTGCACCGCGCTGGCGCTGGCGTGGGACAGCGAGCGTGCACCCTACGAGCCCTTCACGCTGGTCGACCAGGCCGTCGAGGCCGCCAAGCGCAACCCGGCCACGCGGGCGCAGGCCAGCTTCATCAATGCCTGTCTGCGGCGCTTCTTGCGCGAACGCGACGAGCTCGTGGCCGCCACCGACACAGAACCCGTCGCGCAATGGAACCACCCGCGCTGGTGGATCGAGCGCCTCAAGCGCGACCATCCGCGCGACTGGCAGCGGGTGCTGGGCGCCGACAACGCGCAGGCGCCGATGACGCTGCGGGTCAACACTCAGAAATCGACCGTGGCTTCGTATCTGGCGGAGCTGGAGGCCGTCGGCCTCGGTGCGATACGCGTAGGCCCCAGCGGCCTGCAGCTGACGCGCGCGCGCCCCGTGCAGCAGCTGCCCGGTTTTGCCGACGGCGCCTGCTCGGTGCAGGATGCCGCCGCGCAGATGGCCGCGCCGCTGCTGCTCGAAGGCCTCTTGCCGACGAAGCCGGGTGCGGCGGTGCCACTGCGCGTGCTCGATGCCTGCGCCGCCCCCGGCGGCAAGACCGCGCACCTGCTCGAAATGGCCGCCCCCAGCGCCATCGACGTGACAGCCCTGGAAGTCGATGCCGTCCGCAGCCGCCGTATCGATGAAACCCTGGCCCGCATCGGCCTCAAGGCCAAGGTGCTCGTCGCCGACGCGGGGCGTCCGGACCAATGGTGGGACGGCACGCCCTTCGACGCCATCCTGCTCGACGCACCATGCACGGCCTCGGGCATCGTGCGACGCCATCCTGATGTGCGCTGGCTGCGCCGCGAGAGCGACACCGCCCAGCTCGCAGCCCAGCAGGCCGCTCTCCTGGCCGCGCTCTGGCCGCTGGTGCGGCCCGGCGGCCGGCTCCTTTACTGCACCTGCTCCGTGTTCCGCGAAGAGGGTTCGCAACAAATTGATGCGTTTCTTGTACACAACACCGACGCACGATTGCTGCCATCGCCAGGCCATTTGCTGCCCCAAAGCGGGTCGAATGCCCGTGGCGTCCCGGACAATCCCTCTGGTGACCACGACGGTTTCTTCTACGCCCTGCTTGAGAAGCGCCCGCACTGAACGGCGCTGGCCGGCCTTGCTGGCCGTCCTGCTCTGGGCCTGGGCAATGTGGATGGTCCTGCTGCTGCCGGCCCCGGCGGCCGCCCAGGGCCGCAACGGCACGTCGATCACCCAGATGCGCCTCGAGCAGTCCGACGACGGCGTCTACTTCAGCGCGGCCGTGCAGTTCGAGCTGCCCTCCTTGGTGGAGGAGGTGCTCGACAAGGGCATCGCCATCTATTTCGTGGCCGAGGCCGAGCTCTACCAGGAGCGCTGGTACTGGACCGATCGCAAGGTCGCCCAGGTCGCGCGCCACATGCGGCTGGCCTACCAGCCACTCACGCGGCGCTGGCGACTCAATGTGTCGGCGGCGCCGATGACCGGCGCGGCCGGCCTGGGCATCTCGCTGAACCAGAACTTCGACACCCTCGGTGATGCGCTCGACGCCATCAAGCGCATCGGCCGCCTGCGGCTGGGCGATGTGGCCGAGATCGGCGACGACCCGCAGCACCAGGTCACTTTCCGCTTCCGGCTCGACACCTCGCAGCTGCCGCGCCCGTTCCAGATCGGCGTGGTCGGGCAGGCCGACTGGAACATCGCCGCCGAACGCACGGCAAAGCTCCCTCTGGAGAAGCAGAAGTGAGCACTTCCGGGCGCAGCGGCGCAGCGGCCACGCCGGCCGCGCGCCGCGCGCGGGCCACGCGCTGGGCCATTGGTGTCGGCGCCGCGCTGGTCACGGCCATCGGCCTGGTGCTGATGTTCCTGCTGGCGCAGGCCACCAACAACCGCGCACTGTACGAGCGCTACTACGTGCGCCTGTTCGGCATCAACGTCGTGGTGGCGGTGCTGCTGGTGCTGGTGATCGGCTGGGTTGCCTTCCGCTTGCTGCGGCGGCTGCGGCAGGGCAAGTTCGGCAGCCGATTGCTCATCAAGCTGGCGGCCATCTTCGCGCTGGTGGGCGTGGTGCCCGGGGCGCTGGTCTACGTGGTGTCTTATCAGTTCGTCGCACGCTCCATCGAGAGCTGGTTCGACGTCAAGGTCGAGGGTGCGCTCGATGCCGGCCTGAACCTCGGGCGCGCCACGCTCGATTCGCTGTCCGACGACCTCGCTGCCAAGACGCGCAGCGCCAGCGCACAGCTGGCGCAAGTGCCCGACACGAGCGCGGGCCTGGTGCTGGAACGCATCCGCGATCAGCTCGAGGCCACCGACGTGATCCTGTGGACCGGCAACGGGCAACTCGTGGCCAGCGCCGGCTCCTCGCGCTTCCAGCTGAACCCCGAGCGGCCAACCGTGCAGCAGTTCCGCCAGGTCCGCCCCGAGCGCGCCGTCGCGCATGTCGAGGGGCTGGACGAAACCGCCGCGCCGGGCGCAACCCCGCCCGTCGCGAGCGTGCGTGCACTCGCCATGGTGCAGAGGCCGGGCTTCGACTTCGACACCGCGCCGCGCTATCTGCAGGTCACGCGGCCGCTGCCGCCGGCCGTGGTCGCCAACGCGCTCGCCGTGCAGGAGGCCAACCGCGAATACCAGGAGCGGGCGCTCGCGCGCGAGGGCCTGCGTCGCATGTACATCGGCACGCTCACGCTGAGCCTGTTCCTCGCCGTGTTCGGTGCGGTGCTGTTGGCCGTGCTGTTCGGCAATCAGCTCGCGCGGCCGCTGCTCGTGCTGGCAGACGGCGTGCGCCAGGTGGCGGCCGGCGACCTGCGGCCCACCGCCGTGCTGCAGGGCAAGGACGAACTCGGCGGCCTTACGCGCTCGTTCGCCGTCATGACGCAGCAGCTGGCCGACGCCCGCGGCGCGGTCGAGAAGACCATGGGCCAGCTCGACGCTGCGCGCGCCAACCTGCAGACCATTCTCGACAACCTGACATCGGGCGTGATCGTGCTCGACGCCAAGGGCACCGTGCTGTCCACCAATCCGGGCGCGACCCGCGTGCTGCGCGCGCCGCTCGCGGCCTACGAAGGCCGGGCGCTCGTCGATGTGCCGGGCCTGGCCGAGTTCGGTGCCAAGGTGCAGCAGCAGTTCGACGACTTTCTCGTCGAGCGCATGCAGCACGGCCTCGACCACTGGCAGCACGCCTTCGAGCTGCACGCCTCCGGCACCGACCTGCCGCAGCAGGACGGCGCCATCAACATCGTCGCGCGCGGCGCGGAACTGCCCGGCGCCGCGCGGCTGCTGGTGTTCGACGACATCTCCGAAATCGTCTCGGCCCAGCGCGCGCAGGCCTGGGGCGAAGTGGCGCGCCGCCTCGCGCACGAGATCAAGAATCCGCTCACGCCGATCCAGCTCTCGGCCGAGCGGCTCGAGATGAAGCTCTCGGGGAAGGTCCCGCCGCCCGAACAAGCCGTGCTCGTGAAGTCGGTGAAGACCATCGTCGACCAGGTCGATGCGATGAAGCGGCTGGTGAACGAATTCCGCGACTACGCGCGCCTGCCCGCGGCCGACCTCAAGCCGGTGGACCTCAACGCCTTGCTGACCGACGTGCTCCAGCTCTACAACGCCGAGAGCCTGCCGATCACGCTGCGCTCCGAACTCGACGAGCGCTGCCCGCCCATCCGCGGCGACGCGCAGCAGATCCGCCAGGTCATACACAACCTGTTGCAGAACGCGCAGGACGCCGCCGAAGCTGCCGCCAGCGGCACGGGCAAGGCGGGCGAGGTCGTCATCCGCACGCGGCTCGGCGATTCGGGGCAGCGCGTGCGCCTGACAGTGCAGGACAGCGGCCCGGGCTTTGCCGAAAATATTTTGAAGCGCGCCTTCGAACCCTACGTAACCACGAAAACAAAAGGTACTGGTTTGGGCCTTGCCGTCGTGAAGAAAATCGCGGACGAACACGGCGCGCGCATCGAGCTTTCCAACCGCGTCGTCGATGGGGCTGTAGCAGGGGCACAAGTCTCGCTATCATTCGCGCTGGCAGGCGAGCCGCGGGCAGCGGTCGCTCACACCGAAGATTCGAAGTCTTCCGCCGCCTGAGCCGCACGAATCTCCGTCGTCGCACAGGCGATGGATGGGCCAGCGGACCCTCAATACATTGCAGACACCAGCGCAAACAACAAGCAGCACTCATGGCAAACATTCTCGTGGTCGATGACGAGCTGGGCATCCGGGACCTGCTCTTCGAAATTCTCAATGACGAAGGCCACAACGTGGAGCTCGCGGAAAACGCCGCAGAAGCCCGCGCTGCGCGCCAGCGCGCACGGCCCGATCTCGTGCTGCTCGACATCTGGATGCCCGACACCGACGGCGTCACGCTGCTCAAGGAGTGGTCCACCGCGGGCCTGCTGAGCATGCCCGTCATCATGATGAGCGGCCACGCCACCATCGACACCGCGGTCGACGCCACGCGCATCGGCGCCTTCGCCTTCCTCGAAAAGCCCATCACCATGCAGAAGCTGCTCAAGGCAGTGGAGCAGGGCCTGGCGCGCGAGAGCGCACGCCGCGCCGCGGCAGGCGTGGTGCCCGCGCCGGTCACCGGCAACCAGGCGGCCGCCATCACGACGACAGGCGACAGCCTGCTGATGGCCTCGCTGGCGTCCGTGCCCGTGGTCGACGCCGGCCCGCAATCGACACAGAGCTTCGACCTCGACCGCCCCCTGCGCGATGCGCGCGATGGTTTCGAGAAGGCGTACTTCGAGTTTCACTTGGCGATGGAGAACGGTTCGATGACCCGCGTCGCCGAGAAAACCGGCCTCGAACGCACCCATCTGTACCGCAAGCTCAAACAACTTGGCGTCGATCTTTCAAGAGGGCGCAGAAGCGCTGTATAATTTAGGGCTGCACACAAATGCAATGGCCCGGTAGCTCAGTTGGTAGAGCAGCGGATTGAAAATCCGCGTGTCGGTGGTTCGATTCCGCCCCAGGCCACCATATCCCGTAAGGCGCTACAGCTATCAAGGTTGTAGCGCCTTTCTCGTTTTATTCCCGCGATGGGAATTCAGAAGCTTGGGGTAGACCAAAGGACTTGCTAGGAATCTTGCGTGCGGGTGTTACTCTACCCACATATCTATAGTCAAGGTCGAAGGAGATGGTCATGGCAACCGCTGATGCACGGGAGCGATTTGAGCCGGTGCACGATGCGCATGCGATAGAGCAGTTGATCGCTTCGATTCAGTTTGAGCAACCTCATTCTGATGAGTCCATGCGAGCGGCTTTGGATGCCATGGCGCAGTTCGAGCCGGATTTGCCAGGCGTTCAGGACATTCGCGGCGTTGGCTTTCAGATCGGATTGGCGGGACTTGTCCCGATCCCCCCTTCAAGCAACGGAACTATTCGCTTTCTCACGGATGGCCGAGGTGCAATCATTAAAGAGCTGCGCGTTGAACGGCAGTCCTTAGCATTCCGCACGCAGGCTTACACTCGATGGGACTCGGTGTGGGCTGAGGCCCAACGTTATTTTTCTGTGTTGCTTCCCGTGCTGGGCGCTGTCAACGTTGCGTCGTTTGCGCTGCAGTACATCGACAAGTTCATTTGGATGGGGGACTCATCCCGTTGCCGTCCGCATACCTTGATTGCACCGGCATCGCCCTACATCTCTCCCCAGGTCCTGACATCCGAGGATTTGTGGCATTGCCACTCCGGACAGTTCCGGGGTGTCTCGGGGGATGTGAAACGGCTGGAAGCGATTGATGTGGATTGTGTTGACGAGGTCGGTGATGTACGGCAAGCGCCTCAACAAACAAGACGCGTCGTCCGAATCGCTACGGCTATCACTGACTTGTTCAATCAACCTGGTTACGAGCGCCGAGAACTGAGCGGCGGGGCAGCCGTGGACGCAGCGGCTCACTCGTTCCCGGTATTGCATGGCGAACTAAAACGTGTATTCTCCGAAATAATTAGTCACGAATACGCAGTTCGCGTAGGGATGATTCCAAATGATGCTTAGAAGCACGTCAGATTACAGGTTCTCATTGGCCGCTTTTGCGGCTACTTGTTTGGTGGGTACAAGTCCCGTCTACGCCGACGTGAGTTCGTATGGACGGGTGAATCGCGATCAGTTTCGACTGCCCCGTGATGGAAATATGTACTGGCAGGGGGGTAGCACGGATGGTCAGGTGTTCCTTTATGTCGAGGAACCTCTCGTTGACACGGCGGCAGTTCGCGAGACGACCGAACAAGAGCATCTTATTGCTACCATCCGGCGTTTTGAGGAAGCTGGTGCCAACTGGGACGGAGAGGGTGCACTAGCACCTGACGTGAAGTCGGTGCGCGCCGCCGGAGACTTCGTGTGCCAACTCCCTGCGGGTGCGGAGATGCCGGAGCCGTTGCTTCATGCAACTGGGCGAGCAGGTCTGTCTTGGAGTTCAGAGGGCTACTACGGCGAACTCGAGTTTTTGCAGGATGGCGTCATCGCTTACTACGTTGCGCGTGGCAAGGATAAGCACAAGGGTGTGCTAACACTCGCGGCGCGTTCTATCCCCCCCGCACTTGAGGCATTGCTTCCCATCTGAGATGAATGGTGTGCAGAGTTGCGCGGATCTGGACCGCGCAACCGAAGGTCTTCCGGACAGAGTTGGCTCGTTTGCCGACGCAAAACCAAGCTGCGCTTGTGAGCAGGAGACCCTTTCAGAGTATTCACCTGGATTGGTTCAAGACGAGGAGACCATCATTCGAATGGTCTGTGTGCCGATGCACGTTCACTCGAAAAGGGCTGAGCTCAAATCTAGCTTTTTCTCTCACGTCGCAACATTCGGCGCGTCCGTGCAACGCTTGGAATTCGCATCCGATGGAGAGCTCATCGGATGCGTAGAAGCTTTGGTCGGTGGCGGCGAAGATCGTATGTGGCTAGGCTACGTGGAAGCACCAGCGAGCTTGATCCGAAGCGTTCAGTTGGGCGATGGAGATACACAGAGCTTCTGTGTCGCAGATGCGGCGCTGCCTGAGAATCCGGCGCACGCTGAAATCCACTGCGCACAACGAATTCCAGAAGCGGATCATGTTGAGTATCGCGCTGAGCTACTGAGGGTGTTCAATGAACGTGGTGTCCTGCACCGTCGATCAATCCGCGGTGGCGACGTCTGGAATGGTGTGAGAGAGGAACTGAGGCTTAGACCACTTCCGCAGCAATGGGCAGCCCTTGCCTGAGTTCCAAGACGTTTGTGCTAACTAAGTCCTTTGCGCGTTGATATTCGGGACCTGTCGTAGATCTTCGCGGTCGTCTTGCTGTCGGCATGCAGCTCGGGTAGCGCTCCGTATTGCGCCTTGTGCTGCGTCGTGTAGTAGGCCCGCAGGTCGTGGAACGTGAATCGCCTCGGGATGATCTTGTCCTCCAGCGCCTTCGCCATCGCACGCTGCCACGTTGACGCGAAACCGTCATCGGTATAGGGGTTGCCGTCGCGCGTCGTGAAGACGTGCAGGCACTCATCGGGCCGCGGCAGCGCGCGCAGTCGCCGAATCAGATCTTCCATGCCGGCAGTGATCGACACGCTCTCAACGCGCGTCGCTCCGCCATGCTGCTTCGCGCGCATTAATCGAATCGTGTTGGCCTCGCTGTCGATTTGAGGCAGCGTGAGATGCAAGAACTCGATGCGACGTGAGCCCACCATCGCAGCAAACTCCGCCATCAAGCCGATCACCTGGCGCTGCGGCCCTTGTGTGTTGAGCCACGCGAGGAACGCCGCGAACGTCTCGGGCTACAGACGACGACCGCGATAGCTACGTCAAGAGCGAAAGCGATCCGATCCTTGATGCGCGTGACGGCGTGCCCGCTGTGCAGGCCGCGCGGCGCAAGGGCGGGGGCGGCGACGACACGATCAAGATGAAGAAGTTTCGCGACAGCGTGCTTCATCTGCTCGGCGGGAGCCTGCATGGGGCGCCGCTGTTCATGCGCTCGGACAACGGGCCCGAATTCGTCAGCCAGGCCATCCTGGAGTGGATCGCGCACGCCGGCATCGCCACCGTGCTCAACGACCCGGGCAAGCCTTGGCAGAACGGCACCGACGAGAGCTTCAACGGCAAATTCCGTGATGAGTGCCTGTCCATCGAGTGGTTCCGCTCGCGCCGCGAAGCCGCCGTCCTGATCGAAGCCTGGCGCAATCACTACAACGAGGTACGTCCCCACAGCAGCCTGCAATACTTGACCCCGGCGGAGTTCAAACTCGAACTCCGCAAAGAACTGCAACCCGCCGTCTTCTAGGAAAAACTGTCTCGATTAAACCGAGCAGGTCAGAACTGCGTGAGGGCTACGAAGGGGAACTGCGTGTAGCCCTCAGGCAGTGCATATCTCTCACGCATGCAGTGGTGCCATCGGAGAAGAGAATTTTTGAGTGAGTGCAGTTAGGAGGAGCCAGCATTTTTTTGCTTGCTGCTATTCTTCTGAAGAAGGCGTGAAACCGCGTTACTCAATTCTTTTTCATCACTCAATGCACTCTGGACTCGCTCGACAAAACTAGCGAGCACGACCCGAATGCTGGTGGCAAGTTCTAGGCAGACAGCATCTGAATCTGCATGCAGACCCTCGCTTAATGCAGAGTGCAGTAGCGTCAGAGGATTGTGGCCGTTTATCAGTAGCGCTGGAGGAATACCAATTTTCACGGTATCGACTGCCGCTGAGAATTGCGTTTCTTTTCGCGCCGCAGCCAGTTCGGCGAGCAGTTCGGGGGTCCCGCCGACTTTTTCAGCGACGCGAATTATCTCGTCGATGATGGCTCCTTTTCGATCTTCCACAACGCGCCTGTAATAGGCGAAGGCTGCGATTCCAAGACCTTGGTTCTCTGCACGCAGACCTTTGAAATAGAGGTCACGATCTGAGCCGACCAGCGTTGCAACACGCGCAGGTGTGGGTGGCCCAAACGGCGGGTGTTCGGCTAGCTTCATCAGGCTAGCAAGTCCTGTTGAAGGTTCCTCTGGAACCCTTACGGTAAGAGCGAATGTTTTGCGCGAGCCCCCGCAATTCTTGCAAAAGTAATAGATATACACGTCATTGGGCTGGCGCTGTGGCGAGATGTATAGCGTTGGAGCTTTCGTGTGATGAAACAGCCTGCGACCCGAGCAGATATCAGAAGAGCAATGGAGCATGATCTGCGGCAGTGCGAGCACGAGGTCGCCATTTGAGTATGCGAAGGCCTCTTTGACGGACTTCTGGGCTGCCGGGGGTACATCTTCGAAGAACTCCTTCAAGGAGATTGCAGGTTCTTCTTTACTGGCTTCTGTAGCAGACGTCATCACGATTCCCATGTTTCCGATCTCCAAGATTGTGCCGTGTGCCCCGGTTTTAGTAGTGCGAATGTTCGCGAAACCAAGCGAGCGAAGCGTGGACCTAGCCGGAATGGCGACGTGTAAGTGACACGAGCGCCATGGTCGCCACGCTGTCGCGTCGACACAGCTTGCGGCGGCAGAGAGGGGGCAAAGCCGTCGGCAGCGGTCTTTAGCCGGGGGGCGTGCGCTTGAAATAGTCGCTGCCGAGGGCGCAGGCGATGCCGGTCGCATCAACCTTCGAGACGATGGTGCGGATGGGTTCGGAATCGCTGTCTGCCTGCTCTTCCTTGGTCACCGGAATGCACCACCAAACCTGTCGCCAATATTGCCGATAGCCGTGCTCCTGCTGGCCCTCGATTCGCAGCCCCCGTGTTTGATCTTCTTCACATGCGCGTAGTCCACGAAGGCAACTACCTCGGTCGGGTCTGTCCTGCTTCGGTACAGGTGCGCTTCCGCGTGCGGGTAGCTGCGGCCCGCATCCCCGAAACACAGCCAGCCGCGAACCGGATGGGCTTTCGCCTGGCCTTCGGGCAGCGGTTCGCCGGATTGGTAGAGGATGTGAATGTCACATTGCACTGTATAAATATACAGTAATATGTACTCATGGAAAACGTGCCCGCAACCCTCTGGATTGCTGCCTGCGCGCACCGGCTGCAGCAGCAATGGCATACGGTCGACCCTCTCCAGTTGGAGGAAGTCGCGCGCGACCTTTGGTGCGACGAACGTCTGCGAGCGATGCCGCCGGACGAGGCGGCTGTCGATTGGTTGAAGCCGATATGCACCGCGCAGTGAAGATGCAGGACGCCGTTGATTGGTGCTACGGACCGCCGGAAGATTTGCTGACTCCCTAGGAGGTGCCATGGAAACGCTCGTCGGCACGGCCTCATGGACCGATAAGACCCTTCTCGACTGCGGGCGCTTCTATCCGAAGGAGGCGAAGACGCCCAAGGCGCGACTTCGACACTACTCCTCGATTTTTCCGCTGGTGGAGGTCGATAGCAGCTACTACGCGATGCCCTCGGAAGCGAATGCGCGCCGCTGGGCCGAGCGAACGCCCGAGAGCTTCATGTTCAATGTGAAGGCGTTCCGGCTGTTCACTGGGCACGTGACGCAAGCAGAGGTGCTCCCGGCCGACCTGTGCCTGCAGCTCGGGACGCATCGGCGGATCTATTACAAGGATGTGGGCGAGGATCTGAAGGCGGAGCTGTGGCAGCGCTTCGAGTCCTCGTTAGAGCCGCTGCGGTCAGCCCGGAAACTGGGGTTGATCCACTTTCAGTTCCCGCCCTCTGGGACCTGTGCGCGTCGGCCCGTGCAGCACGTCGAGCAGTGCGTCGCGCGCTTGCCAGAGGACACGCTGAGCATCGAGTTCCGGCATGAAAGCTGGTGGGAGAGCCCGAAGCGCTCGGCCGATACGCTCGCCTGGCTGCGCGACATCGGCGCTGTGCATACCGTCGTGGACGGGCCGCAAGGGGCCGTCAACAGCGTGCGGGCGGTGTGGGAGTCCACGCACCCCGACTACGCCCTTCTGCGGCTCCATGGGCGCAATGTGCTCACCTATAACGCGAAGGTGCAATCGGCGGCCGAGCGCTTCGATTCCGACTATCTCGATGACGAGCTGGCCGAGTTGGCGGGCGAGGCCGTTCGCCTAGCATTCAAAGTTAAGCGCATGCACGTCATCTTCAACAACTGCCACGAGGACAAGGGGCAGCGAAATGGGATTTATTTTTCCAAGCTGTTGGCCGCACATCCGGCAGGGTGATCCCTCTTCGGATTGAAGTCAGGCGATATTGATCGCATCTCTCGGGTATGTTCTTGTTGTGTTTTCTTGAAAGATTGCACGAGGCAAAGAAACGTGTTCAGAACGCCAGAAGCCAAGCCATAGCGTTCCTATTGAGGTAAATCAAGTAATAAACCGGAACAAGGCCAATGATTAAAGGGCCATAGTTTTCGGTAAAGGCTGGCCTCATTGTCATGGCTTTAAAGTAGATGATTGCCAATCGAGAGATTATGTGCCCGCGAATCTGGACATATTGCCTTTCCTGCCCTTGTAACGAATGACGATTGCTAGGAGGGTAAATTACAGCGTGGGGATTGAACCAGCTAGGCGCGTAAAGGAATTTCAATAATTGACGTTGCCCTTGCAGCCTTAGGAAATTTATCATCAATAGCCCACTTTGATGTCGGGGGTACGTTAGCCCGAACATATGGCTAATCTTAGTAGCTACCTTTGCGGCTAGCCACGACAAGAATGACGGTGGTCGCGGCCCGGGGCCACCAAATAGCTTGATGCGAATTACGCTAGATTTAAGGCCATCATCGTTAGGGATGAGCCTAAAATCATGCTGAGAAATGCCGGCCAGACGATGGCCCAATTCATCCATAAACACGGCATCTAAAACCTTTCTATAAGATTTTGCGCCATCTTCGACAAAGTATTGGTAAGTGCGAAGGTAGTAGTAGAGCCAAATAACCCAGCCAAAATGAAGAATGGCAGCTTCATTGTTGAATTGTATGGTTGCGCCGACTAATGAAATTCCTTGAATTTTGGCTTCTGCGTAGTAGAAAAAGCTGAGCAACCCAGTCACTATCAGAAGTTTATTTTGTGCTGCCGCCTTTTGATCTTTTCCGTCCATATCCAGCCAAGCGCTCCTGTATAGTTATATCTGCCTATATCCGGCCTCATAGGCATGAGGCGACAGCCGTAGTTTGAAATCACTGCTAACACGGCAGTGGGTGCGGTGGTACCACGAGGAAGCAGTTAAGCGATAGAGAACGTGAGAACATGGCATTTGCCATGATATCCATCGACTAAGTGGTTGTCGAAACGAGAGTTTTTGCTCTCACACTCTCCGCCAGAATTGATTCTTGTAAATTTTGAAGTCCCGCGCAGTCTATGCGACGGGACTTTTCATTGGGACATCGTCACCACTTCGGCTTAGCTGCCATTCACCGGCGCGAGCGCATGTCAGTTACGTGGGGAGATAAGGCGGCCTACGGCCGTTCGCCACCCGTGGTTGTGGATGACTCGAGCCTCGTGAAGAGAGCCATCAAGAATTTCTTTCTTGGAGAGCATCGAAACGTTCTCCCAGTCACTTTTAAGGACATACGTCGCGTTGCCTAAGCGATGGCTCTCGAGGACATAGATCCCTCGCTGAGTGAAACCGAAGACAACATAGTCGGTGAAGCCGCCGACGCCAACAGCGATAAGGTCGGGTTCATATCGCGTAATCGTCCGGATTCGATCTTCTACAACTGGTCGGGCCGTGTCTGGCAGATCAGAGAGAAATTTTGCCAATTCTCTTTTGGCTCGCTCAAATGGATAGGTGCCTGATGGAAGAACCTTCCAGTTGAGCCGTCGGATTTGGAGCCGCTCATTTGGCTGCAGATCTTTGCCTACCATTTCGAATCGGCCAAAGATTTCCAAGAACAGATTTACGATGTGCAAAATCTGTTCAGCAGTCACCGACGACAAAGAAAGCGAGCGCGATGCGACTACAGGGCCTTGAGTGGCCTGTAAGACCGTTAGATATTCACTCGGCGGTGGTACTTGGTCTTTTTGATAAACTTTTCGCGTAATTACGCGGATGCCTGAATGTGGGTTGCCATGCCAATCATTCCAAGAGCTATGAACGGTAAAGGTCTCATCTACTTTTGGTAGATCCTTGCGTACGACGAGGCGGCCATTGGCGTTGAAGTCTGTAAACCGACCGCTTGGTGGCGGGGTGAGAGATTCACCTTCAACAGCAGGTGTTGAAAATCCCAAGGCATTGATGACATTTGTATCGCGTTCGATTAGAAAAATTAACCTGAATTCTCCCAGTCTGGTCATCTCCTTTTCATAGGCAGCCAAGCTTCTCACACTCTTTGATGTAGCCATCGTCCCTCTCTCCTTGTGCTTAGTCCAAATGACCTTTTTCGAATGTCGCGGGTTTGTGACGCGGCTGCCGCGGGAGGATTACGCCTGTTTAATCCCATCGAATCGAGGGGAAAAACCCTCTAATACCACAAACATGGGATGTAGGAGCCAGCACAGCAATGAGGCGCGCTTGGACTGGCTTGGGGCGCAGAAAGGGCTCTCAAACAGGTGGGAACGGCGCCGCGCAACACCGCGCAAGTCTGAGGTTGAAAGGGACCGTATATTCCCGCCGGTGCCTCGGGAGCCCGCATGGATGTTGGTTTCGGGCATGGATTGAAAATCCGCGTGTCGGTGGTTCGATTCCGCCCCAGGGCCACCACTCTTCTAAGCCCTTGATTCTTAACGGAATCAGGGGCTTTTCAGTTTGTGGCGCCTCGCTATCCGCTTGATTTGGTACACCAAGCAGGTACACCGTGGCATCTACGCTTCATAGAATCGGCGGCGCATCAACTGTTCGCCGACGCTCGTTCATGGCCCAGCCGTTCAAGTCCCCGACTGGGATCTATCAATTGCGCCGCAAGGTGCCGCCCGAGTTGCGATCTGCGCTGGGCCACGAGTACAAGAGATCGCTAAAGACCCGCGATCCATCCGAAGCGAAGACAAGATTTGCCGAGGAGTGGGCGAGATCGGACGACGCTTTTGCGCTTGCTCGGGCTCAATCAGAAGGTCTTGACGCACTGGGTGAGCGAGACATCCAGCAGCTGGCCGCGCGATGGTTTCGGACCGAGGCGCAGAAGCTTGAAGCGTCAGGTAACTTCGTTGATTGGCTGTTTGAAGCCGAGACATGGATCAATGAACTGGGTGATCAGTACGTCGAACACACTCGGCTTCCGTCTTCGGCGGCGTCTTCGCTAAGTTCGGGCTCTCCAATCACGGCGCTCGCTCAAATGCCAGGGCACGGTCCTTGCATACGCTGGACCCTGCGCTCGCTCAAGAGCTGCAGATGTTTGACACGATGGTGTGCGACGACGGCGGTCAGGAGCAGGCCGATTTCATGTTTAAGGGTGAGAGCCCCCGTCGCGTGGTGTTCGTGCACGCCAAGGGCAACGACAACTCGATGAGCGTGAGTGCCATGCAGATCGTTGGTCGTCAGGCGATGGCGTCTCTTGCCTTCATAGCACGCGGCGCGCGGCTCCAGGATCGCTCCGGCTGGTGGGCATCGCCCTGGTCGACGGATGATCATCGGCAGGTTCCGCATCGCATCCTGAGATCCTCGAGCCCGAATCTCGCAGCCACTTGGGCAGAGATCAAACGCAGCATCCAGTCAGCCCAGTACCCCAAGGAGATCTGGATCTTTGCCGGCCGGACGCTCAGCAAAGCCGAACTTGTCCGACAGCTCACCCGCCCTGTAGGACCGACTCCGTTGTCACTGCAGATGGCTTATTTTCTAGCTACGCTCCAGACATCGGCAGCACGTGCCAACGTTGCGATGCGAATCTTTTGTTCCAACTGATACTTCGCGCGTTTGCCGGCAGATCACGAGCGCTTCGGGGTTAGGGATTGGTCACCAGGACGCTGTGCCGATCTGGCGACCGGTCAGGTCGCATGCCGTAGCCGCCGGCCGCTGCTGGGACCGCTGACTGTCGATCTGCGGGAGCGTGAGGTGCAGGAACTCAATGCGCCGTGACCCGCCCATCGCGGCGAACTCCGCCATCAGCCCGATGACCGAGCGCTGTGGTCCCTGAGTGTTGAGCCACGCGAGGAACGCTGCGAACGTCTCAGGCTCCGGTGCGCGGCCGTTCAAGGTTGCGCTTCACCTGCTTGCATGGGTTGACGTCGATGTCGCCGCGCTCTACGGCGACGGGCATCAGGTTGACCAGCAGCGCGACCTCGCGATTCGCGCGCACCGGCGCCGCAGCTCTTTCGACGCGCAGGAATCTCGCAATGTCTGCCAGCCGGAGCACGCGCGCCGACACCTTGCCCATCACCTCCAGCAGCTTCATGCTGTACTCGGTGTAGTCGCTCTTCGTGCGCTCGTCGAGTCGCGTCCATTGCGGCACGCGGCCGGTTCGTGCACCATTCATCGTTGTGGTCAGCCGTCGATAGCACCCTGCGCGGCGTGCAGAGACCGACGATGAGAAGCGCGACCTAAGCTCTTAGAGTCGCGCCTTGGCCTCCAGTTCGGCCACGAACACGTCGATCCCTGCGGCGCCCTGCCCAACACTTATCACGCCAGGATTTTGCATCCCTCTTTCGAGGCTGCTCATCTATGAGCGATCAATATAGCTGCGGTGCTCGAACTCTTCATGCGAGATGCCACGAACCTTGCGCAGCGTCTTGATAGCGTTCCCGATCACTCTTATGCGAGATCGATCGACTCAGCTTGATCTCAACTTCTTACGCGGTTTGTCGAGCACCTGAAAGAACTCAGACGGCTGGATCTCCAGGGTTACGATGATTTTGAGGATGTTGATAAGGGCGAGATTGTGCTCGCCTCGCTCTATGCCGCCAATGTAACTGCGGTCAATTCCACACGCGTCACCAAATGCCTCCTGGGAATAACCCAGTTCCTTTCGGCGCTCGCGTACCGCCTCGCCAAAAAGCACGAGCTCTGGCACTTTCTTCCTGCGAACTGAAACCCCATTCACCATGTGGAGATCGTCAGTTTTAAAGGAATAAAGCACCACGGGATAAAATATCACGGGATATAGTTACCTAAGCGGAAGGCGAGCCAGATGTCTATGAGATTGCTCCCGTCGCCACTGCCGACTGCGCGACCGATACGACTACCCGCTTCTGCGTTGCCCGCAAAGCTGAGGCGATCAGCACCTGTGGTGCGCAGCGCGTCTGCGTCGCGCATCGGTGCGCAGGTGAGGGCGCTTCGCATGGCGGCGGAGATGTCTGGCGGTGCGTTGGCGCAAGCCTCGGGGATTTCTGCCTCGATGCTTTCTCGCATCGAGCGCGGTTTGGTCTCGCCGTCAGTGGAGACACTGGAGCGCCTCGCGCAGGGGCTTCATGTGCCGACGTCGCGCTTCTTCAGCGACCAGGCGCGCCGCACGGACTTCTGCCATGTGCGGGCTGGCCGTGGTGTTCTTGTCGACCGCATCGGCGCCGTGGCGGACTACCGCTACGAACTGCTGGGCCACCTGCTGTCGGGCAACCTGTTCGTCGAGCCCTACTTGGTCACGCTGCTGCCGGGTGCCGACCCCTACGTGACCTTCCAGCACCCGGGCCTGAAGTTCCTGTACTTCCTGTCCGGGGAGGTCAGCTACCGCTATGCTGGCAAGACGGTCGAGGTGGGGGCAGGGGACTCGCTGCTGTTCGATGCGACTGCGCTGCATGGCATCGATACCATTCATTCGGGGCCTGTTTCGTACCTCTCGGTGGTTTTCACGCTGCGCGAGTAGGCTGCTCGCGGCGACGCTGTCGTGTTGTGGAGCGAGGTGGATGTCTAACCAACTGATCGCCCGCGCATTCGCTATGTGCCGTATTCCCCTTCCACTCATCCTTCCCTCAATGTTCGGCATGCCGAACATTGAGGAAGCTTTGAACGGCTATCGACTAAGCGCGAGCAGTCTGGAATTGGCAGTTGCAGGGGAACATTGAAATTTCGAGAGCAGAGTCCTTGCGCGGTGTTGAGGGCAGGCCTAGTCTGCCCTCAGACATTGTTTACTCAACGGCGTTGCAATGGTCAAAACCTC
The DNA here is from genome assembly GCF_900106655.1 of Variovorax sp. YR634. Lineage (NCBI taxonomy): Bacteria > Pseudomonadati > Pseudomonadota > Betaproteobacteria > Burkholderiales > Comamonadaceae > Variovorax > Variovorax sp. YR634. The sequence goes on from NZ_FNOL01000013.1 coordinate 30,357, forward strand.
CCGATCAAGCTGCGTGATCAGTACCCGGTTGTCGTCCGATACGAGGACGCGGTTTGCCGCGCTGGCCGCGCGGCATCAGCTCAGCGCGTCGGATCTGCTGGCGAAGATGGTCGACGAAGTGCTCAAGACCAATGGCGCAATCTCGCTCGGGTCGGATGGACAACGGTCCGCACGCGATTCAGAGAGTGGCCTTGGCGTAACGGATCTCATCACACTGCGACTTCGTCCCGGCGACCGGATGCTGGCCGCAAAGCGGGCCGATGCTCGTGAGATGAAGACCAGCAGTTACCTGACCATGCTGGTCCACAACCATGTTCGGCGCTCGGCGGTGCTGCCTCCGAAAGAGCTGGATCAGCTCCGAGTGACCTGCGCGCAGCTGGCCGCGCTCGGGCGGCAGCTTCGAAGGTTCGGCATGCCGAACACTTTGGCGGAGCCAGTGGCATTGGACCTGGGCGATGCGATCGCGCTGGCACGGCGGGAAGTCGAGGTGGCACGCGAAGCCACAGCGGCCGTCGTGCGCCGGAACCTCATCAGCTGGGAGACCGGCATCGAGACGGACCATGCCTGAGCAGGCTGTGCGCTCGGGCCGAAGCAGCCGCGGCTCGGCTGGTGCATCGCGCGACATGGCCTTGGACATCGTGAGCTATGGCCGGCGGGGGCCCAGCGGCACCCTGCGCTTCGGCGCCGACCAGATCGCGCAGATCCAGCGCACGGTGGGTCGCACGCCCGAGGTGATAGTGAAGGTCTCCGGCGGTGGGCGGGATGTTGGCGGGGTGGGAGCGCACCTGCGCTACATCGGCCGGCATGGCAAGCTGCCGACGGAAACCGACGAGGGACTGATGCTGCAGGGCCGAGGCGCCGCCAGGGAGATCACGGCCGACTGGCAACTGGACCTTTGCAGAAGCCAGTACAAGCCCAAGCCGGCCGAGGGGCAGAAGGACCCTCGGGCCAAGCTCGTTCACAACATCGTGCTGTCGATGCCGGCCGGCACGCCGCCGCAGAAGGTGCTGGCCGCGGCCCGCTTGTTCGCGCGCGAGAACTTCGCGCTGCGGTATCGCTATGCCATGGTGCTGCACACCGACCAGTCGCACCCGCACGTGCACCTGGTGGTCAAGTGCGAGCACGAGTTCGAGCCCGGCCAGCGCCTGCACATCCGCAAGGACACGCTGCGGCAATGGCGCGAACAGTTCGCCGCGCTGATGCGCGAGCAGGGCGTGGCGGCCAATGCGACGCCGCGCCAGGTGCGAGGGCAGATCCGCAAGCCGTACAGAGACGCGATCCATCATCGGCTCCGTGCGCTTCGGGCGTTCTGGCAACTGCCGATCGGCGAGCGGACCCAGCGGAGGATGCCGAAGACTTCAACCTTCGTGCGCGCCAAGCTGGAGAGCGTGCTCCAGGTTCTCAGGTCTGGGTGGGGCACCTTGGATGCTGGCCTGAAGGCGATGCAGGGGACCCGGCAGGAGGTGGCGGCGGATTGGCGCGCAACGGCGAATGCACTTCGAAGGCAGGGCGAAGGTGATCTGGCTGCCCAGGTGGATCGTTTCGTCGCGCGCATGCCGGAGGTACAGACCGATGCGCAACGAATGGCTGGCCGCTGGAAAGAGCAAGCCAGAAACCGGGCGCCAGAACGCACGCTCACCGATTTGCAGAGGTCGCAAGTCCGATGAACACGTGAGAGGTCGTGATTGCCTTGCCGGCAGCATCGACAACGTTGCGCAGACGGTCGAGGAGCCGAGTGCGTTTGCATGGGGCAAGAAGCTGGTCGAATGCCACCCGTTCCTGACAGGGCGACTCGGGCCTGGCCGGCGATTGTTCGAAAGCTGTTCGGCCGGTGAAGAGAAAAGGCTCGGTTGGGGGGGCTGAGGGCCGCTGTTGATACGCGAGCTCCTGCAGGCCTAGTAGATTTGGCAGTTGTCTAAAGTCGAGCCTCGTCGCACGCTCGGCAGAAGTTCGTGCTGAAGACGATCTTGAGAGGGAGGGCTGCGATGTCGAAGCAGCGCGGATGGCGTTGTCTGCGGTTTTTTCGATTGCGCCCCAGCTGTGGAACCAGACGCGCTCCGCCAAAAACGGCACCGTCGCGCAGATCGAGCAGCTGGTGCACATCGCGCGCGAGTTCGGCCGGCCGACGGCGACGGCGCAGCAGGCGCGCGAGATCTCGAAGATCGGCGTGTTCTACAAGACCACCGAAGAGTCGCTGCTGGCAAACGGTTTCGCCCCGAACCGCAACGGTGCCAACCAGGGGTTCCTGCGCAAGGCCGTATGACTCCTCCTCGACGCCGTTTCGCATGGCCTTCGCTATGAGCGTGGGAACGCAAATCACCGCGGCCTGTCGACTGGCGATGGCCTCGTGGCACGCCTTGGTTCTTGAGCGTCCACCCGGACGGATGGCCCGCTACCTCGACGAGGTAGAGGTGCGTGCCCAGGGTCTTCCTGCTCGGCCGTTCGTAGATCGTCAGGATCTGCACGTCAGCCTGGGCGGCGGCGCCACCGCTGGCGGCATCGGTGCGGCGCCAGTACGGCCGATGTAAAGAAGTGAACAGTCTACGAACAGCGGGCTGAACACACTGACGCGCAAACCCGGCGGGCATCGGAGCGTGGCCTGATACTGCACAACAAACAGCTCGTCACCATATTGGATGTAGCCGCTTGCCAGCGGCTATGGATCGATTGAGCGGGCGCTGCTGCTGCCTCGGTCCACGCGGTGGTCGTGGTGGCCGCGGCGCTTGCGCTCGGTCCGGGCTTTCTCCAGCGTCTCCTGGCTTTTCTTCGCAGCCGCCTCGCAGCGCTCGTGCAGCGCAATCAACTCCCTGTCCGTGAGCTTCTCGATGCCTATGAAGTCATCCTCCGCGTTGGAGGAGCGGATCAGTTCGTCCAGCTTGGTCTGCAAGGCGACACCGTCGCGGTTCTGGGTGTTCTGAATGAGAAAGACCATCAGGAAGGTGACGATGGTGGTGCCCGTGTTGATCACAAGCTGCCACGTTTCCGAAAAGCCGAAGAACGGCCCCGAAGCCGCCCAGGCCACGACCACGGCCACGCAGATCAGAAAGGCGGCCGGGCTGCCGGCCATGCGGGCGAAGGTGTTGGCGAAGGAGTCGAAGAGTCGTTCCATGGGTTTGCCTGTGTCTTCCGATGCGCTCGGCGATGCCTGCACCGCCGAACGCTTTATCTGCCCGGAAGAACGCCGGGCATTTCGCTGGGAGCGCTCTGCGCGGGCGGCATCATCTCTGCCGGGATTTCGAAGCGTTTCTGGAGTGCATGGAAGTACGCAAGCGCGCCAAGCAGCACGACGATGACCGCCACAACGCCCCATGCCGATACGCGGCGGCTGTCGTCACGCTCGTCGCTTCCCGCCTGCTGCTTCATGCTCAGGGCTCCTTCTGTCGCCCCGATCTACTTTTTCATCGCCTTGATCTCGGCCTTGCCCTTCTCTTCGTCCGCCTTGGCCTGCTTCATGCACGCAGACTTGGCGTCGCCCTTCTGGTCGTCGCACTTTTCCTTTGCGATGCTGTAGGCAACGTCCACCTTGGCTTCCGCCACCTTGCGAGCGTTGCCGTCACTGGGCTTGAGCTTCTGGTCCAACTCGGCCTTGGCGATCTTTTCCTTGCCCTTGGCCTCTTCGACGCAGACGTCCTTGGCGTTGTCCTTCATGGCGTCGCAGGCCGCACGGTCGGCCTTGTAGTCGGCCGCAATTTTGTCGCGACCGGCCTTGAGTTCGGCAATGGCCGGATCGACGGTCGCCGCCGGAGGCGGGTTCATCTGCGCGTGGGCCGAGAGCACCGTGAGGCACGACGCGACGGCGCAGGTCCATATGAGTTTCTGCATGGTCATCTCCTTTGGGCACCGTGTTCGTTGCACAAGGATGTCCGGTGCCTGGAGTCCAGACTAGAAACCATGGGCGATGCGTCGATAGGACGCTGCGCGAACTGGCCGTAAGCGCATGCCGACGCCGTCGGGATAGGGCTTGCCCGGCTATGCGCCTTCGCCCAGCACCAGTTGCGTCTGTGTGACGACCGCGCACAGCTTGCCGTCGGCATTGGTTACCGAGGTTTGCCACACATGCGTGGTGCGCCCGCGATGCAGCGCCACGCAGGTGCCCGTGACCGTCGTGCCGAGGCGCGCGCCCGCGATGAACTTGGTGCTCGAATCGGTGGTCGTCGTGCGCTTGCCTTCGGGCAGGTTGGCGATGGTGCCGACCGCACCCAGCGTGTCGGCGAAGGCCATGTAGGCACCGCCGTGCAAGATGCCGCCAGCGGTGCACAGGTCTTGCCGCACCTCCATCTGCGCGACCACGCGGTCGGGTGCGAGTTCGGTGAGCCGTACGCCCAGCAGGCCGGGGAAGATCGCGTCCAGCAGTTTCTGGATCGCGGCGATGTCGTGCATGGATGTCTCCTTGGCTTTTGGGGAGGTTCCATACTAAATAAACGCCATGGCCGCTGTGCGATGTTCGGTCAGGCCCTTCGCTTGAACATCGCGGAAGCCCCGCTGGCCTGCGCCACATCGTCGGCCGACGCGAGCAGCGCCGGCCCCAGTTCGAGCATGCGTTCCTCTGTCAGCCGCACCAGTGGCCCTGCGATGGTGATGACGCCGATCACCGCGCCGTTGCCGCTGCGCACCGGCGCGGCCATGGCAGTCATTGCCGGCGCGAACACCTCGCTGATCATCGCGAAGCCGCGCTTGCGTGCCGCGCGCAGATACGCCAGCAGCGCTTTCACTGTGGTCGGCGCCTTCGGGCCGTAGTCCTCGGGCTTGCCGAAGCCCTGCTTCGCCACGAGTTGCAGCGCTTGCTCGTCCGTCATTGTCGACAGCCAGGCGTGGCCGGCGGAGCTGCAGGAGAGGTTCACCGAAAGGCCCATGTCCGGGTCGTAGCGCAGGCCGCGCGTTGCACCCTGCGCCTTGGCGACGAAGGTGAGCTCGTCGCCGTCGACCACCGCCAGCCGCACCAGTTCGCCCGATTCGGCGGCGAGCCGGTCGAGCAGCGGCTGCGCCACGTCGACGATACCGCTGTTGCTGAGAAAGCTCAGGCCGAGCGACACCAGCTTGATGGTGAGCATGTAGTCGCCATGGCTCTGGTCCTGCCGCACATAGCCGCAGCGGATGAGCTCGGTCAGCAGGCGGTGCGTGGCGCTCAGCGGCATTTCCAGTTCGGCCGACAGTGCCGACAGCGCGCGGCCTTCGGGGTGGCCGGCCAGGTGTTCGAGGACCTTGAAGCTGCGTTCGAGTATGGCTGTCATGACGTCACTCTAGCGCTTTTGCCAAGTGTTTTCACTAGTGGAAATATTTTCCAATTCCGCCCTAAGATCGCGCCGCCCTTGCACCTTCACACAGTTGGAGATCACATCTTGAGAACGCTTCATCGCCAGCTGGCAGCGGCCGGCCTGACCCTCGCCCTGGCCATTCCCGCGTTCGCGCAGGGCGCGCAGGACCGTGTGATCCGCTTCGGTCATCTCAACAACGCAGACCATCCGGTGAGCTTCGGCGTGAAGCGTTTTGCCGAACTGCTCGCGGCCAAGAGCGGCGGCAAGATGAAGGTGCAGGAGTTTCCGGCCTCGCAGCTGGGCAACGAGATGCAGCAGCAGTCGGCGCTGCAGGGCGGCGTGCAGCAGATGTCGGCACCGGCCACCACGTCGCTCGCGGGCATCGTCAAGGAGTTCGGCCTTGTCGACTTCCCGTTCGCGGTGGGCAGCTTTGCGCAGGCCGATGCGCTGCTCGACGGCCCGCTGGGCCAGGCGTTGATCGCGAAGCTGCCGGAGAAGGGGCTGGTGGCGCTGGGCTATTGGGACCTGGGCTTTCGCAACGTCACCAACAGCAAGCGGCCCATCACCAGGCCCGAGGACCTCGAAGGCCTGAAGATCCGCGTCATTCCGAACCCCGTGTTCCTCGAAACCTTCAAGGCCTTCAAGGCCAACCCGGTGCCGATGCCTTTCGCCGAGCTGTACGGAGCGCTCGAGTCGAAGGCGGTCGATGGCCAGGAGAACCCGTACGCGGTGATCCTGTCGAACAAGTTCTACGAGGTGCAGAAGTTCGTGAGTGCCACGAACCATGTGTATGCGGCCAACATCGTGCTGGTCAGCAAGAAGTTCTGGGACTCGCTGAGCCCCGCCGAGCAGAAGATGATGCGCGAGGCCGCCGACGAAGCGCGCGGCTATCAGCGCCAGGTGAGCCGCGCCGCCGCGCAGCGCGCCGTAGGCGACTTGCAGGCCAAGGGGGCGCAGTTCAACGAGCTCGCGCCCGCCGAGCAGGCCCGCATGCGGCAGATTGCCAAGCCTGTCACCGAGCGTTTCGCCGCGAGCTATGACCCCGCCATCGTCAAGCTCTACACCGACGAACTCGCGCGCATCCGCAAGCAGTAAGACCTCCGACCGAAGGCGCCTCATGAAGATCCTCGTCCTGCACGGCCCCAACCTCAACCTGTTCGGCCGCCGCGAACCCCACATCTACGGCAAGACCACGCTGGCCGAAATCAATGCGCAGCTGCAGCAGCTCGCCACCGAACTCGGTGTGACGCTGGAAATCCTCCAGTCGAACCACGAAGGCGACCTGATCGACTTTTTGCACACCCACATCGACGAGGCTCAGGGTGCGCTGGTCAACCCGGCCGGCCTCACGCAGCACGGCGTGCCGCTGCACGACGCGATCAAGGCGATGCCGTTCCCCATCATCGAGGTGCACATGTCCAACATCGCCGCGCGCGAGACATGGCGCGCGCATTCGATCATCTCGCCGGCGGTGAAGGGCACGGTTCAGGGCCTGGGCCCGCAGTCTTACCTGGCTGCGCTGCGCGCGCTGGTCGAGATGCACAGGCAGGCCGCGCCGGCCTGAACGCAGAGCATGGCCATGAACCGATGGATCGACCGGTGCTGCGCCGGCATCGAAGCCCTGATCGCAGCCGCGCTTGCGGTCATGGTCGTGCTGGTCTTCGGCAACGTGGTGCTGCGCTACGGCTTCAATTCGGGCATCACCCTGTCCGAGGAAGTCTCGCGCTGGCTCTTCATCTGGATGACCTTTCTCGGCGCGGTCGTCGCGCTGAAGGAGCATGGCCACCTGGGCGTCGACATGGTGGTGCAGAAGCTGCCGCCCATCGGCAAGAAGATCTGCCTTGCGATAGGGCACGTGGTGATGCTCTACATCGTGTGGCTGCTGTTCCAGGGCAGCACGGCGCAGACGCGCATCAACTGGGACGTGACCGCGCCGGTCACCGGTGCCTCGATGGCGGTGGTGTACCTGTCGGGCGTGGTGTTCTCGGTGCTGGCCGCGTTCATCCTCGTGCTCGACCTGCTGCGCCTGCTCACAGGGCGCATTGCCGAGAGCGATCTGGTGATGGTGCAGGAGTCCGAAGAAGCGGTGCAGCTGCAGCAGATCCTCGGTTCGCACGACAGCACCGCTCAAGGGGATGCACAACAGGGAGCACGCAAGTGACCATCGTCGTCTTCGTGGGCTCGCTGCTCCTGGCCATGGCGATGGGCATTCCCATCGCGTTCTCGCTGCTGGCCAGCGGCGTCGCGCTGATGTGGCACCTCGACCTGTTCGACGCGCAGATCCTTGCGCAGAACGTGATCGGCGGCGCCGACAGCTTTCCGCTGCTGGCCGTGCCGTTCTTCATGCTGGCCGGCGAGATCATGAACGTGGGCGGCCTCTCCAAGCGCATCGTCGACTTCGCGCTCGCGCTGGTCGGCCATGTGAAAGGCGGCCTCGGCTACGTGACCATCATGGCGGGCTGCCTGCTCTCCGCGCTCTCGGGGTCGGCCGTGGCCGACGCCGCCGCGCTGACGGCGCTGCTGCTGCCGATGATGGTCAAGGCGGGCCACGACAAGGCGCGCGCGGGCGGGCTCATCGCGGCCACCGGCGTGATCGGCCCGGTGATCCCGCCGAGCATCGGGCTCGTGATCTTCGGCGTGGCGGCCAACGTCTCGATCTCCAAGCTGTTCCTCGCGGCCATCGTGCCGGGCCTGCTGATCGGCGGCGCGCTGTGGATCACCTGGGCCTGGCTGGTGCGGCGCGAGAAGATCGTGCCTCCGCCGCGCAAGTCGGGCGGCGAAATCTTCACCGCGTTCCGCAAGGCGCTGTGGGCGCTGATGCTGCCGGTGATCATCCTCGTAGGTCTGCGCATGGGCGTGTTCACGCCGACCGAGGCGGCCGTGGTGGCCGCCGTCTATGCGCTTTTCGTGTCGACCGTCGTCTATCGCGAGCTGAGCTGGAAGGACCTCTACACGGTGTTCGTGGGGGCGGCCAAGACCAGCGCCATCGTGATGTTCCTGATCGCCGCGGCCATGGTGAGCGCGTGGCTCATCACGGTAGCCGACCTGCCTTCGAAGGTGGTGGGTCTGCTGCAGCCCTTCATGGGCAACCAGATCCTGCTGATGATCGCGATCATGGTGCTCGTGATGATCGTGGGCACCGCGATGGACATGACGCCGACGATCCTGATCCTCACACCCGTGCTGATGCCCATCGTGAAGGCCGCGGGCATCGACCCGGTCTACTTCGGCGTGCTCTTCATCATCAACAACTCGATCGGCCTGGTCACGCCGCCGGTGGGCACGGTCCTCAACGTGGTGGCCGGCGTCGGAAAGATCTCGATGGACGACGTCACGCGCGGCGTGGTGCCTTTCATGATCGCCGAGTTCGCCGTCATGTTCCTGATGGTGCTGTTCCCGTGGCTGGTGACGGGGCCGGCCAGGCTGTTCCACGGATAGACACATACATACAAGGAGACGTTGCCATGAAGAAGCCTTCGATGCTGAAACTGCTGGTCGCCGCCGTTGCGTTGTTCGCCATGTGCGGCGCCGGTGCGCAGGTCAGGGAGCGGACGCTCAAGTTCGCGTTCCAGAACCAGACCGGCCATCCGCAGGCGCAGGGCGCGCAGAAGTTCGCCGACCTCGTGGCCGCCAAGTCGGGCGGCAAGATCACCGTCAAGCTGTTCGCGGGCGGCGCGCTCGGCGGCGATCTTCAGACCGTGTCGGCGCTGCAGGGCGGCACGGTCGAACTCACGGTGCTGAACGCGGGCATTCTCTCGGCGCAGGTCAAGGAGTTCGCGGCCTACGACTTTCCGTTCCTGTTCAACAGTGGCAAGGAGGCCGATGCGGTCACCGACGGACCCTTCGGCCAGAAGCTGATGGCCAGGCTGGAAGACAAGGGCCTGCATGGCCTGGGCTACTGGGATCTGGGCTTTCGCAACCTCACCAACAGCAAGCGGCCGATCGTGAAGGCGGACGACATCGCGGGGCTGAAGATCCGCGTGATCCAGTCGCCGATCTACATCGACCTGTTCAGTGCGCTGGGCGCCAATGCCACTCCGCTGCCGTTCCCCGAGCTGTATCCCGCTCTCGACCAGAAGGCGGTCGACGGGCAGGAGAACCCGAACACCACCATCCTGTCGTCCAAGTTCGCCGAGGTGCAGAAGTACATCACCCAGACCCGGCACATCTACAACCCGCAGGCGCTGCTGATCAGCAGGAAGACCTGGGACGGCATGAGCGCGGAAGAGAAGAAGATCATCACCGAGGCGTCGGCCGAATCGACCGCGTTCCAGCGCGAGGCCTCGCGCGGCGCCGCCGACAGCGCGCTCGATGCATTGAAGAAGGCGGGCATGACCGTGTCGGAGCTGCCGCCCGAGGAGATGGCGAAGCTGCGCACGAAGGTGAAGCCGGTCATCGACAAGTACTCGGCCTCGGTCGGCGAGGCCACCGTGAAAGAGCTGATGGCCGAGATCGACAAGGCGCGCAAATAGGCGGGGGTACGGCCAGACGGGCGAGGCGCCTCAGCCGGTCGTTGCGCGCCGCAGCGCCGCGCGCGCCAGCAGGCGCGTCGAGTCGAGTGTCGGGAGTGCCGAGTTGCCGTCGTTCAGCACCAGTGGCAGTTCGGTGCAGCCCAGCGCCACTGCATCGCAGCCGCGCGCCTTCAGGCCTTCGATCATCTGCTGCAGCACCGCGGTGGACTCGGGCCGGACCACGCCGCGCACCAGTTCGTCCATGATGATGCGGCCAAGCGTTGCACGCTCATCGGCATCAGGCCGCACGGCTTCCAGCCCGGCGGCCGACAGCGCCTGCGGGTAGACCTCGCTGTCGACCAGCCAGCGCGTGCCCAGCACGCCCACGCGGCGAAAGCCCCGCGACACCGCCTCTGCTGCAGCCACTTCGGCAATGTGGAGCCACGGCAGCGGCGACTGCGGCAGCACCTGATGCATCGCCTGGTGGATCGTGTTGTCGGGGCAGATCAGAAAGTCGGCGCCAGATGCCGCGAGCTTGCCCGCCGACGACAGCATCAGTTGCGCGACGCCGTCGACATCGCCGCGATCGAGGTAGTCCACATAGCTGGCGAGCGAGTGCGTGTGCATCGAAACCTCGGGGTGCGCGTGGGCCCGGCCCATGTGCTGGGCGCCTTCGACGCACAGCGTGCGATAGCAGAGTGCCGCGCCTTCGGCCGAGCAGCCGACGATGCCGATGTGCAGTGGCATGGAAGAAATCTCCGAAAGGGAAACAGCAGGGCGAACGATGTTCTCACGGCCTTCGCGACACTGCCATGCCCGCATGGCGGTCGAGCCGCAGCGTCATCAGCGTTGCGATGGCCATCAGCAGGCCGACCACGTACCAGGCGTGGTGGAAGTCCGCGAGCTGCACCGCCGGCGCGCCGCGCAGCGCCTTCGAAGCGCCGAGCACCATCGCGCCCAGCGCGACGCCGAGCGCGAGCGAGACCTGCTGCAGCATCGTGCCGAGCGTGCTTGCGCCGGCGCGGGATTCGTCGGGCACGTCGGCAAAGGCGAGCGTGTTGATGGCCGTGAAGTTCATCGAGCGCGCCATGCCTGCCACGAAGAGCAGCACGCACACCCACGGCAGCGGGTCGCCCGGTGACAGCAGCCCGCAGCCGAACAGCGTGGCGGCGCAGATCGCGCCGTTCACCGTCAGCACATTGCGAAAGCCGAAACGCCGCAGCACCGCCGTGGTGGCGCTCTTCATCACGAGGTTGCCGCCCATGTAAACCAGCAGCATCGAGCCCGCCTGGAACGCGTTCATGCCGAAGCCGATCTGGAACATCAGCGGCAGCAAAAAGGGCGAGGCGTTGATCGCGATGCGCGAGACGAAGCCGGCCGTCGCGGTGGCCAGCGCATAAGTCGGCACAGCCAGCGCGCGCAGGTCGAGCAGGGGCGCCGTCGTGCGTCGCGCATGGCGCACTGCGGCGGCTGCCGCCACGGCGCCGACGGCCAGCAGGCCAAGGGTGGTGGCCGAGCCCGGCTGCGAGCCGCCCAGGCGCGTGAGGCCTTCGACCAGCGCGGCCAGCGCAACGGCGGTGAGCACGAAGCCGATTGCATCGAAGCGCGTCGGGGCCACGTCGGTGCGGCGCGGGAACAGCCGCATGATCAGCCACAGGCCCACGAGGCCCAGCGGCACGTTCAGCAGGAAGATCCAGCGCCACGACGCGTGCGTTGCGATGAGCCCGCCCAGCGGCGGGCCGATCACCGGCGCGATGAGCCCCGGCCAGGTGATGGTGCCGATGGCCTCTATCAGCCGGTGCTTCGGCGTTTCGCGCAGCACCACGAGCCGCCCCACCGGCGACATGAAGGCCGCGGCCGCGCCCTGCAGCACGCGCGCCGCAACGAACACCTCGAAGGTGGGCGCCAGCCCGCAGGCGAGCGAGGCCATGGTGAAGGTGCCGACCGCGAGCGCAAACACCCGCCGCGCCCCGAAGCGCCCGGCGCACCAGCCCGCCGCCGGCACCAGCGCCGCCATAGCGATCAGGTAGACCGTGACGCCCAGGCTCGCGTCCAGCGCGCCCATGCCGAAGCCGGCTCCGATGGCCGGCAGGGCGGTGACGATGATGGTGGCGTCCAGCGTCTCCATGAAGAAGGCGGCCGCCACCGTGAGCGCGATGCGCTTGGAGGCGCTGTCCGTGGCCGCTGCCGGCTGGGCGTTGTCGTTCATGCGGCAAGTCTGACATCGTTGAATGAGGGCTAGGGTTTTCCCCGAGATGTTGATCCGGTGGATCGGACGGGCGTTGCCCGCGCCATCCGGATCGTCGGCGGGTCGCGGTTCGCACGCTCACCAAAAGGTCCATCAAATCAAGGACTTAGCGCGCGGTGCGACCGGTGCCGTGCGTGGCATGTCGATTGCTGAACCACGAGGCCGGCCGCGCGCCCCGCTGCGGAGCCTGGCCACGAAATTGGAGACAACCCGATGAGCCACCCCGTGGAACACACCACCGCACCCAAGCCCTTCTACAAATCCCTGTATTTCCAGGTCATCACGGCCATCGTGCTCGGGGTGCTGCTGGGGCATTTCTACCCCGACACCGGCGCTTCGATGAAGCCGCTGGGCGACGGCTTCATCAAGCTGATAAAGATGATCATCGCGCCGATCATCTTCTGCACGGTGGTGGTGGGCATCGCCGGCATGGAAGACATGAAGAAGGTTGGCAAGACCGGCGGCCTGGCGCTGCTGTACTTCGAGGTCGTGAGCAGCATCGCACTGGTGGTGGGTCTGGTCATCATCAACATCGTGAAGCCCGGCGCGGGCATGAACGTCGACGTGAGCCAGCTCGACACCAAGAGCATTGCGGCCTACACCGGCCCGGGCAAGATGCAGAGCACCACCGACTTCCTGCTCAACATCATCCCGAACACGGTGGTCGATGCCTTCGCCAAGGGCGAGATCCTGCAGGTGCTGCTGATCGCGGTGATGTTCGGCTTTGCGCTGCACAAGTTCGGCGGCCGCGGCACGCTGGTGTTCGACGTGATCGAGAAGGGCTCGCACGTGCTCTTCGTGATCGTCGGCTACATCATGAAGGTCGCGCCCATCGGCGCCTTCGGCGCCATGGCCTTCACCATCGGCAAGTACGGCGTGAGCTCGCTGCTGCAGCTGGGCCAGCTGATGGCCACCTTCTATGCCACCTGCCTGTTCTTCATCTTCGTGGTGCTGGGGCTCATAGCGAGGTTCCACGGCTTCAGCATCTGGAAGTTCATCAAGTACATCAAGGAAGAACTGCTGATCGTGCTGGGTACCTCGTCGAGCGAGTCGGTGCTGCCGCGCATGATGGCCAAGCTGGAGAACCTGGGCGCGAAGAAGTCGGTGGTCGGGCTGGTGGTGCCTACGGGCTACTCGTTCAACCTCGACGGCACCTCGATCTACCTGACGATGGCGGCGGTGTTCATCGCGCAGGCGACCAACACCGACATGACGCTGACGCAGCAGCTCACGCTGCTGGCCGTGCTGCTGCTCACTTCGAAGGGCGCGGCCGGTGTCACGGGCAGCGGCTTCATCGTGCTGGCGGCCACGCTGTCGGCCGTGGGCCATGTGCCGGTGGCGGGGCTCGCGCTCATCCTGGGCATCGACCGCTTCATGTCGGAAGCTCGCGCGCTCACCAACCTGATCGGCAACGGCGTGGCCACCATCGTGGTCGCCAAGTGGACCGGCGACCTCGACACCGTGCGCATGCATCAGCACCTGGACCAGGAGAGCACGGTGGAAGCCGACGAGCCCGAGCGCGTGCTCGACGCAACCGAAGCGCACATGCCTGCCAGCCCGGCACGGCAGGCCTGACCCTTTCCTTGCCGGCCCCGCGAAAGCGGGGCGGCGCAGGGCCATCGGGCTGCCACCGATGCGGACGGCCCGGCCTTGTGCAATAACGCTCCCATGATTTCAAGGGAGCCGGCCCGGCGTTTCGATGGACCTTCCGACAATGCCAGGGGATGGCGCGGCCTGCCGCGCTGGTGCGGCGCACTGGCCCTGGTGGCCGTGGCCGCCTTCGCCGGCCACCAGATCGCCATGCAGGCCGGCCTGGCGCGCCTGCGCGAGGCGGCTGAACACCGGCTCGACATGCTCGCGACCGGGCTCGACGCCGACCTGGCCCGCTTCGACTACCTCCCCGCGCTGCTGGAGATGACGCCCGTCGTGCCGGCGCTGCTCGGCACGCCGACCGACACTCGCCTGCGCGACGTGGTCAACCGCTACCTCGACGGCGTCAACGCCACCGCCGGTGCCGAGATGCTCTATGTGCTCGACGCCGCCGGCACTTCGCTGGCGGCATCGGACTGGGACAAGCCCGGCACCACCGTCGGGCAGGACCTGTCGTTCCGGCCCTACGTGATCGATGCGCTGGGGCAGGGCAGGGGCCGCTTCTACGGCGTGGGCATCACCAGCAAGCGGCCGGGCTACTACCTTTCGTATGCGTTGCGCCGCGGCCAGTCCGCGCGCGGCGTGGTGGCCGTGAAGATCAACCTGGAAGAGACCGAGCGCGCCTGGCGCAAGCTGCCCGGCGACGTGGCGCTGATCGACCAGCGCGGCGTGGTCATTCTTTCCACACGCGACAACCTGAAGTTCCGCCCGCTGCTGCCGCTCGATGCGCTGCAGCGCGCCGAGGTGCTGCGCTCGCGCCCCTACGGCGAGGCCACCCTGCAGCCGCTGCAGTGGACGCAGAAAGAAGCGCTCGACCGCGACGTGCAGGTGATCTCGCTCGACGGCGTGGACCAGCTCGCTTCGGCCCGCACCCTGCGCGGCGCGCCCTGGCAGCTGGTGGTGCTCGACGACCTGGCGCCGCTGCGCGTGGCGGCGCGCAATGCGGCCATTACCGCCAGCCTCGCGATGGCGGTGCTGCTGCTGGTGGCTGTTGCGCTGTGGCAGCGCCGCCGCGCGGTGCGCCAGAAGCTGGCCAACCAGGCCGCGCTGCAGGCGGCGCACGACACGCTCGAATCGACCGTGGTGGCGCGCACCGCGCAGCTGCGCGCCGCACAGGGCGAGCTGGTGCACGCCGGCAAGATGGCCGCGCTGGGCCAGATGTCGGCCGGCGTGGTGCACGAACTCAACCAGCCGCTCACGGCCATGCGCACCCTGTCGGAGAGCGCCACCATCCTGCTCGACAAGAGCCGCCTTGACGACGTGCGCGGCAACCTCGAGCGCATCCGCGGCATGGTCGACCGGCTCGCGCGGCTGACCTCGCAGCTGCGAACCTTTGCCTACAAGGGCGAGCTGCCGCTGGCGCCCGTGCAGCTGTCGCATGCCATCGCCGACGCGCAGGTGATCGTCGCCGAGGCCTCGAAGAAGCAGCGCGTGACCATCGAGGTCGACGTGCAACCCCCGGCGCTGAGCGTCATGGCCGAAGACGCCGCGCTGGGCAGCGTGCTCGCCAACCTGATGCGCAACGCCATCGACGCCATGCAGGACGCGCCGGTCCGCACGCTGCGCCTGGAGGCGCGGCCGAAGGAGGGACGTGTGCTCCTGTCGGTGACAGACACCGGCCCGGGCATCCGCCCCGACATCCTGCCGCGCCTGTTCGAACCCTTCGTCACCGGCAAGGCCGCGGGCTCGGGGCTGGGCCTGGGGCTTGTGATCTCGGCACAATTGGTGCGGTCCATGGACGGTTCGCTGCGCGCGGCCAACCTGGACGGCGGCGGGGCATGCTTCGTCATCGACCTGCCCGCTGCCATTGCCGTGATCCACAACCCGCCTGTCCCCTCCCATTCCCCCCTTTCCATTGCACAACAGGAGTGACCCCCAAGTGAGCGAAGCCCCTGCCATCCGGGTGCTGCTGGTCGAGGACGACGAAGACGTTCGCATCAGCACCACCCAGGTGCTGACCCTGGCCGGTTTCGAGGTCGAATCTTTCGCCAGCGCCGAGCGCGCGCGGCCGCACATCGGCTTCGGCGTGCCGGCCGTCGTCATCAGCGACGTGCGCCTGCCGGGCCTGAGCGGCACCGAGTGGCTGCCCGAGCTGCGCAACGTCGATGCCGAACTGCCCGTGATCCTGGTCACCGGCCACGGCCACATCGCGATGGCCGTGCAGGCCATGCGCGAGGGCGCCTACGACTTCATCGAAAAGCCTTTCAGCTCCGAGCGGCTGGTGGCCATCGTGCGCCACGCCATCGAGCGCCGCCAGCTCAGCCTGCAGGTGCGCGCGCTGCGCGACGCGCTGGAGAACTGGCAGGGCATCCAGTCGGTGCTGATCGGCCGTTCGGCGCAGATGCAGCAGGTGCGCCAGACCGTGAAGACGCTGGCCGAAACCTCGGCCGACGTGCTGGTCTACGGCGAGACCGGCACCGGTAAGGAGCTGGTCGCGCGCTGCCTGCACGACCACAGCGGGCGCCGCCGCCAGCATTTCGTGCCGCTCAATTGCGGCGGCCTGCCCGAGTCGCTGGCCGAGAGCGAGCTGTTCGGCCACGAGGCCGGCGCCTTTACCGGCGCCAGCCGCATGCGCGTGGGCAAGTTCGAATACGCCAGCGGCGGCACGCTGTTCCTCGACGAGATCGAGAGCATGCCGATGGCGGTGCAGATCAAGCTGCTGCGCGCGCTGCAGGAGCGCAGCATCGAGCGCATCGGCTCCAACAAGACCATTCCCTTCGACTGCCGCGTGGTGGCCGCGAGCAAGGACGACCTGAAGGCCATGAGCGACCAGCAGAAGTTCAGGGCCGACCTGTACTACCGCCTGGGCGTGGCCTTCATCGAGCTGCCGCCGCTGCGTGAGCGGCGCGAAGATATTCCGCTGCTGTTCGAGCACTTCACCCTGCAGGCCGCAAGCCGCTACGAGCGCCCCGCGCCGCTCTTGAGCAATGCGCAGCTCGCCGACCTGATGGCCTACGCCTGGCCCGGCAACGTGCGCGAGCTGCGCAACGTGGCCGACCGCTTCGTGCTGGGCCTGCTCGGCGAGCGCCTGACGCAGACGCGTGGCGGCAACAGCGCCGAAGGCGTCCCCGCCCTGCCGCGCGGGCTGCCCCAGCAGGTGGAGTCGTTCGAACGCGCGGTGATCGTCGAGGAGCTGCGCCGCCAGCACGGCGACCAGCCGGCCACAGCCGCCGCGCTGGGCATTGCGCGCCAGACGCTGCACGACAAGGTGCGCAAGCTGGGCGTGACTGTGGACGAGTTCAAGTAAGTAGCTCGAGTCTTATGGGGTCAGGATTCCGTGGAAATCAACAGCTCGCCGGCATGCGGGGCGCATGCCAGGGCGTCTTTGCGGACATCGCGGGCGACATGCGTGCGTACCTGAAGAGCAGACCGTTCTGCGCCCGCGACGCCGACCAGCACTTCCTGCGGCATCGCGTCCGGAAGGTCGCCGAGCGCAGCATGCTCGCGCATGACGAATGGTTCGACCTGCCCGGCTACCAAGCCTTTTCGCCCCATGTGCCCATGACCGTGGACGCGCGCTATGCCCATGTGGGCGCGAACATCGACGCGTCTTCGATGCAGGTGGCGCACGCGGCGCCCGACGGCACGCGGGTGCGCTGGTCCCTGTACGACGCAAGGGGCCAGGCCGTCTGCAGCTACGTCGTCGTCCGCGACAACGGCGACGGCGCCAGCATTCCCGCACCCTGATTCTTCAGCGCACCAGCAGCTTCATCATCCGTTCGAAGGTCTTGCCGTAGGGCGGCTTGAACAGGCCCAGGCCATTCAGCGCCGACTGGTGAAAGATCGGCTTCATCTTCGAGAAGGTCTCGAAGCCGTGCTCGCCGTGGTACGCGCCCATGCCGCTGGCGCCTACACCGCCGAAGGGCAGGTTGTCTTGTGCGACGTGCAGCAGGGTCTCGTTGATTGAAACCCCACCAGTCACCGTGTTTTCCATCACGCTGTCGATGGTCGCGCGGTTCTTCTCGAACAGGTACAGCGCGAGCGGGCGCGGGTGCGCGTTGACGTACGCAATGGCTTCGTCGATGCCCTTGTAGGTCAGCACCGGCAGCAGCGGGCCGAAGATTTCTTCCTGCATCAAGCGCATGCCGTCGTTCACGCCGGTCAGCAGCACCGGCGGAAAGCGGCGCGTCGCAGGGTCGGGTGCGGTGTCGGACAAGGGCAGGGCAGAGGCGCCCTGCTCCTGCGCCAGCGCCGACAGCTCCTGCAGCCGTGCGAAGTGGCGCGGGCTCACGATGCTCGTGTAGTCGGTGTTGGTGGCCAGCGCCGGGTACATCAAGGCGAACACGCGCCGGGCGCTGTCGGCAAAGCGCTGCTGCTGGCCTTCGGGCAGCAGCACGTAGTCGGGCGCGATGCAGGTCTGGCCCGCGTTGAGCGTCTTGCCGACCAGGATGCGTTCGACGGCCTTGTCGAAGTTGGCATCGGGCCCGATGATCGCGGGCGACTTGCCGCCCAGCTCCAGCGTCACCGGCGTGAGGTGCTCGCTCGCGGCGCGCATCACGTGGTGGCCGACAGCGGTCGAGCCGGTGAACAGCAAATGGTCGAAGGGCAGGCTGGAGAAGGCGCGCGCGGTTTCTGCGTCGCCGTTGACGATGGCGATCTCGTCTTCGGCAAACTGCTTTCGCACCAGCGCGGCGAACAGCTCGGCGAAGCGCGGCGTGAACTCCGACTGCTTCACCATCAGGCGGTTGCCCGCCGCCAGCGCCGCGGTCATCGGGCCCACCGCCAGGTACAGCGGGTAGTTCCACGGCACCACGATGCCCACCACGCCCAGCGGCTGCGGCATGATCCGCGACGACGCGGGCTTGAACCACAGGCCCGTGGAGCGGCGGCGCACGCGCATCCATGCCTTGCCGTGCGCGAGCGCGTGCTGCAGGCCCTCGATGCTGGGGAACACTTCTGCAAGCTCGGTTTCCTGCGCAGCCCGGTGATGGAAGTCGGCGCTGATGGCGGCGGCGATTTCCTGGCGGTTGTCTGTCACCAGCGCACGCAGGCGCTTCAAGCGGTCGGCGCGCTCGTTCCACGGCGGCGTCTGTGCGCGCAGGCTCGCGGCACGCATCGTGTCGAAGGTCTGTCGCATGTCGTTGTGTGTCATGGTTTTTTGCGAAGGCCTAAGCCCGCTTGTTGATACACCGGCCAGCGATCCTGCACCTTGCCGCCGCGCACTCCACGGCCGCCGCCGTCAGAAGGGCTCGACGGGCAGCGCGCGCTTGTGGGCGCTCTTGCGATGCGTCGCAAGAATGGTCTGGCGGGCCGTGGCCGACACCGGCTTGCCTTCGAGGAAGTCGTCGATCTGTTCGTAGGTGACGCCGAAGGCATCTTCGTCGGGCTTGCCCGGCACCAGCGATTCGAGGTCGGCGGTGGGCACCTTGTAGACCAGCGCGTCGGGCGCGCTCAGCAGCTGTGCCACCGCGCGCACACGGCGCTTGTTGAGGCCCGTGAGCGGCGTGATGTCCGCCGCGCCGTCGCCGAACTTGGTGAAGAAGCCCATCAGCGCCTCGGCCGCATGGTCGGTGCCGATGACGATGCCGTCGTGCGCGCCGGCCACCGCGAACTGCGCAATCATGCGCTGGCGCGCCTTGATGTTGCCGAGCACGAAGTCTTCGTGCGCCGCGTCGCGGAACGTCAGGTCGCCGGCCTTCAGGGCGGCGAGCATGCCGTCGGCGGCGGGGCGGATGTCGACGGTGATGGTGCGGTCGGGCTTCATCACCGCGAGCGAAGCCTGCGCTTCGGCTTCGTCCTTCTGCACGCCGTAGGGCAGGCGCATCGCGATGAAGGTGGCGTCGTAGCCCGTGGCGCGCAGCCGCTCGACGGCGCGCTGCGCGAGGCAGCCGGCGGTCAGCGAATCGACGCCGCCGCTGATGCCCAGCACCAGCGTCTTCAGGCCGGTGCGCTTCAGGTAGCTGGCGAGAAAGTCGGTGCGGCGCTCCAGCTCGTGGGCGGCATCGAAGACGGGCGCGACATGCAGCGCCGCGATGATCTCGCGCTGCGTGTCGTCGACGGGAGTGAGGTCTGCGCTCATTGTGGGATACGACGTGTGAAGTGAATCAGAAATCGACGAGGCTGAGACCAATGCTCAGCACCGTGCGCTTGCGGTTGTAGTCCACCAGCGTGTCGCCATAGCCCGAGAACAGCTGCGTGTGGAAGCGCAGGTTGCTCTTGGTCGGGTCGCCGATCGCCTTGAGCCATTCGAGGCGCACCGAGCCGCGGCCGCTGTCGCGCAGGTTGTTGCGCACGGTCACTGCGAGCTGGTTGTCGCGGTTGAGGTTCCAGCGGCCGGTGATTTCGGCGCGGCCGTAGTAGTCGGCGATGTCGGGGTTGTCGTCCTTGGCGGCATTCTCGGAAATGCGCTTCCAGATGCGGCCGGTGATGGTGAAGCGGTCGTCGAGTTCGGCGCCGCCCATCAGGTACACGCGGTTCCAGCTGCGCGACAGCGGCAGGGTCTGGCCGTTCGACTGGTGCACGATGCCCAGGCCCGAATAGCGCCAGCGCCAGCCACCCGGCAGCTTGAAGTCGGTCGGGTAGACATACATCAGCTCGGGTTCGTGGTCGGTGGTGCGGAAGGGCCGCGAGATGGCGCCGTTGAACAGCTGCCAGGTCGACTGCTGGCTGTAGGCGAACCACAGCGAGTCTTTCTTGGTCGGGTCGTCCTGCGTGAGCATGCCTTGCGCGAGCTTGGTGCGCACCGACAGGCCGATGCGCATCTCGTTGGCCTGGTAGGCCACCGGGTCGGCGGTGTGGCCGGCCGAGGGCGAGGTCGGCGTCTCGGGCTTCTTGGTGGCAGCCGAGACCGACACGTTGAGCGGGCGGTAGCCACGGAAGCCGAAGGTGCCGCAGTCGGTGGCGTTCTCCAGTTCCCAGAAGCGCGAGAGCGCCGAGTACTGGCGGTCGCGGCAGCCTTCGGTGGTGGCGACCGAGACGATGCGCGTGGCCGGGATCGATGAGTCCACCGGCGGCTGCGTGGTCGCCAGCACGGGCGGCGCCACGGGCACCGACACCGAAGGCAGCGTCTGCTGCTGCGCCCAGCGGTCGAAGCAGGCCAGGCGCGCTTCGTTGTTGGCGCCGAGCGCGGCGCACTGCTGCCAGGTGAGCTGGGAGTCGGCCAGCGGGCTCGCTGGCTTGTCCACGGCCTGTGCGTGCACCGCGGCGCCGCCGCCGAGGCAGGCTGCCACGGCCGCGAGCGCGCGGAGGTTGAAACGGGGTTGTCGTCGTGTCGTCGTCATCATTGCTTTCCTTCCTGGGCAACCGTCTTGCTGAGCACGAAGGGATGCGTGCTTTCGTCCGCGGCGTTGCGCCACGTGCCCCTGAATTCGCGCCCGCAGGAGCCGGCCTGCAGCTTGCCCGACCACACGCCGCTGATGGCGCGGCCGTCCTGCGATTCGTCGATGGAGAGCGCGCCTTCGTCGTCCACGTCGCCCGCGAGCTGCGCGACCGTGGCCTTCGCGGGGTTGGCGCCGTTGCGCGTGATGGTGCCGCGCACGCCGTCGTAGTCGGGGTGCTTGCCGAGCTGCACGGCGGCCACGGCCGGCAGGTTGTCAAAGCGTGCTTCCCAGCGGCCGTAGAGCGATTGCACCGGCAGGTCGCGCGCGTCGGCGGGGCAGTCGGCGCTGCCCCGGGTGGAGGCGCAGCCCGACAGTGCGAGGAGGGCGCCGGCCAGCAGCGCGGCAGTGGCGGTCGTCCTCATGGCGCCGCTGCGGCTGCCGCCGCCTTTGCCGCGCTGTCCTGCGCCTTGCGCGCGAATTCGGCGCGCAGCGCCTTGAGTTTTTCGCGCGGGTCTTCCTTGATGGTCTCCTTGTCGAGGCCCATCTCGGCGATGAAGCGGCTGGGTATGCAGGGCACCATTTCGCGGCCCTGCTTGCGCTTCTTGGTCCAGCTCACGGCCAGGCTGCGTTGCGCGCGCGTGATGCCCACGTACATCAGGCGGCGCTCTTCCTGCAGCCGCTGCAGCGTGTCTTCGCTCACCTTCTGCTGGCGGCCGTTGTCGTCGTCGAGCTTGAAGGGCAGCAGGCCCTCGCTCACGCCGATCAGCATCACGTGCGGCCATTC
The DNA here is from genome assembly GCF_900106655.1 of Variovorax sp. YR634. Lineage (NCBI taxonomy): Bacteria > Pseudomonadati > Pseudomonadota > Betaproteobacteria > Burkholderiales > Comamonadaceae > Variovorax > Variovorax sp. YR634. The sequence continues at coordinate 52,004 of NZ_FNOL01000013.1, forward strand.
GAGGCCCTTGGAGGCGTGCAGCGTCGAGAGCGTGACCACGTCCTGGTCTTGCTCGCGCTCGCTGATGGTCGACAGCAGCGAGATGGTCTGCGCCACCTCGAGCAGGCTCTTGCGTTCGGTCTCGATGTTGTCGTTGGCGCCCGAGGCGTCGTCCAGCGTGCCGCCGGCGCGCTGCGACATCCAGTCGACAAATTCGAGCACGTTGGTCCAGCGCGAGGCCGCGGCGGCTTCGCTGTCCTCGCCGTCGTAGAGGTGCTTCTCGTAGTCGATCTCCTTCAGCCAGTCGAGCATGAAGGTGCGCGAGTCTTCCGCGCCCATGGTGCGGCGCGCGCGGTATTCCAGGTCGTTGATGTAGCGGCCGAACTCGTGGATTCCCTCGAGCGTGCGCTTGGGCATCACGCTGGGCAGCGAGGGGCTGAACAGCGCCTCGAACAGGCTCAGCTTGTACTGGCTTGCGAAGGTGCCCAGGCTCGCGAGCGTGGTGTGGCCGATGCCGCGCTTGGGCGTGGTGATGGCGCGCAGGAATGCCGGGTCGTCGTCGTTGTTGACCCACAGGCGGAACCAGCCGCACAGGTCCTTGATTTCGGCGCGGTCGAAGAAGCTCTGGCCGCCCGAGACCTTGTACGGAATCTGCGCCTTGCGCAGCGCCTGCTCGAACACGCGTGCCTGGTGGTTGGCGCGGTACAGGATGGCGAAGTCGCGGAACTCCTTGTGCTGCTTGCCCTGCGTGATGGCGTCGCCCGCGCGAATGCTCACGATGCGCGCCACCGCGCGCTCGGCCTCGTGCACTTCGCTGTCGGCATCGACGATGCGCACCGGCTCGCCTTCGCCGAGCTCGGAGAACAGCGTCTTCGGAAACAGCTTGGGGTTGGGCCCGATCACGTTGTTGGCCGCGCGCAGGATGGCGCTGGTGGAGCGGTAGTTCTGCTCCAGCTTGATGACCTTGAGCTTGGGATAGTCGACCGGCAGCTTGCGCAGGTTGTCGAGCGTGGCGCCGCGCCAGCCGTAGATGGACTGGTCGTCGTCGCCCACCGCGGTGAAGTGGCCACGCTCGCCGGCCAGGGCCTTGAGCACTTCGTACTGGGTGGCATTGGTGTCTTGATACTCGTCCACCAGGATGTGGCCGAGCGCGGCCTGCCACTTGGCGCGAACCTCGGGAAATTCGTAGAGCAGCTTCAGCGGCATGCCGATCAGGTCGTCGAAGTCCACGCTCTGGTAGGCCGCAAGGCGCTCTTCGTAGCGGCCCATGATCTTCGCGGTGATGCGCTCGTTGTCGTCCGCGGCCTGGGCCTCGGCCTGCGCGGCGTTCAGGCCCATGTTCTTCCACTTGCTGATGGTCCACTGCCAGATGCGGGCGGTGGCCGCGTCGGTGGTGCCGCCGGCGTCTTTCAGGATCTTGGTGACGTCGTCGCTGTCGAGAATGCTGAAGGCCTTCTTCAGGCCGAGCACGGCGCCGTCCTCGCGCATCATGCGCACGCCCAGCGCGTGGAAGGTGCAGACAACGACCTTGCGTGCGTCCTTGCCGATCAGGTCTTTTGCGCGCTCGCGCATTTCTGCGGCTGCCTTGTTGGTGAAGGTGATGGCCGCGATGCGCTGGGGCGCGATGCCCGACTGGATGAGGCGGCCGATCTTGTGAGTGATCACCCGCGTCTTGCCCGAGCCCGCACCGGCAAGCACCAGGCAGGGTCCGTACATGTAGTTGACAGCTTCGAGCTGCGCGGGATTGAGACCGTGAGACATTGGAGAAAAAGAGAACCGGAAAAAGGCCGTGAAGAACGCCGTGGGGAACGGCAGGCGCAAAGCGGGCAATGATACGGGGCCGGCCCCCCGCGGGGTTGTAGGCCAGACACGCCGATGCAGCCTGCTGGTGGGCAACGACAATGGTCCGGTGCTGCCTGTATTCCTTGTTACCTTCCCTTTCTTCGCGTTAATCGCGGCCGGCTATGGCGCGGCCCGCGCCCGCATCCTGCCGCTGGATGCCATTCCCGGCCTCAACACCTTCGTGCTGTATTTCGCGCTGCCGTGCATGCTGCTGCGCTTCGGCGCGGGCACGCCCATCGGCCAGTTGCTGGACGGCAGCGTCGCACTGGTCTGGGGCATCAGCGCGCTGGCCGTGGTGGCGGGCGTGGTGACGTTCACGCGCAATGCGCGCATCGGCTGGAACGACGCGGCCTTCGGCGCGCTGGTGGCGGCGTTTCCGAACACCGGCTTCATGGGCGTGCCGCTGCTGGTGGCCATTCTTGGGGCTCAGGCAGCGGGGCCGATGATCATCACGATCGCGTTCGATCTCGTGGTGACTTCGTCGCTGTGCATTGCGCTGTCGCGCCTCGACGGTGCAGGCGGCGCGGGACGGCATGGTGCCACGCAGGCCGCGCGCAAGGCGCTGCGCGGGATCGTCGTCAACCCGATGCCGTGGTCGATCCTGCTGGGCGTGCTGCTGTCGGCCGCGCGCTGGCCGTTGCCCGGGCCCATCGAGCGCACCATCGCCATGCTGGCCGATGCGGCCTCGCCGGTGGCGCTCTTCACCATCGGGGCGGTGCTGGCCCGTTCGGCACTGCTGGCGCGCGAGCATGGCGCCAGCGCCGCGGTGGCCGAGGCCATGGGCACCACGGCGCGCAGCCCTGCGACCAAGGCACCGTGGAGCGACGTGCTGCCGGTGGTGGCGGTGAAGCTGCTCGCGCATCCGCTGCTGGTGTGGGGCCTGGGGCTGGGCGCCATCGCGCTCGGGTTGCCGCTGTCGCACGAGGCGCTGGTGGTGATCGTGCTGGTCGCGGCGCTGCCGAGCGCGAGCAATGTGTCGATGCTGGCCGAGCGTTTCGGTGCGGACAACGGACGCATCGCGCGCATCATCCTGTGGACGACGGCGATTGCCTTCCTCAGCTTTCCGCTCGCGGTGAGCGTGCTACGGGGTTAGGACGCCGAGCTTGTACGGATCGGCATCGGCAAGGCGCTCGCACTTCGAGAAGTCGCGGCCCTGCGTGCCGTCGCAGTAGTAGGTGTTGTAGATGCGGCCGAAGAGCGTCGGGCTCGCGGTGAAGAGCACGCCGTGGTCGGGCTGCCAGTTGTCCTTGACGACGGGCGGGGCGCTGGCTTCCACCGGCTTGGCTGCCGAGGTGGTGGTGGGCGTGAAGTCGGCCAGCGTCTTGTGGGCCTCCTCGCCGCGCCAGCGTATTGCCAGCTCGGCGGCCGTGGGGCGCGACGCGACCGGCAGCAGGATGCCGTTGACCTGCAGGCCATAGCCGAAGCGGTGCGTCTTGCCGGCCAGGAAGGCATAAGCGCAGGCGGCCATGCACTGGCCTCGTATTTCGGTCTGCACGCCGCTCGCGCGGATGGCGTCGGCATATGCACCCGCTGCCTCGGCGGTGCCGCCGAATGAGTCTTCGAAGACCACGGTATGGACTGTTCCGCTGCCCAGCTGGTCGGTGAATTCCTTGATTGCAGTGCCGTCGAGCATGCCCGACACCACCAGGCGGCTGCCCTGCAGATCGAGCTCGGCCGCTGAGGCGGCGGGTGCGGCAAAAACGCAGGCGAGGCATGACGCGAGCGAGAGAACCCAACCTGAGAAAGACGGCGGTTTCACGGCGACCTACCCTTTGCCTTCGATGAGCGAGCCAGTTTGGAACGCGAAACCCGCGAGGAGTTCGCGCGCTGTTACAGCTTGAACAGCGACGAGGCATGTCGTCAACTCTTTTTTCACAAATTTTCGGGTAGGCCGAGGCAGGCCGTAAGACATAGATATCGCTATGACTTCAGATGAATGCTTGAGTTTGCAGATGCGCTGCTACAGTGCTTGCAAGTCAAAGGTGTGAAGGGGCGCGCAATGGCAATTCTTTTTCGCATCCTGCTGTGGTTGGTATGTCTCGCCGGCGTCGGCTGGTTCTGGCATGCCGGCAAGTTCGGTACCGCCACCGGGCTCGCGCTCGCCGCGCTGAGCCTCGTGGTGTTCGCCTGGCCCGTGAGCATCGCGCGGCGCAGGCACAACGAGCTGCGTTATGTGGACATGGGCAAGGAGCCCACTGGCTACCACTGAAACCGCGGTCTCAGGTCGACCAGTCGCCGATCCATCGGCTCAGATGCTGTGCGGATCGACGTCGACGAGCCAGCGGATCACGCCTTTGCCCTCCGGCGTGCGCCGCAGTTCGTGCAATAGCGGCTGCCAACTCGCAAGCAGCCGCTGCAGCGCGGCGCGCGAGGGGCTTTCGATCAGCATCTGTGCGCGCTCCACATTGGCTACGCGCTGGATCGCCAGCGGCACCGCCGGGTAGCGCGTGACGAGGTCGGAGCCCGGCAGCGCCTCGGCCTGATCGGCTGCGATGTTCAGGAAGCCCTGCGCCACCGACTGCTCTCGCGCGTCGGCCCGCAGCAGCGCCTGGAACGCGAAGGGCGGCATGCCGGCCGCGCGGCGCTCGTCGAGTTGCTGCTGCGCGAAGCTGGCGTAGTCGTGCTTGCGCAGCGCCATGAACAGCGGGTGCTGCGCATGGTGCGTCTGGATCCACATTTCGGCCTTTGCGCCCTGCGCCGCGAGATACGCGGCATCGCGGCCCGCGCGGCCGGCCGACTGCATCAGCAGGCTGAACAGCCGCTCGGGCGCTCGAAAGTCACTGGAGAACAGCGCGCCGTCGGGGTTCACCGCCGCCACCAGCGTGATGCGGCGAAAGTCGTGGCCCTTGGCGATCATCTGCGTGCCGACCAGCACGTCGACCTCGCCCGCGTGCACGGCCGCGAGCTGCGATTCGAGCGCGCCCTGTTTCTTTGTGCTGTCGGCGTCGATGCGTGCGATGCGCACTGCGCTGCCGTCGGGGTGCTTCACGGCCGAGAACAGCTCGGCCAGGTGCTCTTCGAGCCGCTCGGTGCCGCGGCCCACGGGCGCGATGTCGGGGTTGCCGCAGGCCGGGCAGGCGCGCGGCACGCGCTCGGTAAAGCCGCAGTGGTGGCAGCGCAGCGTGCGGTCGATCTTGTGGAACACGCGATACGCGCTGCAGTGCGGGCATTCGCTCTTCCAGCCGCAGTCGCCGCAGGCCAGCACCGGTGCGTAGCCGCGCCGGTTCAAGAAGATCATGCTCTGCTCGCCGCGCGCGATGCGCTGGCCGATGGCGTCGAGCAGCGCGCCCGAAATCACCGTCTTCGGCGGCTGCAGGTTCATGTCGACCAGCCGCACGGCCGGCAACTCGCCCGCGCCGATGCGCGAGGGCATGGCCAGCCGCACGTAGCGCCCGCCCGGGTCTTCGCCTTCGGCGGGCCGGCTCTGGTGCCAGCTTTCGAGCGAGGGCGTGGCCGAGCCCAGGATCACCTTGGCCTTTTCGCGCTGGCCGCGCCACACGGCGAGGTCGCGCGCGGAATAGCGCGCGCCTTCCTGCTGCTTGTAGCTCGGGTCGTGCTCTTCGTCGACCACGATGAGCTTGAGCCCCGGGATCGACGCGAACACCGCCATGCGCGTGCCTAGCACGATGCGCGCCGCGCCGCTGTGCGCCGCCAGCCAACTCGCGAGCCGCTGCGGGTTGGTCATGCCGCTGTGCAGCGACACCACCGCTTCTTCGCCGAAGCGGGCCTTGAAGCGGGCTTCGAGCTGCGGCGTGAGGTTGATCTCGGGCACCATCACCAGTGCCTGCGCCTCGGGGTCGCGCGCGAGCAGGTCGGCCACGCAGCGCAGGTAGACCTCGGTCTTGCCGCTGCCGGTGCTGCCGACCAGCAAAAAAGTACCTGCTTCGGCCTCGATGCGCGCCAGGGCGGCCGTCTGCTCCGCGCTCAGCGCGATCAGGTTCGCCGACTCGGCTGTTTCGGCCACTGGCCCGGCCGTCGTCTTGCGCTTGAGCCGGCGCGCCAGCTGCGTCGTCGACAGGTCGCGCAGCTGCGGCGGCAGGGCGGCCAGCGCGATCTCGCCGATCGAGCGCTGGTAGTAGCGCGCTGCAAAGGCCACGAGGTCGCGCCACGCCTCGCCCAGCGGGGCCAGCGCGTCGAGCGCCGCGCCCACAGGCTTCAGCGCCATGTCGGGCTCGGCACCCACCAGCGAAACCGGCTCGTTCCAGACCACGCCCAGCACTTCGCGCTTGCCCAGCGGTACGCGCACCAGCGTGCCGGGCGGCATCGGCTCGGCGCTGGCGTAGCTCAGCAGGTCGCCGAGCGCGGCATGCGCGGGCGTCTGCACCGCGATGTCGAGTCGCCACGGCAGTGCTGGCGGCGCACCGTTCGTCGGCTGGGAAGCGCTGTCTAAGGGGAGGCCGGCTGTGGAGATGAGCGGTCCTTCTTGGAAAGGTTTGTTAAGGAGACTTTGAGCAAGAGCGCTTAAGTCGTTGATTTTTCAGAGCTTTGGAGGCCGTCCAGAGTTTCTGTGGATAACTTTGTTGACAAGCCGGCTCGATTCGCTGCGGGGCCTTGAAAATCAAGGCTCTGGCTGGAATGCCCGGAAAAAAAGCAAAGTTCAAATCCTATATAAATCAATAACTTAGCGTCGCTATCTCTTTAGGAGCAAAGAGGGAGGTCCCCCGGAAAATCTTGCGCAGTGCAACACGGGTTTTGTGCATAAGTCAGACCGATATGCCGTTTTTGCGCTTGACAAACGGCTTCGTACCAACTTTACGGGGCGCCTCTGTGCCCCGCCGACCCGTTCCCGAAGACTGCAGTGTTAACCGCGCAGCGCGCGCGATTGGGCGTGCACCGCCTGCACCAGCGCCGCCACGTGGTCCGGCGGCGTGAACTGGCTGATGCCGTGGCCCAGGTTGAAGATGTGCGTCGGGCCCTGGGCGTTGCGGTCGGCGTGGGGCTTGCCGAAGGCCTGCAGCACTTTCGCCACCTCGGCCTCGATCTGCGCGGGCGGCGCGAACAGCACGTTGGGGTCGATGTTGCCCTGCAGGGCCTTGGCCTTGCCGTCCGAGCCTTCGGCGATCTGCTTTCGCGCCGAGGCCAGGTTCACGGTCCAGTCGACGCCCAGCACTTCGCAGTCGAGCTCGCGCATGGCGTCGAGCCACAGGCCACCGCCCTTGGTGAACACGATGCGCGGCACGGGCTGGCCGTCGGCGCCGGTGCGTTTGAGGCCGGCCAGCACGCGGGCCGTGTAGGCGAGGCTGAATTCCTGGAACGCGCCGTCGGCCAGCACGCCGCCCCAGCTGTCGAACACCATCACGGCCTGCGCGCCGGCGTCGATCTGGGCATTGAGGTACGCGGCCACCGAGTCGGCATTCACGGCCAGCAGGCGATGCATGAGATCGGGGCGGCTGTAGAGCATGCTCTTCACGAGGCGGTAGTCGCTGGAGCCCGCGCCTTCCACCATGTAGCAGGCCAGCGTCCACGGGCTGCCCGAGAAGCCGATCAGCGGCACGCGGCCGTCCAGCGCCTTGCGGATCGAGGCCACGGCATCGAACACGTAGCGCAGCTTGTCCATGTCGGGCACTTCGAGCGCGGCCACGGCCGCTTCGTCGCGCACCGGGCGCGCGAAGCGCGGGCCCTCGCCGGCCTCGAACGACAGGCCCAGGCCCATCGCGTCGGGCACCGTCAGGATGTCGGAAAACAAAATGGCCGCGTCGAGCGGATAGCGCTCCAGCGGCTGCAGCGTGACCTCGGTGGCGTAGTCGGTGTTGGTGGCCAGCCCCATGAAGCTGCCCGCCTTGGCGCGGGTGGCGACGTACTCCGGCAGGTAGCGGCCGGCCTGGCGCATGAGCCAGACGGGCGTGTGGTCGGTGGCCTGGCGCCAGCAGGCTCGCAGGAAAGTGTCGTTTTGCAGTGGGGCGAAAGGCATCCCGCGATTGTCGCAGGGGTGTGTCCTGGCCTCTCAGTTGACGGGCTTGCCGCCGAACACCTCGGCCATCAGCGACACCAGCCATTTCAGGCCCGGATCGCCGTCGCGCGCTGCCGCCCACAGCAGCGACACCTCGTAGGCCGGTGTTTCGAAAGGCAACGGGCTCACGGCCAGCCCGAGCGCGTCGCGCCACGTGGCGGCGGCGAAGGTGGGTACGGTGGTGATGGCGGGCATCTGCCGCACGATGAAAGGGCTGGTCGCGAAGTTGCGACTGGAGAACACGACCTGGCGCGCATGCCCCTGCTCGCGCAGCAGATCGTCGACGAGCCCGCTCAGGTCGGCGCTGAACGAGGTCAGCAGGTGCGGGTGGTGCAGGTATTCCTGGAGCGTGATCCGCTTGCCGCGTGTCTTCACGAGCGCGGCGTTGTAGACGCAGACGAAGTGCCAGCCGAACAGCGCGCGTTGCCGGTGCCATGCGGCGCACTCGATGAACACGCCCACCGCCAGTTCGATTTCGGTCGCATCGAGCATGCCGGGCGCGTTGGTGCGGTCGGCCGCGCGTGCGATGAGCCGCACCCCCGGCGCCTGTTCGGAAAGTCGCTGCATGAGCTGCGGCATCAGCGCCACCTCGAGCGCGTCGCTCAAACCGATGCGGAACACGCGCTTGGCCGTGGCGGGGTCGAACGCCGGCTGTGCATGCAGCGCCTGCTGCAGCGACAGCAGCAGCGGCTCGATGACGCGCGCGAGTTCGAGCGCGCGCGGCGTCGGCGTCATACCGTGCGAGGTGCGCACGAACAGCTCGTCGCCCAGCGCGGCGCGCAGGCGCTTGAGCGCGCCGCTCAGGGCCGGCTGGCCAATGAACAGGCGCTGCGCCGCACGCGTGACGCTGCGTTCGTGCAGCAGCGCGTGGAACACCAGCAGCAGGTTCAGGTCGAGCCGCCTGAAATCACTTTCGTTGATGTATTCCATGGTTTCAAACGATTTGAATGATAGGGCGCCGCTCCCTAACCTGAAGGCACTTTCTTCATCAGGCATTCAAAGGAGTCGACATGGCTTTGGAACAACAGGCAGTGGTGGTGGTCGGCGGCTCGTCGGGCGTGGGGCTCGAAACCGTGCGGCGGCTTGCGGCAACCGGTGCCCGCGTGATCGCGACTGGGCGCGACAGCGGCAAGCTGCAGGAAGCGATCGGCGGCTTGGGCAAGAACGTGAGCGGCGCGGCCTTCGACGCCTGCGATCGCGGTGCGCTCGATGCCTTCTTCGAGAAGACGGGGCCCGTCGACCACCTGGTGCTCACGCTCAGCGGCGGCGAGGGCGCGGGCGAGTTCGCGCAACTCGATCTTCAGTCGCTGCGCCGCGGCTTCGAGGCCAAGTTCTGGCCGCAGCTCGAAGCGGCGCAAGCCGGTGCGCGGGTGCTGCGCAAGGGCGGCAGCCTGACTTTCGTGACGGCGATTTCCGCGCGCAATTCGCTGCCCGGCACTGCCGGGCTGGCCGCGATCAACGGCGCGATCGAAGCGATGGTGGGTAGCCTGGCGCGCGAACTGAAGCCGAGCCGGGTGAATGCAGTGTCACCCGGCCTCATCGACACGCCCTGGTGGAACCGCGTGCCCACCGCGATGAAGGACGACCTGTTCCGCCAGCAGGTCGAGACGCTGCCCGTCGGCCGCGTGGGGCAGCCGCAGGACGTGGCGCACGCTATCCAGTTCCTGATCGAGAACGGCTACACCACGGGCACGGTGATCGAGTGCGACGGCGGGTTGCGGCTGGTGTGAAGGAGAAAAATCAGACCGCCGGCACGCGCCGTGCGTCCGCCGGACTCACGTTGCGCCGGTAGAGCACCAGCGTCGCGATCAGTCCGCAGATCGCGGCTGCCGTCATCCACAGGCCCGGCGCGCCCTTGTCGCCGGTCATCTCGATCAGCCCGGTTGCAATGGCTGGCGTGAAGCCGCCGAACAGCGCCGTCGCCAGGCTGTACGCCAGCGAGAAGCCGGCGGTGCGCACGTTCACTGGCATCACTTCGGTCAGTGCCACGACCATCGCGCCGTTGTAGCTCGCATAGAGGAACGACAGCCACAGCTCCACTTCGAGCATGCGCGCGAAGCTCGGCGCGCCCACCAGCCACTTGAGCGACGGGTACGCCGTGAGGATGGTCAGCACCGTGAACAGAATCAGCAGCGGCTTGCGGCCCACGCGGTCCGACAGCGAGCCCATGATCGGCAGCCAGATGAAGTTGGAGATGGCTACGCACAGCGTGACGATCAGCGCGTCGGTGGTGCTCAGGTGCAGCACGGCCTTGCCGAAGGTGGGCGTGTAGACGGTGATCAGATAGAACGACACCGTGGTCATCGACACCAGCATCATCCCGGCGACCACGAGGCCCCAGTTGGCGACCATCGACTGGAAGATCTCGCGCGCGTCGGGGCGGTGCTTGCGCGCGATGAACTCCTCGGTTTCCTGCAGCGAGCGGCGGATGATGAACAGCACCGGCACGATCAGGCAGCCCACGAAGAAGGGAATGCGCCAGTAGAAGTCGCCGATCTCCTGCGACGTGAAGGTCACGTTGAGCCAGTAGCCGAGCGCCGCCGCGACGACGATGGCCACCTGCTGGCTGGCCGACTGCCAGCTCACGTAGAAGCCCTTGTGGCCCGGCGTCGCCATTTCCGACAGGTACACCGACACGCCGCCCAGCTCCACGCCGGCCGAGAAGCCCTGCAGCAGCCGGCCGATCAGCACCAGCAGCGGCGCCGCCAGGCCGATGGTGGCGTAGGCCGGCACGCAGGCGATCAGCAGCGTGCCCACGGCCATCAGCGCGAGCGTGACGATCAGGCCCTTGCGGCGGCCGACGCGGTCGACATACGCGCCGAGAAAGATCGCGCCCAGCGGCCGCATCAGGAAGCCTGCGCCGAAGGTCATGAAGGTCAGCATCAGCGAGGCGAATTCGTTGCCCGCGGGGAAGAACGCCTTCGAGATCTGCGTGGCGTAGAAGCCGAACAGGAAGAAGTCGAACATCTCCATGAAGTTGCCGCCGGTCACGCGCAGGACGGTGGCGACCTTGGAGGACGAGGCGGTGGAGGCGTGGGCGGCCGTGCCCGATTGCGCAGCGTTGGGCGCAGGATTCATCTTTTTGTCCCCTTGGGCTGTATTGGCGATGTGCTCGCACAAGGGTAGGCCGGACTCCCCGACCGCTACCTGACTGCGCAGGTCAGGTAGCTGTCACGCGCGCATTGCGTTACGTTGCGTCGCGCGGACGGACTTCAGGTTTTGTACTTGATCGAACAGCCGTAGGGCCGCGTACTGGCGGCCGATATCGGCTTGCCGCCGAAGGCCTCGCCCAGCGCCTGGTTCACGTAGTTGGTCGCGGTCTTGATGTCGTCCGCCCGCGCCGAAGCGATGCTGTCGATGCCGCCCGCGTACACCAGCGTGCCCTTGGGGTCGATGATGAAGATGTGCGGCGTGGTGCGCGCGCCGTAGACCTGGCCGATCAGGCCGTCTTCGTCCATCAGCACGGCGGTGGGCGCGGCCTTTTGCGACCTCATCCACGCGTCGAGCGCATCGGGCTTCAGGTAGTCGGTGGCGGCGCGCTCGGTGGAGTTGATGGCCAGCCACACCACGCCCTTGTCGGTCGCGGCCTTCTGCGTGGCGGGCATGTTGCCGCTGCCGTAGTGCTTGCGCACGAAGGGGCAGCCGGGGTTGGTCCATTCGAGCACCACGAACTTGCCGGCGAAGTCCGAAAGCTTGTGCTTGGCGCCGCTGGTGTCTACGGCAACGAAATCGGGCGCCTGCTGGCCCACGGCGGGTGCGGCGGCGGCATTGCTGCCCATCAGGAAGGTGGCGCCGAGCGCCACGGCGGCGGCGACTACGGCACGGCGGGAGGCACGGCTCAGGGCGGCGCGGGCATGACGCGCGGCACGACGGGAACGCGAGTCTGTGGATGGCGAAAGAGACATGGCCAGCTTGAACTCCAAAACAAAATTCCAAACAACGAGTGCAGCTTAGAACGGTTTCTTCAAGTGCATGTGACAACCCATGTCACGGCGGTGGTCAAAGCGCGGCGAGCGCGGCGCGGACCTCGTCTTTACCGAGGATTTCGGTCAGCACGACCGGCGGCTTGCCCGGCGCCTGCAGCACGTACACCGGCACGCCGCTGCGGCCCAGCGCGGTGAGCGCCGCGGTGATGGCGGGGTCGCGCCGGGTCCAGTCGGCGCGCAGCATGGCGACCTTCTTGGCGTCGAAGTCGGCCAGCACCTGCGTGTCGGCCAGGGTGCTCTTCTTGTTGTACTGGCAGGTCACGCACCAGGCGGCGGTGAAGTCGATGAACACCGGCTGGCCGGCGCCCGACAGCTCGGCCACGCGCTCGGCGGACCATGGCTGCCAGCGCTGGCTGGCGGTGCCCTGGGCAGATGCCAGTCTGGCCGGCTCCACCACTTGCAACACATTGCGGCCGATGGTGGCGGTGAGCACGGCGGTGAAGCCGATCAGCATCGTCGCGATCACGACCCGCGTGCGTCCGCGCAGCGTGAACGCCCAGACGATGGCGGCCAGGCAGACCAGCAGCGCGAGCAGCGTGCCCGCGCCGTCGATGCCGCTTTGCTGGCCCAGCACCCACACCAGCCACGCCACGGTGGCGAACATCGGGAATGCGAGCAGGCGGCGCAGCGTGTGCATCCACGGGCCGGGCTTGGGCAGCAGGTGCGCGACGGCGGGCACGAAGCCGGCCAGCAGATACGGCAGCGCCAGCCCGAAGCCCAGCGCAACGAACAGCAGCAGCGCCTGGGCGGCCGGCAGGCCGATGGCGAAACCCATCGACGCGCCCATGAACGGCGCGGAGCACGGTGAGGCGATCACCACGGCAAGCACGCCGGAGAGGAAGTCGTTGGCCAGCGGGTGCTTGGCCTGCGCGCTGCACACCGACGAGGGTGCGGCCCGGCCGAACTCGAACACGCCCACGAGGTTGAGCCCGATCAGCGTGAACAGCGCCGCCAGCGCCGCGACCACGCCCGGCGACTGCAGCTGGAAGCCCCAGCCCAGCCCGGCGCCGGCCGCGCGCAGCGCGAGCATGCCGCCGCCCAGCGCGAGGAAGGACAGCATCACGCCGCCCGTGTAGGCCAGCCCGGCCTTGCGGTGCGCGCTGGCGTTGCCCGCCTGCCGCGCGAAGCCCAGCACCTTGATCGCGAGGATCGGGAACACGCAGGGCATGAGGTTGAGCAGCAGGCCACCGAGCAGCGCGCCAAGCAGGGCGGCCATGAAGGTGGTCGAGGAGGGGGCGGGCAGCTCGCCGGCCGGCGTTGCTGCTGCGCCGTGGTTGGCAGCGTTGGCGGTGAGCGCGGCCTGCAGCGCTGGCGACACCTCGGCGCGCGGCGCCGCGCCCGCGGGCCAGGCGCCCGTGACCGGCGCTTCGGCGCGCCAGGCCACCGGCTGTCCGGCTTGCCGGTCGGCCTCGGCCAGCGCCACCACCACCGGCATCACCGTGGGGCTGGCGCTGCGCTGGTCGGCCAACGGCATCGTCGCGGTCCAGGTGCCGCCCTGCCAGGATTGGGTCCAGTCCTTGCCGGAGACGGCCGCGGTGCGGATCACCTCGGGAGTCTCGGGGAAGAAGCCAAGTGTCTTGCCCTGCACTGCGGCCGGCAGGCCTTCGAGCCGCACCTTCAGGTTGTGGCCGTCGACCTCGACGGTGCCGGGTTTGGCCAGCGGCTGGGGCTGGGCTGCCGCGGCGGTGTCGAAATCGGCCTTGTGCAGCGCGGTCGAGCCTTGCAGCGGCAGGGCCAGCGTGAACGTGCCCTCTTCGGGAATGCATTCCTTGCGGCAGACCAGCCAGGAGGCCTTGAGCTGGATGTCCATCGCCGGCGTGCCGCCCAGCGCCACCGGCGGCTTGTAGAGCGTCGACACCTCCAGCGGCACCGGCAGCAGCACGGTGTTCTCGTAGCCGTAGTTGGCGAGGCTGCCGACCGGAATCTTCTTCGGCACCGGCCAGGCGATTTCGCCGGTGGACACGCCGGCCGGCAGGGTCCACGTCATTTCGGTGGGCAGGCCCGAATCGCCGGCGTTCTTCCAGTAGGTGTGCCACTCGGGCTGGTGCGTGATCTGCAGGCCGACCCACACCGGGGCGCCGGGCGTCACGCCGTCGGGGGCGTGGGCGATCAGTTCGGCGCGTACGTGGGGAGTGGTTACAACCGCGCCCGGCTTGGATGGCAGGCTGGTGGTCGATTGCGCCGCAGCCGGCATGCTGGCTGCGGCTGTTGCTATCAGAAGCGTAGCGAAATGGATGCGCGAAAAGATCATGCCGTCAGTCGGAGCATTCAGTGGGGGCGAAGTTCCGGGTGTTTCAGGCGGCCAAATCGGCTGATGAGGCCCAGCCCAGCACCACGCGCCGGCTGTTGGCGCTCTTCTTCTCGATCTTGGTGACCACTACCGCCCCGATTTCCGAAGTGTTTGCAACATGCGTGCCGCCGCAGGGCTGGAAGTCGATCTGCGCGTCGCCTTCGCCCGTTCCGCCGATGCGGATGGTGCGCACCGTGCCCGTGCCGCGAGGCGGCTGCACGCTCATGCTCTTGACCAGCGCGGGGTTGGCGTCGAGTTCTTCGTCGGTGATGGCGCCCACGGTCAGCGGGTGGGCGGCTTCGACCAGCCTGGCGAGGCCGGCGGTCAGCGCTTCCTTGTCCAGCGGGTCGGTCATGTGGAAGTCGAGCCGTGCGTACTCGGGGGTGATGGAGCAGCCGTTCACCGGCTGCGGCACCAGATGGCACAGGAGATGGGTGGCGGTGTGGAAGCGCATGAGCCGGTGGCGGCGCTCCCAGTCGAGGCGGGCGGTGACGGTGTCGCCGGGCTTCAGCGCGGCCAGCAGCTCGGCTTGCTCGGGGGCCGGCACGTGGACGAATTCGTTGGTCGGCAGGCCCTCCGCATCCTTGGCCTTGCGGGTGTCGGCAATGACCAGTTCACGTCCGTCGGCCAGGGCCAGCACGCCGCTGTCTCCAGCCTGCCCGCCGCCCAGCGGGTAGAACACGGTGCGGTCCAGCACGATGCCGGTGTCGTCGATGCGCAGCACGCGGGCTTCGCAGGTACGCAGGTAGGCGTCGGCACGGAACAGGTCGTCGGTCATCCGGCGATGGTAGCGGCGATGCGCAAATGAGGTGCGCCCACGCCAGAAAGCGCCCACGACCGACAACCCCCGGGCCGCCCGGCTGTGGATGATCCGGTGCATGCGGCCCCCGGCCGCGCAAGGACCATGCATGAATGAACCGCAGCAAGCACCCACCCGCACAGTGTTTCCCTGGCAGACGACCGCCCTGGCCCTGGCCGCCGCACTGCTGGTCGCCGGCTGCGGCGAGGCCGCCAAGCTGGCGCCCGAGCTGACCACCGGCCCCCGCCCACAGCTGGCCGAGCCGAACAAGACCCTGATTCCCACCGTCAACGTGGCCACCGCCGTCGGCTGGACCGACACCGCCTCGCCCACCCCGGCCGAAGGCCTGCAGGTGACGGCGCTGGCACGCGGCCTCGACCACCCGCGCTGGGTCTACACCCTGCCCAACGGCGACATCCTCGTGGCCGAGAGCAACAAGCCGCCCAAGCCCGGCGGCGGCGCCACCGATGGCGGCGATGGCCTCATGGCCAAGATCCGCAACTGGGTCATGGGCAAGGTCATGGGCCGCGCCGGCGCCGGCGTGCCCAGCGCCAACCGCATCACCCTGCTGCGCGACGCCAACGGCGACGGCCTGGCCGAAGTCAGGCAGGTGTTCATGACCAACCTGATGTCGCCCTACGGCATGGCGCTGGTCGGCAACGAACTCTTCATCGCCAATGCCGATGCGCTGGTGAAGGTGCCCTACACAGAGGGCCAGACCTCTATCAGCGCCAACCCCACGCTGGTGACGCCGCTGCCCGCCGGCATCAACCATCACTGGACCAAGAACGTGATCGCCAATGCCGACGGCAGCAAGCTCTACGTGACGGTCGGCTCCAACAGCAACATCGGCGAGAACGGACTCGCGGCCGAAGAGGGCCGCGCCGCCATCTGGGAAGTCGACACGAAGACCGGCGAGAAGCGCCTGTTCGCCAGCGGCCTGCGCAACCCCAACGGCATGGGCTGGGACCCGGACACCAAGGCGCTGTGGACCGTGGTGAACGAGCGAGACGAGATCGGCAGCGACCTCGTGCCCGACTACCTCACCTCGGTGAAAGACGGCGCCTTCTACGGCTGGCCCTGGAGCTACTACGGCGGCATCGTCGATGCGCGCGTGACGCCGCAGAACCCCGAGATGGCGGCCAAGGCCATCGCACCCGACTACGCGCTGGGCTCGCACGTCGCGCCGCTGGGCCTGGCGTTCTCGCGCGCGGGCGGCATGCCCGAGCAGTTCGCCAGCGGCGTCTTCATCGGCGAGCACGGTTCGTGGAACCGCAAGCCCAAGTCGGGCTACAAGGTGGTGTTCGTGCCCTTCATCGGCGGCAAGCCCAGCGGACCGCCGGTCGACGTGCTGACCGGCTTCCTGACGGCCGACGAGAAGGCGCAGGGCCGGCCGGTGGGCGTGGCGCTGGACAAGGGCGGCGCGCTGATCGTGGCGGACGACGTGGGCAACGCCGTATGGCGTGTGTCGAAGGCGAGGTAACGCTTCTTCAGCGCTGGATTCGGTAGAGGCGGTGCCGGCGCAGCGGATGCCCCTCGGGCACCAGCGGGTGATCGAATGCACCGGCCACGTCTTCCTTCATTCCGATGCGTTCCATAACCGCTGCCGATCGGGTGTTGTTCCAGGCGGTGAATGCCACGATCTCAGCGAGCCCAAGCTTTTCGAAGCCGACCTGCAGCGCACCGCGCGCCGCCTCGCTCGCAAACCCCTGGCCCCACCACTTGCGAGCGAAGCGCCAGCCGATCTCGACGCATGGCGAAAACGGCAGGTCGGCCAGCGGCGAGTTCAGCCCGGTAAAGCCCATGAACTCGCCGGACGCCTTGTGCTCCACGGCCCAGAAGCCCCAGCCGTTCTCGGCAATGCGCGTCCTGATGCGCTCGACCATCGCATCGCTGTCGGCCCGCGTGGCCAGCGGCAGCAGAAATTCCATCACCTGCGGGTCGCAGGCAAGCGCAAAAAATGGCGCGAGATCGCTCTCGCGCCACTGGCGCATCCGCAGGCGTTCGGTTTCGAATTCGATGATGAGGCGAGGACGGGCAGCGTTATCGGTCATGCGACCGATTGTGCTGACTCAGAACCCCGCCAGCACCACCTTGCCCTGCGCCTTGCCGCTCTCGACCAGCGCATGGGCACGCTGAAGGTTCGCGGCGTTGATGGTGCCGAAGCTCGCGTTCGCTGTCGTGCGGATTCGGCCCGCGTCGACCAGCGCCGCCACTTCCGCCAGCAGCGCGCCCTGCTCGGCGATGTCCGGCGTCTCGAAGCGAGAGCGCGCGAACATCATTTCCCAGTGCAGCGAGATGCACTTGGTCTTCAGCGGCATCGCGTCGAGCACCTTCATGTCGTCGATCACCGCCAGCTGGCCCTGGGGCTTGAGGCTTTCGATGATCTGCGCGTAGTGCTGCTCGGTCTGCGTGAGGCTGGCGACCATGTCGACTTCGCCGATGCCGGCCGCCTTGAGCTCGGCCGCGAGCGGCTTCGAATGGTCGATGACCACGTGTGCGCCCAATTCCAGGCACCATGCGCGCGTTTCGGCACGCGAGGCGGTGGCCACGATGCGCAGCTTGGTGAGCTGGCGCGCCAGCTGGATGAGGATGGAGCCCACTCCGCCCGCGCCACCGGTAATCAGAAGCGTCTGGCCTTCGCCGCCGCCAGCACTACCGTTTTTGGGCACCTGCAGGCGGTCGAACAGCAGCTCGTACGCGGTGATGGTGGTCAGCGGCAGCGCGGCGGCCTGTGCGTCGTCCAGGCTCTTCGGTGCGATGGCGGCGATGCGCTCGTCCACCGCGTGCAGCTCGGCATTCGCGCCCGGCCGGATGATCGAGCCCGCGTAGTACACGCGGTCGCCCACCTTGAAGTTCTTCACGCCGCTGCCGATGGCCTCGACCGTGCCGACGGCGTCCCAGCCCAGCACCTTGGCTTGGCCGGCCTCGGGCGCGGCGTTCTTGCGGACCTTGGTGTCCACCGGGTTGACCGACACCGCCTTCACGCGCACCAGCAGGTCGCGGGGGCCCGCCACGGGGGCGGGCAGCTCGATGTCCTGCAGCGATTCGGGGTTGTCGATGGAGAGGGGCTGGTAATAGCCGACGGCTTTCATGACGGGAACCTTTCAGTAACGATGCCTCGAATGTAGGATCGCAAGACTGGTTTGATAAGGTGGCTCAAACCAGCAACACTTTCAAATGAAGATTGAAAATCTCTCCGACCTGCAGGTGCTGGTGCACACGGCGCGCGGCGGCACGCTCACGGCGGCGGCGCATGCGCTGGGCATCACGCCCGCGGCCGCCAGCGCCACGCTCAAGAGGCTGGAGGCCCAGCTCGGCGCGCGCCTGTTCGAGCGCTCCACCCGCGCCATGCGCCTCACGCCGCAGGGCCAGACGCTGCTCGATTACGCGGTGCGTGCGTTCGAGCTGCTGGACGAGGGCGAATCGCTGGTCACGGCCGACCGCGGCGAGCTGGTCGGCACGCTGCGCGTGGCCTCGCCGTCTGATCTCACGCGCAGCACGCTGCTGCCGTGGTTCGACGAATTCCTGGCGCTGCACCCCGGCGTGCAGTTGTCGCTTTCGGTGGGCGACCGCCCGCTGGACGTGATGCGAGACGAGGTCGACGTGGCGCTGCGCTACGGCGCGCTGGCCGATTCGCGGCTGGTGGCGCGGCCCTTCGCCCTGACCAACCCGGTGCTCACCGCCTCGCCCGATTACCTGCGCCGCCATTCCGCGCCGAAGGTGCCGCAAGACCTTGTGCACCACAACTGCCTGACCTTCAACCGCTCGGGGCGGCGGCATCGCGTGTGGCGGTTTGCGCAGAACGGGCAGTGGACCGAGGTGCGGGTGAATGGCAACCGCAGCGTGGACGATGCCTCGCTGGCGCGTGAATGGGCTGTGGCGGGGTATGGCGTGACGCTCAAGTCGGCGCTAGATGTGCGGAACGACATTCGCGAAGGCCGTCTGGTGCGGCTGCTGCCTGATTGGGAGACCGAGCCTTATCCGCTGCACGCGTTGCTGCCGAGTGGGCGCTTTGTGCCTGCGCGGGTAAGGGCGTTTGTTGATTTTCTTGGGTTGAAGTTTGAGGGGTTGTTGGCGCTGGGGTGAGGTTTTTTCCCGAGGCCGGGACTCGCCCCGGCGGGCGACCTACTTTTCTTTGCTTCGCCAAAGAAAAGTAGGCAAAAGAAAGGCGACCCCACTGTCTGCGACCCCTTCGCTGCGCTACGGGGCAACCTGCGGTGCTCGCGTTTCGCGGGGTCTCGCCCAAACTCGCTTCGCTCAGACAAGGGCGAGCCCTGATCCGCGAAACGCTGCGCTCCTCGGCGCAGCCAGAGGGGAGAGGGAGACGGGCGGGCCTTTGCTTCGCTCGGCCTCAGATCATGGGGGTGACGGCGCCGTCCATTGCCACGATGGCGCCGGTCACGTAGCTCGCCTTTGGCGATGCCAGGAATACGACCGTGTTGGCGATCTCTTCGGGCGTTGCGATACGGCCCAGCGGCAAGCGGGCCTTGGCGCGCTGCAGTGCTTCGTCGGTGCCGATGCCTTGCAGTTTCGCGTCGGCCTTCATGCCTTCCTGCAGCCGCTCGGTCAGCGTGAGTCCGGGGTTCACCGCGTTCACACGCACGCCCTTGGCGGCGTAGGCAGCGGCCATGCCGGCGCTCACCAGCATCAGCGCCGCATTGGCCGCGCCGCCGGCCATGTGCACGGGGCTCGCGACTTTGCCGCCCTGGCCGATCACGTTGACGATGGCGCCGCGGCCGCGTTGGCCCATGCGCTTCACGACCGGGTCGATCATGTGGATGTAGGTGAAGTACTTCGCGTCCATCGCGTCGTGCCACGAGGCGGCCGTCAGATCGTCGGGCGGGGTGCGGCGCGCGGCGCCGGCCGAGTTGACTAGCACGTCGACCGCACCGAAGGCTTTCTCTGCCGCATCGAGCGCGGCCACTGCGCTGGCCGGGTCCTTGAGGTCGGCCGCATGCACGGAGACTCGGCCTTCGGCCTGCGCGAAGGTCTCGATCAGCGTCTTGCGGCCCTGCTCCAGGTTGGCGATGTCGCGTGACACGAGGCTCACGCGCGCGCCTTCGCGCAAAAAGCCCAGTGCGCAGGCCAGGCCGATGCCCTTGCTGCCGCCGGTGATGAGTACGTGCTGGTCCTGGAGCTGGAGGTCCATGAAAGAGTCCTTGCCGTGATGAGTGGTGTGAATCGGCGATTGAAGCATCGCCGCGAAACCCCTGCACGGACGCGGCTGTGCCCCTCAGCGCCGCGCGGCCGCGCGCTGCAGCGGTTCGGGCTCCAGCGCGCCCGGCGCGGTGTCGGTGGCGTCGCGCAGGTGGCCGTTGTTGTCGTGGTGCACCAGCAGCTGGCGCGTGCGCTGCCAGGCCGACAGCCGCGCGGGCGGCACCTCGATGTACGAAGCCAGCGCGAACAGCGACGACTGCTCCTGCTCCGGCGGGGCCTCGCGCCGGTGCTGGCGGCGGCGCCACGGCGCCATCGCCAGCATCGAAACCAGGATCACGCCGATCACCACCGCATACAGGCCCAGCAGGTGCAGCACCTCGGGTTGCGAGCGCGCGCCCAGCACATAGGGCCACGCATACCAGACCGCGCAGAACCAGATGGCGATGGTGATGGCCGGGCGTAGCACGCGCAGCCACAGGTACATGGCCAGCGTGCGCTGCGGCGAGCGGCCGCTGCCGAACGCGCGCAGCGAGATGCGCGCGGCGTCGATGATCGGTTCGTCCACGGCGGGCTGCCCCCAGGAGCGCTGGCGGCTCGGCGGCGGTTTGTCGTCGTGCGGGCGGCTGTGGGCATGGGTCTCAAGGTGCATCGGAAACTCCTCGGTCAGGGCTCGTCCACACCGCGCGCTTGCCGCGGCGGCGTATCAGAGCGTTGGGAAGGGCGACGACGGTGCTCGCCATCGTGATGGTCCAGAAGGCGATCGGATACCAGATCGTTCCGGCGAAATAGCGCATCAGGTCGCGGTCGTAGCGGCGGTCGATCCACAGGCTCAGCAGCATCTGCAGGATGCAGGTCATGGCCAGCAGCGTGCCCTGCCAGTGCGGCAGCAATGCCGAGTGCCAGGACGAGTCGGCCGGCAGGAACGGCCGCACCAGGCTGACGAGCAGCACCCCGGCCATCGCATAGGCCCAGACCACGCTCGTCATGTACTCGAAGTAGATGAGCCACATGCGCCAGTGGCGCGGCCGCAGGATCTTCGAGGTGTAGCGCAGCATGGTCTGGATGCCGCCGACGGCCCAGCGCAGGCGCTGCTTCCAGAGACCGCGCAAGGTCTCGGGCATCAAGATCCAGCACAGCGCGCGCGGCTCGAAGCGCAGCTGCCAGCCGCCGAGCTGGAGCTTCCAGCTCATGTCGATGTCCTCGGTGAGCACGTCGGGGCTCCAGAAGCCCACTTCCAGCACGGCGCGGCGGCGGAACATCGCAATCACGCCCGACACCGTGAACAGCGTGCCCACCAGCTGCTGCGATCGCTTGATGAGCCCGATGATCGAAGAGAACTCGCCCACCTGCATGCGCCCCAGCAGCGTGGTGCGGGTGCGGATGCGCGGGTTGCCCGTGACCGCGCCAATGCGCTCCGACGCCAGCATCGGCTGCAGCATCCACGCAATGGCGTCCTCGTCGATCAGCGCGTCGCCGTCGATGCCCAGGATGTATTCGCCGCGCGCGAGCTGGCAGGCGGTGTTGAGCCCGACGGCCTTGCCCTGGTTGCTTGCGTTGTGGATCACCCGCAGGCGGCCGTACTCCTTCGTCATCTCGTCGAGCAGCTCGCCGGTGCCGTCGGTGCTGCCGTCGTTCACGGCGATGACCTCGTAGTGCGGGTAGCGCGTGCGCATCAGCTGCTCGATCACCTCGCGCAGGTGCGGCGCTTCGTTGAAGCATGGCACCACCACCGTGACCAGCGGGTGCGAGGGCAGCAGGGTGAGCGGGTTCACGTCGACGTCGCGCTTGCGCTCGAACACCCACGCATGCGAGAGGCCGCCCGCCATCCACACATAGGCCATGAAGAACGGGTAGTAGAAGACGAAGCCGAACAGCAGCGTGGGCAGCGTCTGCGCGAGGAACTGTGTGGTGGTCATGGCGACCGTTCTCCTGGCGTGGCTTGCGCGCGCAATGCACGCGGCAGCAGCGTGCGCACCGAGATCGCGCGGCGCACGGTCTCCAGCGATGGCTGGTTATCGAGGAAGTCGTCGGGGTAGTAGCCCAGGTGGCGCACGCCGGCGCGCTGCAGCAGCGTCCACTGGCGCGCGAGCTCCGCGTCGGGCACGGGCTTGCCGGTGCGCCAGTCGCGCGCCTGCAGCTCGAACACCGTGCCGTCGAGGCCACGCGGCGTGTCAGCCACGCGACGCGCGAGCCGGCCCAGCCACGCGTCCGCATCGGTCTCGCGCTCCATCCGCGGCATCGCCATCAACGCGACGTAGTCGTAGGCGGCGAGCGAGGCTTCGTAGTTCTGCGCGAACCACTGCTCGGCCTGGGGCTCCAGCACCGGGCGCGCGTAGAGGTTGCGCGCAGTTTCCAGCGCGGGCCGCCAGGCTCCCACGCGCGCGGCGAGCTCCTGCGTGAACGCGATCAGGTAGCGGGTCTTGGCGGTGGTCCAGCGCGCCATCAGCTCGGGGTTCGCGCGGATCGCGGCCACGTCGGCCGGCAGGCCCCATTGCGCATAGGTGGCCAGCGCGGCGGGGCTCGCGTCCTCGTCGTCCGACAGGGTCGCGTCGTCGTGGAACAGCAGGCCTTCGAAGAAGGCGTGGCTGCCAAGGTCTTCGTAGATGTCGCCGACCAGCGCGCGCACCGCGGGGTCGAAGGGTGTGAGCCGGTGGTAGCGGTCGGCCGGCATCGCGCCGCCTTGCGCCGCCACCGTGTGCGTGGCGAGCGGGTTCGAGGCCGGCAGCCGGAAGGCCGTTACCGGCATCCACGCGTAGACCTTCACGCCGGTGCGGCTGCGCAGTTGCCACGCAGCGCGGCCGAACAGGTCGGCGCGCACCGGCAGGTGGCGGTTGGGAAAGTACAGCGCGTCGGCCACGCCGTCGCCGTCGGGGTCGGCGTACGCCTGCAGGAACACCGAGCGCGGGCGCACGGCGGCCACGCGGTCGATCAGTGCCGAGAGGTTGCGCTCCTGCTGGGCCGGGTCGGGGTCGTACACGTAGTCGAGGTCGACGTGCATCACGCGGTTGACGGGCCGCACCTCGCCGCCCACGGGGCTGCGCAGCAGCTGCGCGTATTCGGGCGCCTCGTTGTCGTAGGCAGCGAGCGCACGGCGGATGCGCGAGAGCGGCACGGCGGGCGTGTTCGAGCCGTCGTCCAGCGTGAAGGTGATGGGCATGCCCGCGCGCGCGGAGGCTTTCAGCGCCGCGTCGTTGTAGGCGCCGTAGGGCCACACCATGGCGCGCACCTTCGCGCCGGTGCGTTTCTCGATGAGCTCGCGGCTGCGGCGCAGGTCGGTCTCGATGCGCCGGGTGTAGGCGGCGTCGTCCTCGTAGCGGCCGGTCTTCGGGTCGTAGCGGTGCGTGGCCGCGGTCGGCAGCATGTTGCCCTGCGGGTTGGCGAGGATGCCGGTGTGCATTGCGTCGGTATGACTCGCGAACTCGACGAGGCCCGAACGCGCCATCTCGGCGGCTTCGCTCCACAGCAGGAAGTCTTCGCGCGGCGCGGGCTTGTCGCCCCAGTGCACCTGCTGGCCTTGGGGCACTTCGAGCCAGCTGGTCACCAGCGCCATCAGCGCGGGGTAGTTATAGCGCTTGAGCAGCGGAAACACCTTGGTGTAGGCGCTGCGGTAGCCGTCGTCGAAGGTCAGCAGCACGGGCCTGGGCGGCAGCGGCTTGCCGCCGGCGCGCGCGTCGACGATCTGCTGCAGGCTCACCGGGTGGTAGCCGCTGTATTGCAGCCAGGCGAACACTTCGGCGAAGGTGCGCTCGTCCACGGCAGTCTCGTCGGGCGAGGTCTCGAAGCTCGCACGCACGTTGGTGCGCACGTCGTGGAAGGAGATCACGCGAAAGCTCAGGCCGTCGTCGGGGTCGGCGCTCGGCAGCGGCTGTGCGAGGGCCGGCAGGCAGAGCGCCAGCAGCAGCCATGGCAGGGCCGCGCGCAGGAAGGTGAAAGGGTTCTTCGTCGTTCTTCGCATCACGGCAGGGGCGTCGAGAGGTTCAGGAAGACGCCGCGCTGTCGTTCGCGCACGCCGTCGTAGGGATGGCTGGAAATGCTCAGGCCGTAGCGCAGCGCGAGCCTGGGGCCGAGGTTCCAGCGGTGCTCGTAGCGCAGGGTCCACATCGGGCCGCTGCCGAAGCCGGCCTGCCGGTAGCTGCCACCGCCGAGCTCCACGGCCTGGAAGAACTGGCGGTCGTCGCTCTTCCAGTTGAGCCATTGCGCGCGCACGCTGAGTTGCACGCTGCTGTCGCTCGAGGAGTTGAAGTAGGGCGCGGTGTCGATGGCGCGGCCGCGGCTCGCGTCGGCGCCAAGCTTCGTTTCGAGCTGGAAGCCCGGCGTGCTGACCCAGCGCTCGCTCCAGCCGATGTCGAAGCCGTTGCGCAGGTTGCCGTCGCTGAAGTCCAGCTGCTGCCACTTCAGGTCGAAGCGGCGCGACTCGTTCACCACATAGCCCACGCTCGCGCCGGCCTCGCGCGCGCCGATGCCGGCCACGCGCGCCTTCCACGGCAGCTCCTTGCTGTCGCCGTCATAGGTGGCCGACAGCCGCCACGCGTCGCCTGCGCGGTAGTCGAGCCGGCCGGCCACGCTGTTGCGGTAGGGGCCGCTGTTGGCGTGCTGCAGCGCGCCTTCGGCCAACCAGCGGCCGCGCTGCCAGCCCAGGCCGAGGCCGCCGCGCGCCCAGTTGGCGTTGCCGATGTCGGTGACGCCGCGGCCCAGCGACTGGTCGTAGAACACGCGCCACTGGTCGTCGATGAGGCCGGAGCTGAGCCGGCTGTCGATGCGCCACTCGCGGCTGGAGATGGCCGCGCCGCCGGAGGAGGCTTCGGCGTCCACGTCGAGCCGCGGGCCGACCTGGGCGCGGCGCTTGCGCTCCATGTCGCGCACCTGCACCGAGTCCGGCAGGTCGGCCGCGAGCGATTCGGCGCGCCGGCGGGCTTCGGCGAATTCGCCGGCATCGAGCAGGGCCTCGACATGGCCGGTGCGCGCGCTGATGTCGTAGGGCGAGTCGGCTGCCAGCGCCTCGAAGCGCGCGAGCGCGGCTTCGGGGTGTTCGCGCAGGCGCTCGGTGAGGGCCGCGCCGTAGGCATAGCCCGGGTTGAGCGGCGCTTCGCGCGTCAGCACCGAGAAGCTTTGCTGCGCCAGCGCCGGCCGGTCGGTGTAGAGCTGCGTCAGGCCGCGCAGGCCGCTCACGTCGGTGTACTCGCCGTTGGGGCGGCCGGCTTCGGGCGTGAGGCGCAGCAGGGCCGGCGTGCCGTGCTCCAGCCGCTGCAGCAGCGCCTCGGCGTCCTCGAAGCGGCCTGTGTCCTGGTAGGCGTAGAGCAATCCGAAGTAGAGCGGGTCGGGCGTCTGCAGCTCGGCGCCGCCGCGTGCCACGGCCGCCTCGTAGACCGGCACGGCCTCGGCCGAGCGGCGCTCCTGCGCGAGGGCGCGTGCCGCGGCCCCGAGGCCGTAGAAGGGCAGCTCCATGCCAGTGGCGCGCGCCGTGTCGTAGAGCGCGATGGCGTCGGCCGGGCGGCCGCTTTCGACCAGCGCCAGCAGGCGGTCGGACAGCAGGCGCACGCGCACGGTGCGCCATGCATCGGCGTCGCTGGCGTCCGCCTTCAGGGCCGCGGCATCGGCCCGTGCCATCGCGGCCTCCTGGTCGGCGAGCACGCGGTCGAGCGCGACGAGGCGCTCCGCGCCCAGTCGCTGGTCGCGCGCCTGGATCGCCCAGCGCAGCCGCTGCGCCAGCGCCTCCTGCTGCAGGGGCGAGAGCGCCAGCGGCGAGAAGCTGCCCGGCGCGGCACGCTCCGCCGCCTCTGCGTCTTCGAAGGCGCTCGATGCGGCGCCGGCGCTGGCGAGCAGGAAGTCGGCCTCGCGGCGGATGTCGCGGCGTTCGGGCCGCAGCGCGCCGGCCTCGGTGTAGGCAGCGAGCGCCTGCAGCGGGTCTTTCGCCGCGCGCGCCAGGGCGGCGCGCAGCTCCAGCAGCGCGACGCGGTCTTCGATCTGCGTGGGCGCCGGCTGCGACAGCGCGCGGTACAGCGCCTGCGCGCCCGCGACGTCGCCGCTGTCGATGCGCCACCAGGCTTCGTGCAGGCGCGGCTCGCGCGCTCCGGGTTGCCGGGCGCGCCAGACGGCCACGGCCTCGCCCTGCAGGGCGAGCTCATGGGTGCGCCGCGCGGCCAGCGCGAGCGGGCCCAGGGCATAGTCGTTCAGCTTCGACGGTGCGAGCTGGCGGCCCAGCGCCACGGCTTCGGCGAACTGGCCGTCGCCCGCGGCGATCACGATGGCATCGGAAGCCACACGCTGGCGGGCCTCGTCGCCGATGGGCGCCGCAAGCCAGGCCTTCAATTGCTGGAGCGCCTGGGTCGCGGTAACGCGGCCTTCGCGCCGCGCGACGATCAGCGCATCGTGCTGCCGGACGTCGTAGGTCGTGGCGGCGATAGCGGCAGACGGCTGCGCGAGCACTGCGGGCGTGACGAGGGCCAGTGCGCAGGCTGCTAGAGGTGGAAATCCTTGTGATGTATGTGCAAGGCGATGAGACAACGAGCAGGCGAGCGCAGCTTTGCGCCCGGCCATGACCGTGCCTCCAGCTTTTTTCTGGATGAACACTCTGCTCCCTTGAATTCGGACGGCGGTTTCCGGCGACCGAAGCCGCAGCGAAAACCGGGCCGCCGGCGTATGTGACAGGCCGGCAACCTTGAAAACTCACTTGGGAATCACTCTAGAGAGGATCATTAACAATGGCAAACCAAAGTGTCACGAACTGGTTGTATGTGTGAACAGATTCGCGTTTTTGGCATCCCCGTCGTTTACTTTTGTGGTCCGGAAGCCATCGATGCCGGCTCGCGACCGGCCTAAGATCGCGCGATGAACGCTGCTACCCAGGCCCCTTCGCCTTCGCTACTTCCCCGCTTCTGGTCCCGCCTCACCACGCGCGACTTCGCGTCGCTCGATGCGGCAACCACCGTCGCGGTGCTGCCGCTGGGCGCTACCGAGCAGCACGGCCCACACCTGCCGCTGGGCGTGGATACGGTGCTGGCAGACGGCATCGTCGCCGCGTCGTTGCCCCTGCTGCCGGCCGAGCTACCGGTGCTCTTCCTGCCGACCCAGCAGATCGGCCTGAGCCCCGAGCACGCGCGCTTCGCGGGCACGCTCACGCTGTCGGCCGAGACTTTGATCCGCCTGTGGAACGAGATCGGTGCCGGCGTGGCGCGCGCGGGCGTGAAGAAGCTGGTGCTGTTCAATGCGCACGGCGGCCATGTGGGCGCGATGGACATCGTGGCGCGCGAGCTGCGCGCGGCACACGGGCTCATCGTCTACAGCGTGAGCTGGTTCAACCTGCCGCTGGGCGACGCGGGCACGCAGTTCAGCGCGCAGGAGCACCGCTTCGGCGTGCACGCGGGCGAGATCGAGACTTCGATGATGCTGGCGCTGACGCCGCAACTCGTGCGCATGGGCGAGGCGCAAGACTTTCGCTCCACTTCCGAGCAGCGCGCGGCCGACTACGCGATCCTGGGCAACGGCAAGAGCGCCAAGCTCGGCTGGGCCATGGAGGACTACAACGCCCACGGTGCCGCCGGCAACGCGGCTGCCGCCACGGCGGAGCATGGCCAGGCGGTGATCGATGCGGCGGCGAGGCAACTGGCGCTGTTGCTGGCAGAGGTGTCGCGACTGCCGCTGGGCACGGCAAACACCGGCCCACTGCCTTGAGTTGATGGCGCCCCCGTGGCGTTAACGTTGACCTAACGGTTCTGCGCTACCTTCGCGGCGCACCAACCAAACAACGGGAGACGGCGTGCGCGTGCTGCTTGTCGAAGACGACGAAATGATCGGGAAGAGCCTGCTGCGCGGCCTCGAGAGATCGGGCTGGGCGGTGGACTGGGTGCGCGACGGCCTGCTCGCGCGCAGCGCACTGGCCGATGGCGACTACACCTGCGTGCTGCTGGACCTGGGCCTGCCCGGAATGGACGGCATCGAGGTGCTGCGCCACGCGCGCGGCCTCAAGAACGACACGCCGATCCTCATCCTCACCGCGCGCGACGGCCTCGGCCAGCGCGTGGAGGGGCTCGACCTCGGCGCCGACGACTACCTGCTCAAACCCTTCGAGTTGCCCGAACTGCTGGCGCGCATGCGTGCGGTGGTGCGCCGCCGCCACGGCGCCTCCAACTCCATCATCGGCAGCGGCAAGGTGCAGCTCGACCTCACCACGCGCGAGGTGCTCTACCAGGGCACGCGCGAAACGCTCTCGGCCCGCGAGTTCGCGCTGATGCACGCCATGCTCGAGCGGCCGGGCGCGATCCTGTCGCGCGAGCAACTCGAGAACCGCATCTACGGATGGGGCGAGGAGGTGATGAGCAACGCGGTCGACGTGATCATCCACAACATGCGACGCAAGCTCGGTGCCGACACCATCCGCAACGTGCGCGGCCTGGGCTGGCGCGTGGTGGATTCATGAGTTCTCCAATGACCGCCGCGCCAGGCCGGCCCTGGTACTCGCCGAGTTCGCTGCGCAACAGGCTGCTGATGTGGCTGGTGGTGGTGCATCTTCTCGCGGCGGCCGGCGTCGCGTGGTTCACCTACGCCAGCTACGACAGGCTCATCGTCACCTTCAAGGACGACCAGATGCAGATGCTGGCCGACTCCTACGCCAGCAACGTGGCAGTGCCCGAACTCAGGCCAGCGGACGAACGCAGCATCTTCGGTCGCGGCGCCTTCGTCATCCAGATCTGGAACGGGCGGGGCGAACTGCTGGTCAGTTCATGGCCCGCGCTGGCCGTGGCCCGCCAGCCGGCGGAGGGGCTGAGCACCGTGCGCATGGGCTCCGGCGACGACGGTGTTTGGCGCATCTATTCCACGGCGCCGGTGGCCGACGCCGACCGCTTCCAGGTGCAGGTGATCCAGAACGGCGGCTTCGTGCGCCGGCTGGTGGCCAAGCGCGCGCTGTCTTCGACGGCGCCCATCGCGCTGCTGCTGCCCCTGTCGCTGGCCGTGCTGTGGCTGGTGGTGTGGGCCTCGTCGCGCAAGCTGCGCAGCGTGGTGCTCGACGTCGCGGCGCAGGACGAGCGCAGCCTCTCGGAGCTGTCGGTGTCGCGCGTGCCCGACGAGATCGCGCCGCTGGTGGAGGCCTTCAACAGCCTGCTCGGGCGGCTTCGCCAGGCCTTTGCCGCGCAGCGCCGCTTCGTGCAGGACGCCGCGCACGAGCTGCGCACGCCCATCGCCGCCATCGGCCTGCAACTCGACAACATGCGCGCCGAAGTGCCGGCCGAGAGCATCGCCGAGCACTACACGCACCTGAAGGGCGGCGTGACGCGTGCCCAGCACCTGATCGAGCAGCTGCTGCGCCTGTCGCGCCAGGAAAGCAGCACCGAGCCCGAGGCGCCGGAGTCGCTCGACGTGGCCTCGGTGCTGCGCGACAGCGTGGCCCAGCTGATGGTCGTGGCCGACCGCCGCCGCATCGACATCGGCTTCGAGGGCGAGACCTCCGCGACGGTGACCGCGCCCCCGGCCGAGCTGCGCAGCGTCTTCGACAACCTGATCGACAACGCGTTGCGCCATTCGCCCGAGGGCGGGGTGGTCGACGTGCGGCTGCACGAGGTGGAAGGGCGACCGGTGGTCGATGTGCTGGACAACGGGCCGGGCATTCCGCCCGAGCTGATCGACCGCGCCTTCGACCGCTTCTTCCGGGTGCCGGGCAACCCGACCGAAGGCAGCGGCCTGGGCCTGGCAATCGCGCGCATGGCCGCGCTGCGCAACGGCCTGCGCATCGTGCTGGCCAACCGCCATGACGCTCAGGGCCGGCCTGCGGGGCTGCAGGCGCGCGTCCACCTGCGCGATCACCTGCGCGATCACGGGGTGGGCCGCGCGGCTTAACGCTCAGGTAACTCTCGCTTAAAGGTCGCATAAAGCGGGCTTCCTACAGTGACTCCAGCCGCCAAAGCGGTCGCGCCGCAAGGCGCCAACCCAGTCTTCTAAAGGAGTTCACATGCGAAAGACCCTCGGCCTCCTGGCCATCCTGATCCTGGCCGGTGCGGCCCATGCAGAAAGCTACGACGGCGTGCACCAGGGCCCTGGCCTGCTCGCGCGCGACGACGTGGCGGCCCAGGCCGTGGCCACGGCCCACGCCCCCGACCAGAACGTGACGCGCGGCTCGCGCGGGCCCGATCCCTTCACCTCCACCGTCTCGCGCGAGGCCATGCGCCAGGTCGCGGTGGCGGCCGCCAATGCGCCCGACCAGAACGTGACCAGCGGCTCGCGCGTCAACAGCGTCGTCATCTCCACGATGCCGCCCGCGCGGTCTGCCGCAAGCGCTGTGAACGACAGCCGACTCTGAAGCAAAAACACCGGGGGAACCCACGATGAATCCCGAAACCCCAGACGGCTACACCCGCCGCACGGTGCTGGTGACCGGCGCGGCCGGTGTGGCGGCTGCCGCGTTGCCGCTGGCGGTGGATGCCGAGCCGGTGGCGCATGACGCCGCCGCGCAGGGCCCGACAACGGATGTGAGCTTGCGCATCAACGGCCAACTGCACGCCCTCTCCATCGACCCGCGCGTCACGCTGCTCGACCTGCTGCGCGAGCAGCTGCACCTCACGGGTTCCAAGAAGGGCTGCGACCACGGCCAGTGCGGCGCCTGCACGGTGCTGGTCAACGGGCGGCGCATCAACAGCTGCCTCACGCTGGCGGTGCTGCACGAGGGCGACCAGGTGACGACCATCGAGGGCCTGGGCGAGCCGAAGAAGCTGCACCCGATGCAGGCCGCCTTCGTCAAGCACGACGGCTACCAGTGCGGCTACTGCACGCCGGGCCAGATCTGTTCGGCGGTCGGCATGCTCGGCGAGATGCGCGGCGGCATGCCGAGCCATGTCACGCACGACCTCTCGGCGCCAACGGTCTTCAGCAGCGAGGAAATGCGCGAGCGCATGAGCGGCAACATCTGTCGCTGCGCGGGCTATCCGAACATCATCGCGGCCATCCGCGAAGTGGCGGGAGTTGCGACATGAGGGCCTTCACCTTCGAACGCGCCGCCACGCCAGCCGCCGCGGCGCTGGCAATGCAGCAGCATCCGGGCGCGCGCTTCATCGCGGGCGGCACCAACCTGCTGGACCTGATGAAGCTCGACATCGAGCAGCCCACGCACCTGATCGACGTCAATCGCCTGGGGCTCGACCGCATCGAAGCCCTGCCCGACGGCGGGCTGAAGATCGGCGCGCTGGTGCGCAACAGCGACCTCGCCGCCGATGCGCGCGTGCGTCGCGGCCATCCGCTGCTGTCGCGCGCCTTGCTGTCCGGCGCCAGCGCGCAGTTGCGCAACAAGGCGACCACCGCCGGCAACCTGCTGCAGCGCACGCGCTGCTTCTATTTCTACGACACGACCAAGCCATGCAACAAGCGCACGCCGGGCAGCGGCTGCGCGGCCATGGAAGGCTTCAACCGCATCCACGCGATCCTCGGCGCGAGCGCGCAGTGCATCTCGGTGCATTCATCCGACATGGCGGTGGCGCTGCGCGCGCTCGATGCGCAGGTGGAAACCGTGTCGGCCAGCGGTGCCGTGCGCCATATCCCCATCGCCGAACTGCATCGCCTGCCGGGCACCACGCCGGAGGTCGAGACCGTGCTGGCACCGGATGAGCTGATCACCGGCGTGACCCTGCCCGCGCCGCTCGGCGGCGTGCAGCTCTACCGCAAGGTGCGCGACCGCGCGTCTTATGCCTTCGCGCTGGTCTCGGTCGCGGCCGTGGTGGTGCGCGAGGGCCGCACCGTGACCGCCGCACGCCTGGCTTTCGGCGGCCTGGCCGCGAAGCCGTGGCGCAACGAGGAAGCCGAGCGGCGGCTGATAGGCACCGACGGCGGCACGCAGGCACGCGATGCGGTTGCCGACCTGTTGCTCGCCGATGCGCGCGGCCACGGGCACAACGATTTCAAGATTCCGCTGCTGCGCCGCACCCTGCACGCCACGCTGGCGCAGGCGATCGAAACCACCTGAAGGGAGCAGGCACCATGCAATTCACCGAAGCCGCAGGGCCGAGCGCCCTGGACCGCGAACGCGTGCTGGGCCGCCCGCTCGACCGCATCGACGGGCCGCTCAAGGTCAGCGGCCGCGCGCACTACAGCTACGAGTGCCACGACGAAGTACCCGATGCCGTCTACGGCTGGGTCGTGCTCGCCGGCATCGCCAAGGGCCGCATCACGCGCATCGACACCGCCGAGGCGCAGCGTGCGCCGGGCGTGCTGCTGGTCTACACCTACGCCAACGTTCCGCGCATGGTGCCGAAGGGGCGTGCCAACGTGGTCTCGCAGCTTTCGGGGCCGGAAGTTCAGCAGCACGGCCAGGCAGTGGCCTTCGTGGTGGCGCAGACCTTCGAGCAGGCGCGCGCGGCCGCGTTCATGATCCGCATCGACTACGAGCGCAGCGCGGGCCGCTTCGATCTTGCGGCCGCGCAGGCGAGCGCCCCCAAGCCCGGCGACGACCCGAGCGCCGGCAGCGAGAGCGCGGCCGACACGGCGGTGGGCGACTTCCAGGGCGCATTCGACACCGCGCCCATCACGCTCGACCAGAACTACACCACGCCCGACCAGCATCCCGCGATGATGGAGCCGCAGGCCACCACCGCGCGCTGGGACGGCGACCGGCTCACGATCTACACCTCGCACCAGATGCCGAACTGGGCCTCAGGCGACGTGGCCGCCATGCTCGACGTGCCGGCCGCGCAGGTGCGCGTGGTTTCGGCCTTCGTGGGCGGCGGCTTCGGCTCCAAGCTGCGCACGCATGCGGACGCGGTGCTCTCTGCCTTCGCGGCGCGCGAACTGCGCCGGCCGGTGAAGACGGCGCTGGCGCGCGAGCAGCTGCTCAACCATACGACGCGCCGCGCCGCGACCATCCAGCGCGTGCGGCTCGGCGCCACGCCCGACGGCCGGCTCACCGCCATCGGCCACGAGACCTGGACCAGCAACCTGCCGGGCCGCAACTACTACGAGGGCGCATCGCGCCAGACGCGCCTGCTCTATGCCGCCCCCAACCGCATGACGGCGCACCGCCTGGCCGCGCTCGACCTGCCCGAGGCCGCGGCCATGCGCGCACCGGCTACCGCCAGCGGCCAGCTGGCCTTCGAGGTGGCGCTCGACGAACTCGCCGAGAAGCTGCGCATCGACCCGGTGCAGCTGCGCATCCTCAACGACAGCCAACATGACCCCGAGCGCGGGCCGTCGCGCCCGTACTCGGGCCGCAAGCTGGTCGAATGCCTGCGAGAAGGCGCGCAGCGTTTCGGCTGGGCGAAGAGAAGCACTGTGCCGGGGCGGGTGCGCGACGGCCGCTGGCTGGTCGGCATGGGCGTGGCCAGCGCCATCCATCACCACTCGTTGCGGCCGTCGAGCGCGAAGCTGAGCCTCGACGCGCAGGGCCGGCTGCTGATCGAGACGTCGATGACCGACATCGGCACCGGCACCTACACCGTGCTGGCGCAGATCGCGGCCGAGATGACGGGCATTCCGATGGACCGCATCGGCGTGCGGCTGGGCGACACCGCGTTTCCCATGGGCGCGGGCTCGATCGCCTCGATAGGCGCGTCGAGCGCCGGTGCCTCGGTGTTCGATGGCTGCCAGCAGCTGTGCCGCCTGCTCGCCGAGCGCGCCGGCTTCGACGCGCAGAAGGCGCGCTTCGAGCGCGGCCGCATCGCCCTTGGGCGCCGCTCGCACGAGCTCGGCGAGCTGGCCGGCGCGGAAGGCCTGAGCGTGCTCGGCAACGTCGAGCCCGGCGACCTGCACCGCCGCTACGCGCAGGCCGCGTTCGGCGCCCACTTCTGCGAAGTGGGGGTGGACATCGACACCGGCGAGACGCGCGTGCGCCGCATGCTCGGCGTGTTCGCGGCGGGCCGCATCCTCAACATGAAGACCGCGCGCAGCCAGGCCATCGGCGGCATGGTGTTCGGCGTGGGCGCGGCGCTCACGGAAGAGGCAGTGGTCGACGTGCACCACGGCTACTTCGTCAACCACGACATGGCCGAGTACCTGGTGCCGGTGCACGCCGACATTCCGGACATCGACGCCATCTACCTGCAGGACGCCGACGATCTCGCGAGCCCGATCAAGTCGAAGGGCATCGGTGAGCTGGGCACCTGCGGCTCGGGCGCGGCGGTGGCGAACGCGATCTACAACGCCACCGGCGTGCGCGTGCGGAACTACCCGATCACGCTCGACAAACTGCTGCCCGGGCTGCCGATGCGTGCTTGAATGGCACCGCCATGCCCGCCGCAGCCTCTTTTGTCGCACTGACTCGCAAGCTCCTGCTGGCCGCTGCAGCCTGCGTTGCCCTGTCGCTCGCCGGATGCGCAACGCTTCCCGACGAAGGGCCGCGCACCGCCAGCACCTCGCTGCCCGTACAGGGCCCCGCCACGCCGCTAGACCGGATCGCCACCGCGTCGATGGAGGGGGCAGAGCCCGGAGCCAGCGGCTTTCGCCTGATGCTGGGCCTTGCCAGCATGGACACTCGCCTCGTGCTGCTGCGCGGCGCGCAACGCTCGCTCGACCTGCAGTACTACCACCTGCATGACGACGCGACCGGTCGGCTGGTGCTGCGGGAGCTGCGCAACGCGGCCCAGCGCGGCGTGCGCGTGCGGCTGCTCGTGGACGATCTGTACACGGAAGACATCGGCCCCTTGCTCGAGGGCCTGGGCGCCTATCCGAACGTGGAAGTGCGCATCTTCAATCCCTTTCCCACGCGCGGCGGCATGGCCACCCGCTTCGGCTTCGCCCTGTTCGACTTTGCCCGCGTCAATCGTCGCATGCACAACAAGCTGTTCGTGGCGGACGGCGTGCTGGCCGTGGCCGGCGGGCGCAACCTCGGCGACGTCTACTTCATGCGCGACACCGACGACAACTTCTTCGACTACGACGTGCTGGTGGCGGGCGCAGTGCTGCCGCAGATGGCGAGCATCTTCGACGAGTACTGGAATGCGCCGCAGGTGCGCACCGCAGCGTCGGTGCTGCGCCCGTCGGGCGACACCGA
Source organism: Variovorax sp. YR634 (assembly GCF_900106655.1). NCBI lineage: Bacteria > Pseudomonadati > Pseudomonadota > Betaproteobacteria > Burkholderiales > Comamonadaceae > Variovorax > Variovorax sp. YR634. Next base: position 86,972 of record NZ_FNOL01000013.1, read on the forward strand.
AGCCGCGCGCCGGGACTTCGATGCGCGGGTGGATGGCGCCGACACGCCCGAGCCGGTGCCGTTCCGCACCGTCGATCCCTTGGGCCGCGTCACCCTCGGCGACGAACTGGGGGCGGGCCGTGTGAAGCTTGCGTTCGGCACGGCGCAGGCCTTTGCCGATTCGCCGGCCAAGGCCTGGGGCCAGGCGGAGACGCAGCGCCTGCCCAGCGGTGCGCTCATCGACACCAGCCGCCGCCTGCTGGGCGAGGCGGCGCAACAGGCGCAGGTTGAAATCATCACGTCGTCGCCGTACTTCGTGCCGGGTCCGGTGGCACTCGACGGCATGCGCCGCAACGCGGCACGGGGCATTCGCCAGACGCTCATCACCAACTCGCTGGCCGCTACCGACGAGCCGGTGGTCCACACCGGCTACCGCCGCTACCGAGCCCGGCTGCTGGGCGACGGCATGCAGATCTACGAGATCCACCCGAACGCGGGCCGGGCGCTGTTCGTCGGCAGCATCGGCGCAGGCACGCAGGTGCGGCTGCACACCAAGGCGCTCGTGATCGACAGGAAGACCCTCTTCCTGGGCTCGGTCAACATGGACCCGCGCTCGGACGCGCTGAACACCGAGTTCGGCCTGCGCATCGATTGCCCCGCGCTGGCCGAGGAGGCGCGCGCCTTCTTCGGCGAACTCATGCAGCACTCGGCCTTCCAGGTGCGGCTCAAGCCGGGCAGCGACAGTGAGCTGGAATGGTGGCGAGTGGACGGCGACCAGCCGGTCAAGGTGACCGACGAGGAGCCCGGCGCCGACCTGGCGACGCGCGCGAAGCTCTATCTGCAGTCGCTCGTGATTCCCGAGTCGATGCTGTAGAGGAGCGTCAAGACGCGTTGCGCCCGAGCACGCCGGCGAACATGCAGGTATCGACATTGCCCCCGCTCACGCACACGCCCACCGTCTTGCCGCGCCAGCGTTCCTGCTGCTGGAGCGCGGCCGCCAGTGCGGCTGCGCCGGCGCCTTCGGCCACGTTGTGCGTGTCGCTGAAAAGGATGCGCATGGCCTCTGCGATCTCGTCGTCGGTGACGGTGACAACGTCGTCGGCTTCGCGCAGGATCACTTCGACCGATTCGGGCACCGGGACGCGGCAGGCCATGCCGTCGGCCAGCCGCGTGGTGACGGGCGACTCGACGGGCTTGCCGGCGCGGAAGGAATCGCGATACGCCGTGGCATGCGCCGACACCACGCCGATGAGCTTGGTCGACACGCCGCAATGCGCGCGCGCTGCAGCCGCGGCGGCAAAGCCGGAGCCCAGGCCGATGGGAACGAACAGCACGTCCGGTGGCGCGTCTTTCAACGCGTCGAAGAACTCCACATACGCAGTCGACACGCCGCGCACCAGTTCGCGGTGGAACGAGGGCACGCGGTGCAAGCCGTCGCGTTCGGCCAGCACGGCCGCATGCTCGGAGGCCGCCTGGAAGTCGTCGCCATGCTCGACCAGCGTGACGCCGAGCGCGCGCATCGCGGCGTTCTTCTCGGTCGAATTGCCGTGCGGCACCACGATGGTCGCGGCCAGCCCGTGGCGCCGCGTGGCGAAGCCGACCGACTGGCCGTGGTTGCCGCGCGTGGCGCTGATGGCGTGGAGCACTCCGGGCTGCTCGCGCGCCAGGGTTTCGAAGTAGGTCAGGCCGCCGCGGATCTTGAAGGCGCCAGCTGGCGTGTGGTTCTCGTGCTTGGCCCATACGGTGGCGCCCAGGCGATGCGAAAGCAACGGCCAGGCGTACTGCGGCGTGGGCGGCATGGCCGCATGCACGGTGCGCTGCGCGGCTTCGATTTCTTCGCGGGTGAATTTCACGGGATGTCCTTACTTGCGTTCGGTGAGTGCCACGCGAACGGCCAGCGCGGCCAGCACGCTGCCCATCACATAGCGCTGCGCGCGCAGCCAGCCCGCGCTTTGCGACAGCACGGCCGTGATGCTGGCGGCGCCGACGATCATCACCGTGTTGACCACCGCGCTGGTCGCCATCTGCGCGATGCCCAGTTGCAGGTTCTGCAGCAGCACCGAGCCGCGCTCGGGGTGGATGAACTGCGGAAAGAACGAGAGATAGAACATCGCCACCTTCGGGTTCAGCAGGTTCGTGAGAAAGCCCATGCGAAACAGCTTGCCCGGCGGATCGGCCGGCAGTGCGCGCGCCTCGAAGGGTGCATTGCCGCCGGGCCTGACCGCCTGCCACGCGAGCCACAGCAGGTAGGCCGCGCCGGCGATGCGGATCGCGTCGAACGCCAGCGGCACTGCCAGCAGCAGCGCGGTGAGCCCGAGCGCCGCGGCGAACAGATGCGCCAGGAACGCCAGCAGCACGCCGCCCAGCGAGATGAGCCCCGCGCGTCGACCCTGCACCAGCGTGCGCGAGACGCAATAGATCATGTTCGGCCCCGGCGTGAGCGCCAGCAGCAGCGAGGCGAGGGCGAACCAGGCGATTTCGGTGAGGCTCAGCATGATCGGGTCAGAGTCCTTGCGATTCGAGCGTGACGGGGCCGCGCGGCGTGTCGAGCACGGCGATGAGATTGGGCGGGCCGGCACTGATGTCCATGCCGGTCATGCCGATGGCCGACAGCGCGGCGACCAGCGTGGGCGCGCGCGGGTGCACGGCGCGCAGCGCGCGCATGGCGAGGCCAGACTTCGGCATGGCGTCGGTGGGGTGCACGGGGCCCCATTGGATGAGCGTGGGCAGTGCGCCATAGAACAGCCGCTGGCCGTCGTCGCGCACGGTGATCTGCCATTCGAGCCGGCCGGCGGGCGTGTCACGCGAGGCTTCGAGCAACTGGCCCCGGTCGATGTGCGCGTGCTCTTCATGTGCGAGCGCCCGCGTTGCCGCATGCGCGTCGGGCACGCGGGCGACGAAATGAATCAGCTTCGGGCCATGCTGTGCGAGCCCGGCCTGCAGCGCGGCATCGTCGAGGTCGAACCAGCGGTGCGTCTTGGGGCGCGAGGGCTGCTTGCCCGGCTCGATCGCGATGATTTCCGCGTAGGCCGCGGGGAAGGCGTCGCTCGCGATGTTCAGCAGGCGGTTGTGCGTGCCCATCAGCGGATGCGAGCCGCCCGGGGCCGGCGTGACGCCGAGCGTTGCCTCGCACCAGGCCACGCCCTCGGCGAGCGAGGCGGCGGCAATCACGAGGTGGTCGAGTTGCGCGTGCATGGCGGGCCTCGGGCGTTGTGCTTACAGCGTGACGTGGCCGTCGACGCAGGTCACGGCGTCGCCGCCGACCCAGATCTTTCCTTCGGCGTCGCGCTCGATGTAGACGCGGCCCGCGCGGCCCAGGCACTGGCCCTGCGCGGCAAGGTAGCGCTCGGGCATGTGGCCGTCGGCGATCAGCCATTCGGCCAGGCTGGCGTTGAGGCTGCCGGTAACCGGGTCTTCCTGCACGCCGATGGGCTCGGCGAAGGCGCGCACTTCGAGGTCGATCTTCGCGCCGTCTTCGTTCGGGGTCGCGGGCCGGTTGCCGAAGGCGCGCGCCTCGCGGTTCGAGCGGCCGATGAGCAGCGCGGTGTCGTGCGCCGCGGGCACGCCCGCCACGCCGGCCTTCACGCCCAGCTCTTTCAGGGCGCGGTGGTCGGGCTGCAGCGCCAGCACGGCGTCGGCGTCGTTCACCAGCAGGCCGAACCAGACCGGACCGTTGTCGAGCACCTGCGCCGCGATGACCTGCTGCGCCTTCAGGCCCAGCGCGCCGGCCACCTTGGCCAGCAGCGCGGGGCTCGGAGCGCTGCGCTTCAGGGGTGGTGCGGCGAAGGCCAGGCGCTCGCCGTCGCGCCGCAGGGGCACCAGGCCGGCGCCGCACTGCTGCACCACCAGGCCCGCAGCCTTGGGCTTGCCGCCGGCCTGCAGCCACGCATGGCAGCTGCCGATGGTCGGGTGGCCGGCAAAGGGCAGCTCGCCACCGGGCGTGAAGATGCGCACGCGATAGTCGGCGGCCGGATCGGTGGGCGGCAGCAGAAAGGTGGTTTCGGACAGGTTGGTCCATTGCGCAAAGCGCTGCATGGCGGCGTCGTCGAGGTCCTGGCCATCGATCACCACCGCGAGCGGATTGCCGTAGTAGGCGGTGGCGGTGAAGACGTCGACTTGCTTGAAGGGGCGGGATTTCATCGGATTCATTCGAGGGGGAGGTCGAGCACGCCGCGCGTGCCCGGGCGGGAAAGCAACTCTGAATACCAGCGTTCGACGTTCGGCCAGTTCGGCCGGCGGTATTCGGCAGCCGGCAGGTTGAACCAGCGGTGCGCCTCGCAGCCGACCGGGATGTCGGCCATGGTGAAGCGCTGGCCGGCCATGTACGGCTGGCTCGCAAGATGCGCGTCGAGCATCGAGAACAGTGCTTCGCTGTCGCGGACGGACGCCTCGATGAGCGCGCTCTGGCGTTCCGACGGCGGCGTGCGCACCCACTGGATGAAGGCGTCGCGGCTCGTGCGGTTGAGCGTGGTCTGCTGCCAGTCCATCCAGCGCTCGGCGTCGAAGCGCGCGGGCAGCTCGCTCGGGTAGAAGTTGCCGTGCGAATGCTTCGCGCAGAGGTAGCGCACGATCACGTTCGATTCCCACAGCGTCACGCGCTCGGCGCCTTCGCCGTCGTCGATGGTGGGCACCATCGCATTCGGATTGAGCGCGAGGTACTCAGGCGTCTGCACCACGCCGAACTTGCCGCCGGCCTCGGTGCGCTGGAAGTCGAGCCCGAGCTCCTGCGCGCACCACACCACCTTGCGGACGTTGATCGAACTGATGCGGCCCCAGATGTTGAGCATGGTCGGTTTCTTTCTATCTTTTCTTTGCTGCCCGCTTCAGCGGGGCGAGGGACGATCGAGGAAGAGCAGGCGTACGGCCAGCCCCAGCATCACGGCGGCCAGCAGGCCGCTCTGGAACCGCGCCGCGCCGGGCCGGTTGTGCAGCCAGCGGCCGACCTGGCCGCTGCACGCGCCCAGCAGCGTGTTGAAGGCCAGCGCGGCCATCGACAGCACCACGCCGAGCTGCACCAGCTGCAGCGGCACGCTGCCGCGCGAGGGATCGACGAACTGCGGCAGGAACACCATGAAGAACAGCAGCGCCTTCGGATTGACGAGGTTGTTCAGCAGCGCCATGCGCACGATGCGGCCGAAGCCGGCGGGCTGCGCCTGCGCGCCGATGCGAAGTCCGCCACCGGTGCGTAGCGCTTGCACCGCCAGCCACACCAGGTACAGCGCCCCCGCATAGCGCAGCACGTCGAACGAAGACGGCCACGCGGCCACCAGCGCGGTGACGCCGGTGGCCGCGAACAGCGTGTGCACCAGGTCGGCCGCAGAGATGCCGATGGCCGCCGCAAAACCGCCGCGCGGGCCATGGGCCACGCCGTGCGAGAGCACGAAAGCCATGTTCGGGCCGGGCGACAGGAACAGCGCCAGAACCGCGAGCAGGAAGAGCGACAGCGTTGCAAGGCCGATCAAGGGAGGCTCCTGGTTTGTGCTTTCAGACCTGTGCGGCGGCCAGCTTCTTGTCGCCGAGCAGCACCAGCTCTTCGCGCAGCGTTTGCGCCAGCGCGGCGATGGCGGTGTCGATCTCTTCGACGCTGGCCGTCACGAACGACAGGCGCAGCGTGCGCGGATCGCCTTCGCCCGCGTAGAACGGCGCGCCGGGCACGAAGGCCACGTTGCGCTCCACCGCCTTGGGCAGCAGCGTCACGGTGTCGATGCCCTCGGGCAGGCGCGCCCAGAGGAACATGCCGCCCTTGGGCGCGTTGAACTTCACGTCCAGGCCGGCCATCTCGCGCTTGAGCGCGGCGATCATCGCGTCGCGCTGGCGCTTGTAGAGGGCGCGGATGGTGGGCACGTGGCGGTCGAGGAACTTGTCTTTCATCACGGCCGAGACCATGCGCTGCGTGAAGATCGGCGTGTGCAGGTCGACCGCCTGCTTGGCCTGCAGCAGCTTCGGGTAGATGGATTTCGGTGCCACCAGGAAGCCCAGGCGCAGGCCGGGGGCCAGCACCTTCGAGAACGAGCCCAGGTAGATCACGCCTTCGGGGTTGCGCGCGGCCAGCGGCAGCGGCGGGGCTTCGTCGAACCAGAGTTCGCCGTAGGGGTTGTCCTCGACGATCGGCAGGTTGGCAGCAGCGGCGGCGGCCGACACGGCGGCGCGGCGCTCTTCGGTCATGGTGCGGCCGGTGGGGTTCTGGAAGTTGGGCAGCAGGTAGACGAAGCGTGCGTCCTTGGCCTTGGCCAGCAGGTCTTCGACGATCACGCCGTCATCGTCGCTGGCCACGCCCACGGGGTGCGGCTCCATCGGGCCGAAGGCCTGCAGCGCGCCGAGGTAGGTGGGCGTTTCGACCAGCACCTTGCTGCCCGGGTCGATCAGCACCTTGGCGACCAGGTCGAGGCCCTGCTGCGAGCCGGTGGTGATGAGCACCTGCGAGGCGTCGACGTCCCACGGCAGCATGTCGGCCACGGCCTGGCGCAGCGGCGCGTAGCCCTCGCTGGCGGCGTACTGCAGGGCGGCCTGGCCGTCGTTGTGCAGCACTTCGGCGCAGGCGTCGGCAAAAGCCTGGATCGGGAAGGTCTTGGGCGAGGGCAGGCCGCCGGCCAGGCTGATGATGCCGGGGCGCTCGGTGACCTTGAGGATTTCGCGCAGCACCGAGGGATTCATCTTGGCGGCGCGGGCGGCGAGTTTCCAGTTCATGGCTTTCTTCTTTCAGGCGGTGAGGTGAGATTCGAATGATGCGGGCAGGCGCGGCGGCGCTCAATCCGGCTGGATGTCGCCACGGTATACGACGCGGGCCTTGTTGTCTTGCGGCTGCGAGAGGCGCTTGCCGATGACCACCGTGGCCACCACCGCGACGGCGAAGCCCAGCGTGACCATGTCGAGCGGCTCGCCCAGCAGCGGGATCGACGCGAGGATCGAGAGAAAGGGCTGCAGCAGCTGGGTCTGGCTCACGCGCAGCGCGCCGCCCAGGGCCAGGCCGCGATACCAGGCGAAGAAGCCGATCCACATCGAGAACGTGCCGACGTAGACGAAGCCCAGCCAGGCCGACGTGGCGACGGGCTGCTGCGGCCACAGCGCCAGCGCGGCCGGCAGCGTGAAGGGCAGCGCCATCACGCAGACCCAGCAGATCACGCGCTCGGCGCCCAGCGACGGCGTGACCTGCGCGCCGTAGATGTAGCCGATGGAGGCGGCAATGACCGCGCCGACCAGCAGCAGATCGGCCCATTCGAAGCCGAAGCCATGGCCGCTCTGGCTCGCGCGCAGCACCGAGAACGCCACCACCAGCAGGCTGCCCGCAATGGCGCAGAGCCAGAAGCCGAGCCGCGCGCGCTGGTGCAGCACCAGGGCCGCGACGGCGGCCGTGACCAGCGGCAGCAGGGCAGTCACCACCGCCGCATGACTGGCCGTGACCACGCGTAGCGCATAGGCCAGCAGCAGCGGAAAGCCGATGGCATTGCCCAGCACCGCGAAGGCCAGCGGCTTCCACTGGTGCGCTGCAGGCCGCGGCGAGCGCGTTGCCAGCAGGAAGATGGCCGACAGCACGCCCGCCAGCGCCGCGCGCCCGAGCGTGACGAACCACGGCGACAGCTGCGGTGCGTCTTGCGTGCCGGTGGCCAGGCGCGTCATCGGCAGCGTGACGGCGAACATGGCCACGCCTACAACGCCGAGCCACATGCCCAGCGTCTCGTCTTTCATGGCGAGCTTCATACGCTCACCATCCACCAGGCCGTGAGCACCAGTACCAAGCCCATCGCGCGGTTGAACCACAGCAGCCGCGAACCCTTGGCCAGCCATTCGCGCAGCAACGCGCCGACCAGTGCGTAGGCGAAGTTGCTGATGAAGGCATAGGTCAGCATCACCGGCGCCACGATGGCGAAGCGGCGCAGCGCATCGGGCTGCCCGGCGATCCAGCCGGCCACCAGCGTGAGCGCCAGCAGCCAGGCCTTGATGTTCACGAACTGCAGCATCACGCCCTGGCCGAAGCCGACCGACAGCTTGGTGCCGTCGGCCTTGCCGAGCGTGGCGCTGCCGCTGAGCTTGTACGCGAGCCACAGCAGGTAGCCGATGCCCAGCGCCTTGATGGCCAGGCGCAGCGAAGGCATTGCCACCACCAGCGCGCCGATGCCGGCGGCGCACAGCGCCAGCAGCAGCGTCCAGCCCACGGGCACCGCGACCACGAAGCGCATGGCGCGCGGCAGGCCGCCGTTGGCCGCCAGGGCGGTGGAGAGCGTGGTGTTGGGACCGGGCGAGAAACTCATCGCCGTGGCCAGCACCAGCAGCGCGGTGAATTCTTGCCAGTTCATGACACACACTCTAAACTTGAGACCATTACAGTTCCAGTACAGTTGGTCGAACAATCGGGCAATCTGTATTGGTCACTCCTTCGACACAGAAGCCGGCACAGCCCAAAACAACGCATGCTGACACGCACTTCCACACAGTCGCTGACGGGGCAACTGGCCGACCGCCTGGCCGAGCGCATCCGCACCCGCCTGCTGCCGCCCGGCGCCCGCCTGCCCTCGGTGCGCGAATGCGCGCGGCAGCAGGGCGTGAGCCCGTACACCGTCGTCGCCGCGTACGACCAGCTGCTGGCGCAGGGGCTGGTCGAGGCCCGCCGGCAGCGCGGCTTCTATGTGCGGGATTCGGCACCAGTACAGGACGGCCGTCCGAACCACGGCGCGGACGCCGGTGGCGCGAGCGGCATGCCAGCGGCGATGGCGGTGCAGATGATGGCCTCGCGCATACCGGCCGACGCGAGTTCGCTGATCCGCAGCATGTTCCACCGCCCGAGCGACAAGCCGCAGCCGGGCATGGGGGTGTTTCCGCCGGACTGGATGTCGTCCACCTTCATGCCCACGGCCGTGCGGCGCATGACCAGTACAGCCGCCCTGCAGGAGCTGTCGCTCCAGTACGGCGAGCCGGCCGGCGACATGAGCCTGCGGCGCAGCCTCTCGCAGAAGCTGGTGGGCATCAACGTGCCGGCCTCGCCCGACCAGATCGTGACCACCATCGGCGCCACGCATGCGCTGGACATCGTGAGCCGCACGCTGCTGCGCGCCGGCGACCCTGTGATGGTCGAGGAGCCCGGCTGGGCGCTGGAGTTCGCGCGGCTGGAGGCGCTGGGCATGCGCATCCTGCCGGTGCCGCGGCGCGCCGACGGGCCCGACCTGGAGGTGATGGCGCAGTACTGCGCGCTGCACCAACCCAAGCTCTTCGTCAGTGTGAGCGTGCTGCACAACCCGACCGGCTACAGCCTCACGCCGGGCAGCGCACACCGGGTGCTGAAGCTGGCCAACGAATACGACTTCCACATCGTCGAGGACGACACCTACAGCCACCTCGCGCCCGAGCACGCCACGCGGCTCAGCGCGCTCGACGGGCTGCAGCGCACCATCTACGTGAGCGGCTTTGCCAAGATCCTGGCGCCCAACTGGCGCATCGGCTTCCTGGCCGCGCCCCCGGCGCTGAAGGAGCGGCTGCTCGAAACCAAGCTGCTGGCCACGCTCACCTCACCCACGCTGTTCGAGCGGGCGTTGTCGTGGTGCATCGACCAGGGGCAGCTGCGCCGGCATTCGGAGCGCGTGCGCATCCGCCTCGACGGGGCGCGGGGGCGGGCGGTGAAGCTGGCGATGTCGCACGGCTGCACCTTCGCCTCGGAGCCGGCGGGGCTGTTCGGCTGGGTCGACACAGGCGTGGACACCGACGCGCTGACGCAGCGCATGCTCGACCAGGGCTACCTGCTGGCGCCGGGCTCGCTGTTCCATGCGCGCCGGCCGCCGAGCACGATGATGCGGATCAACTTCGCCACGTCGCAGGATGCGACCTTCTGGAAGGTGTTCAGCAAGGTCCGAAACGAGCTCTGATGGCAGGTAAAAGGTGGGGAGGTCCGGGCCAAAAGGCCGGAGGCTTGGAGTAAGCTGGCAACACAAGAAAACCCACCCAGGAGACCACCCGCATGAGCACCGCCAGCAAGCCCTTCGACTTCAGCCAGTTCGTCCCCGGATTCGACTTCCTGAAGAACCTCGCCGGTGGCGCCGCAGCGGGCACCGGCGCCGGGTCGGTGCCAGGGATTCCGAGCCTTGCGAGCTGGGTGGCGCCCACGCTGAGCGTGGAAGAGGTCGACAAGCGCATCCAGGAGCTCAAGACGGTGCAGTACTGGCTCGAGCAGAACGGCCATGCCCTGAAGGCCACGATCCAGGCGCTCGAAGTGCAGAAGATGACGCTGTCGACGCTGCGCGGCATGAACGTGCGGATGGAAGACATCGCCAGCGCGTTCACCAAGCAGGCAGCCGCGATGGCGCCGGCGCCTGCACCCGCCGCAGCGGCTCCGGAGCCTGAGCCAGAAGAGGTAGAGGAAGAAGACGAATTGCCAGAAGAGGAAGCGCCAGCACCGACGAAGCCGCGCAGCAGGCCGGCTTCGGCCAAGGCAAAGACCGCGGCTGCCGATGGCGCCGGCGTGGTCGATCCCATGCAGTGGTGGGGCTCGCTCACCGAACAGTTCCAGCAGATCGCCAGCTCGGCGCTGCAGGACGCGGCCCAGCTGAAGGTGCCGGCCATGGCCCAGCCGCTGGCCGATGCGGTCGGCAAGGTCATGGGCAAGCCGGCAACAACGGCCGCCCGCAAGCCTGCTGCGGCCAAGAAGGCTGCAGCGCCGGCTGCCAAAAAGAAGACATCGACAGCCGCGCGCAAGCGAACCTCCGCCCGGCGTTGACGTCATACACATCCATTTGTTGAAGAGAACGGGTTGGCACGCATCATGAAGTTGTTTCCCTCCGGTCACGCCACCCATCCGCAATGGCGCATGGCGGCCGGCCTCGTGCTGGCCCAGCTGCGCGCACAGATGGCCCTGCCCGACTACGCCTCGTCGCCGACGCTGGGGCTGCTCTACATCACCGACCACTATGCGAGCGAGGCGCAGGACATCCTCGACCACCTGAGCGCCGAGCTGCCCGAAGTGACCGACTGGTCGGGTACCGTCGGCATCGGCGTGTCGGCCAACAACGCCGAGTACTTCGACGAACCCGGCATGAGCCTGATGCTTTGCGCTTTGCCCAGCGACCAGTACCGCGTGTTCTCGGGCGTGGCGCCGCTGGGCAATTCCGAAATGAGCGGCTTCGAGGCGCACACGGCACTGGTGCACGCCGACCCGGCAACGCCCGACCTGGCCGAGCTGATCGCCGAGATGGCGGGGCGCACTGACACGGGTTATCTGTTCGGCGGGCTGTCTTCGGGGCGCGGCAGCGCGCTGCAATTCGCAGTCGGCGGCAACGGCAACATCCGCGGGCACGGGGCGGCGGGTGGGGTGTTCTCGGGCGGCCTGTCGGGCGTGGTGTTCGGCGAAGGCGTACGGCTGGTGTCGCGCGTCACGCAGGGCTGCCAGCCGCTGCGCTCGGGGGCGGTGCGCGAGCGCGAGATCACCGAGGCCGACGGCAATCTGCTGCTGAAGCTCGACGGCGAGCCGGCGCTCGACGTGCTGCTGGCCGATCTGCAGGTGTCGCTCGAACGGCCGCAGGAGGCCATCGACGCCGTGCGCAACACGCTGGTCGGCCTGGCCGATGCCGGTAGCGACGGCATCCGCCGCACCGGCGACCTGGGCGCCGACGTGCTGGTGCGCCACATCATCGGGCTGGACCCGACGCGGCGCGGCATCGCCATTGCCGATGTGGCCGAGGCCGGCATGCGGCTGACCTTCTGCCGCCGCAACGCGCAGGCCGCGCGGGCCGACCTGATGCGCATCTGCGCGGAAATCCGCGAGGAGCTGGAGCCCGAAGAGCAGACACTCGCCACTGCGCGCGCCGTGGCGGCGGGCGAGGCCGAGGCGGCGCCGCATCCGGCACGGCGCATCGCAGGGGCGGTGTACGTGAGCTGCTCGGGGCGCGGCGGGCCGCACTTCGGCGCACCGGGCGCTGAGTTGCAGATCGTGCGGCACGCGCTGGGCGACGTGCCGCTGGTCGGGTTCTTCGCTGCGGGCGAGATTGCCCGGCATCACCTGTATGGCTATACCGGGGTGCTGACGGTGTTTACCAGCAAGGACTGAACGCGATCAGGCCGGCTGCAGCGCGCGCGGCGCGGGCGCAGGCATGCCGGTGAACGCGAAATCGACCTCCGGCGCCAGCCCGCTCACGATCCGCGCGATCGACTTGCCCGAGCCGCAGGCATGCGTCCAGCCGAGCGTGCCGTGGCCCGTGTTGAGGAACAGGTTCGGCAGCCTGGTCTTGCCGATCAGCGGCACGTTGCTCGGCGTGGCGGGGCGCAGGCCGGTCCAGAACTGGGCCTGCGTGGTGTCGCCGGCGCCGGGGAACAGCTCTTCGACGCGGCGCACGATGGCTTCGCAGCGCACGCGGTTCAGGTCGCGGTCGTAGCCGTTGAGCTCGGCCGTGCCGGCGATGCGCAGGCGGTCGCCCGACTCCGAGGTGTAGCGCGAGAACACGAGCTTGAATTCGTCATCCGTCAGCGAGACCTGGTGGGCCTTCGACGCGTCCTTGACGGGCAGCGTCACCGAATAGCCCTTGGCCGGGTAGATCGGCAGGCGGATGCCCAGCGGCGCGGCATACAGCGGGCTCAGTGACCCCATCGCCAGCACGAAGGCGTCGCCGCGGATGCGCTGGAAGCGGCCTTCGCTGTCGGTGGCTTCGACGTGATCGATGCTGCCGCCGGCTTCGCGCAGCGCGGTCACGGTGTGGCTCATCAGGAACTTCACGCCCGCCGCGGTGGCCAGGCCCACCAGTTCGCGCGCGAAGCGGTTGGCGTCGCCGGACTCGTCCTCGGCCGTGTAGGTGGCGCCGGCCAGCTTCGGGCGGATGTGGGCGAGGGCGGGCTCGATCTTCACGGCTTCGTCGGCCGAGATGACCTGGCGCTCGCAGCCCAGGGCGCGCATCTGCTCGGCGGGCGCGAGGGCGCCGTCGAACTCTTTTTGCGTCGTATAGAAGTGCAGGATGCCCTGCGTGCGCTGGTCGTAGTTCAGGCCGGTGTCGCGGCGCAACTGTTGCAACATCGAGCGGCTGTATGTTCCGAGACGCACGATCTGCTCGATGTTGTGGCGGGTGCGCGCCGGCGTGCATTCGCGCAGGAACTGGAGGCCCCAAAGCCACTGGCGCATGTCGGCGCGGATGCGGAAGAGCAGCGGAGCATCTTCCTTGCCCAGCCACTGCAGCACCTTGAGCGGTGCGCTGGGGTTGGCCCAGGGTTCGGCATGGCTGACGGAAATCTGCCCGCCATTGGCGAAGCTGGTTTCGGCGGCCGGGGTGGCCTGCCGGTCGATCACGGTCACTTCGTGGCCGAGTTGCTGGAGGTAGTAAGCCGAGGTCACGCCGAGCAGGCCGGCGCCAAGAACGATCACGCGCATTTCAAGTACCTTTGAGGTTGCAGTGCTTGAACGACGGGCGTGGTGTGCTATTGAATAAATAGCAAAGCAACCGGACGACCGCTGTCCAAGTTGCCGCTCCCCCTGTCCTCGGTACCTGAGAGATTCACCCGCTGCGCCCGCAGAGGGTTTGCTCCTTCGGTGCATCACGACCACGTTGGGCGGTGTGATGGCTCTCCAGACGGCGTTTCAGTTGGTGCAGTACAGGTCCCTTGTTCGGACCGACCTGAGCGTTTATGGGAGTTTGCGCCTTCGGTAGGGCCACCGGGGTAGCCCGCTCTCCTGCAGTGGGGGTGATTGTAGGCGGGGCTTGCGCGGGCGCCAACCTTTGATTTCTCTCCTCTGGCCGAATGGGATAATCGCCTGTTGATTTGCCGCAAGGCGATCGTTCCATATATCAGCAGGGGACTTCATGATCCTGGTTACCGGCGGCGCTGGCTTCATCGGCGCCAATTTCGTACTCGACTGGATCGCCAACGGCGACGAGCCGGTCGTGAACCTCGACAAGCTGACCTACGCAGGCAACCTCGAGACCCTCGCGTCGCTCAAGGGCAACCCGAAACACATCTTCGTGCAGGGCGACATCGGCGACAGCGCCCTCATCGATCGCCTGCTGGCCGAGCACAAGCCGCGCGCCGTGGTCAACTTCGCCGCCGAATCGCACGTGGACCGCTCCATCCACGGTCCCGAAGACTTCGTGCAGACCAACGTGCTGGGCACCTTCCGCCTGCTCGAATCCGTGCGCGGGCACTGGAGCGCGCTGCCAGCCGAGCAGAAGACGGCCTTCCGCTTCCTGCACGTGTCCACCGACGAGGTCTACGGCTCGCTGTCGAAGACCGACCCCGCCTTCACCGAAGAGAACAAGTACGAGCCCAACAGCCCCTACTCGGCCAGCAAGGCCGCCAGCGACCACCTCGTGCGCGCCTGGCACCACACCTACGGCCTGCCGGTGCTGACCACCAACTGCTCCAACAACTACGGCCCCTTCCACTTTCCCGAGAAGCTCATCCCGCTGATGATCGTCAACGCACTGGCCGGCAAGAACCTGCCCGTGTACGGCGACGGCATGCAGGTGCGCGACTGGCTCTACGTGAAGGACCACTGCAGCGCCATCCGCCGCGTGCTCGAAGCCGGCAAGCTGGGCGAGACCTACAACGTGGGCGGCTGGAACGAGAAGCCCAACATCGAGATCGTCAACACCGTGTGTGCGCTGCTCGACGAACTGCGTCCCCGCGCCGACGGCAAGCCGTACAAGGAACAAATCACCTACGTCACCGATCGCCCCGGCCACGACCGCCGCTACGCCATCGATGCGCGCAAGCTCGAGGCCGAGCTTGGCTGGAAGCCCGCCGAGACCTTCGATACCGGCATCCGCAAGACCGTCGAGTGGTATCTGGCCAATGGCGAGTGGGTGCGCAACGTGCAAAGCGGCGCGTATCGAGAGTGGGTCGAGAAGCAATACGACACGACGAAGGCTGCGGCATGAAGTTGCTGCTGCTGGGCAAGGGCGGACAGGTCGGCTGGGAGCTGCAGCGCAGCCTGGCGCCACTGGGTGAACTGGTCGCGCTCGATTTCGACAGCACGGATTTCAACGCCGACTTCAGCCGGCCGGAGCAATTGGCCGAGACGGTATTGAAGGTTCGCCCCGACGTGATCGTCAATGCGGCGGCGCACACGGCCGTCGACAAGGCCGAGAGCGAACCTGACTTCGCGCGCAAGCTCAACGCGACCTCGCCGGGAATCGTGGCCGAGGCGGCGCAGCAGATCGGCGCGCTGATGGTGCATTACTCGACCGACTATGTCTTCGACGGCAGCGGCACCAGGCCCTGGAAGGAAGACGACGCGACCGGCCCGCTCAGCGTGTACGGGCGCACCAAGCTCGAAGGCGAACAATTGGTGGCCCAGCACTGCGCGAAGCACCTGATCTTCCGCACCAGCTGGGTGTACGCGGCGCGCGGCGGCAACTTTGCCAAGACGATGCTGCGGCTGGCGAAGGAGCGCGACAAGCTGACCGTCATCGACGACCAATTCGGCGCGCCCACGGGTGCGGAGCTGCTGGCCGACGTGACGGCGCATGCCATCCGGGCGACGCTGCAGGACCCGGCCAAGGCTGGCCTCTATCACGCCATCGCCGGCGGCGAGACCAGCTGGTACGGATATGCGCGCTTCGTGATCGAGCAAGCCAAGGTAGCGGGTGTCGAACTCAAGGCCGGCCCGGAGGCCGTCGAGGCCGTGCCGACCAGTGCCTTCCCGACCCCGGCAAAGCGCCCGCACAACTCGCGCCTGGACACCACCAAGCTGCAGGCCACGTTCGGCCTGCGCCTGCCGCCCTGGCAGGAAGGCGTCGCGCGCATGCTGCGCGAGATTCTTTGAACTTTCACGAGAAAAAGAACATGACCAAGACGACGCAACGCAAAGGCATCATCCTGGCCGGTGGCTCGGGCACCCGCCTGCACCCCGCGACCCTGGCGCTCAGCAAGCAGCTGCTGCCGGTGTACGACAAGCCGATGATCTACTACCCGCTGAGCACCTTGATGCTGGGCGGCATGCGCGACATCCTGATCATCAGCACGCCGCAGGACACGCCGCGCTTCCAGCAACTGCTGGGCGACGGCAGCCAGTGGGGCATCAACCTGCAGTACGCGGTGCAGCCGAGCCCTGACGGGCTGGCGCAGGCGTTCATCATCGGGGACAAGTTCGTCGGGAACTCTCCGAGTGCACTGGTGCTGGGGGACAACATCTTCTACGGGCACGACTTCGTGCATCTGCTGTCGGACGCCGATACCAAGCAGAGCGGTGCGACCGTGTTTGCGTACCATGTGCAGGACCCTGAGCGCTATGGCGTGGTCGCGTTCGATGCCAATGGCAAGGCCAGCAGCATCGAGGAAAAACCACTCAAGCCCAAGAGCAACTACGCTGTCACGGGGCTGTATTTCTACGACAACCATGTGGTGGATATTGCCAAGGCCGTGAAGCCCAGCGCGCGAGGCGAGTTGGAGATCACCGCAGTGAACCAAGCCTATCTCGACCGCGACCAGTTGAATGTGCAAATCATGCAGCGAGGCTACGCATGGCTGGACACGGGCACGCACGACAGCCTGCTCGAAGCCGGCCAGTTCATCGCGACGCTTGAGCATCGCCAGGGACTGAAGATCGCCTGTCCGGAGGAGATTGCGTGGCGCAACAGATTCATCACTACTGAGCAGCTCGCGAAGCTTGCGGCACCGCTCGAAAAGAGTGGTTACGGGAAATATCTCAAGCACCTGCTGAGCGACGAGGTTCGCTCGTGAAAGCCACGCCCACCGCCATTCCCGACGTCCTCGTAATCGAACCCAAGGTGTTTGGCGATGCGCGAGGGTTTTTCTATGAGAGCTTTAACGGCAAGGTCTTCGATGAGGCCGTGGGGCGGCATGTAGAGTTTGTTCAGGACAATCATTCGCGGTCGGCCAAGGGGGTGCTGCGTGGACTGCACTACCAATTGACGCAGACCCAAGGAAAACTGGTGCGGGTTGTACGAGGTGCCGTCTTCGACGTGGCTGTGGACATACGGCGCAGTTCGCCAACTTTCGGTAAATGGGTGGGGGTTGAGTTGACTGAAGAAAACCATCGACAGCTGTGGGTGCCCGAGGGTTTTGCGCACGGCTTTTTCGTTTTGAGTGAGACTGCCGATTTTCTGTATAAGACTACCGATTTTTATGCGCCAGCCGCCGAGCGATGTATCTTGTGGAATGACTCAACATTGAATATCGCATGGCCCCTGACCGATATCCCTCCCAAATTGTCCGAGAAAGATCGATCGGGCCTGCTACTGAATGTCGCGATGCTATTTGACTAAGAGGGGCAAGCGGTCGGGCATTGTCCGCGGCGTTATTGGGGTGTTACTCTCAATTCCTTCAGCCCTAGTCCTATCACGCGAACATCTTCGTTGATTCCCAAGCTTTTTGGCGATACAGGATGAGGTACGGAGATAAGCAGTAGGTCGGTTGAATTTTTTAATTCAACTTCCAGTTTGACGGTTTCAAATTCAGTTTGCGGAACGAATGTTCGTTGAACGTCTTGAATTTTCACAATGAATGGTTGACCAATATTGGGCCCAAAGGCCTTGGCAGTCAGTGTCAATGTAAATTTTTTTGGCAATGCTTCCCTGAATCGCAAAGCGATCGTTGCACCCTCTGACCAGACTCCCCAGGGTTCGTACTTTTGCAGTCCAGTGACTGCGCGCAATTGCATCAATGCAGAGCGACTGAAGTTGATTTGCCATGGCGAAATCTCACCAAAAATAACATTCCCATCTTTAATGGACAGTGAGAAACTGTCCAGCAGCGAACGCGCTGCGAGCGAAAGCGGCATTTGTGCTGTCGTATTCGTTGTTGCAAGCTGGTAAAACGCGACATTGCCTTGGGTGTTTGTGAGCGGTAACGAGTTCGGCACCAGTTTGTGTAACTCACCCTCGATTGCAACTCCCCCATCGGCATAACCGCGCCGGTCGATGTAGAGACCTGTAAAACCCAGATGACGAACGATCTCTAGCTGGACTGACAGTGGTTGTTGCGATAGTTCCTGAAAAAAATTATCTCCCTCGCGACCTGCCATGGTGCCAAAGCTCCATCGCATGTTTTTGGAGTGCAAGTAAGGCTTGCCCAAGTCGTACGAATTGAGTGTCCCTACGCCGGGGGATTCCGGGAATTGCATATAAGGCAATTCGTAGACCGCCGCAGTTGGACCTGCCACAGCCTCTATTTCCTTGACGTAGACGGCATCGCTTCGATAACTCTCCTGGATGTGACTGATGTGCTTCACATTTTGCGCTGGAGACTGGTCCCAGATGCCAAATGCAATCAGTAAAATCGTCAGGACGGTGCAATAAATTGGGGCGCGAGGCTGCACTTGGCTTAACACATATGCGAAACCAAAAATGCCCAAAAATGCAATGAAAATACTAATGCGATTCCATGCTCTGATCTGCGCTGAAACAAATTCGGCAAAAATGGCAGAAAAGCCACCTATCGTTGCAATCAGAACCAATGAAATTGTCAAAAATGCCAACAAAAGAATCGAAGATTCTTCGATCTGCGAACGCCTTGGAAGCACCGCAATGCCGAGCATTAAAAGAAATCCAATACTCGCAATTGCGCCAAGGGATGCAAAAGAGTTTTCGGCGACGAGGGGGAAATTGTTGTTGTATTGCTCGGCAATCTCTCGTAGTTTGGCCGAGCGATGCAACCGTTGTGGCAGCAACATTTGAATGAGCTTGAGCCCGTGTACTTCAGCCTCCGATGGGCTGCGCACTGCAATGACATCGTTCTTTCCATGCTCAGAGAAATATGCAATGTTTGGTGCAATGTTTGCTAAAACACCGAGCGCAATAATGAGTCCTGCAATAATGGCGTGTTTGAATGGTTGCAGGGAGTGATGCTTAATTGTGCCAAAAAAACCTGACAAACCTATGACGATGCAACCAAAAAATGCGTAATAAACTCCAAAAGATGAAAGTAGGAAAAGCGCAAACGCATGACCCCAGCGGGAAGAAGATTGTGATCTTTTCTTGAATACGGGGGTGAGGTTTTCACTGATCCGGATGCCGTACCAAAAGAAAATTGGTATGACAAAATACCAGGTGTAATACAAATGCCCGAGTCTTAAAAAATGAAATGGGGAAAAAGCGAAAAGTATTGCTGCTGCAATTGCAGGCACGCGCACGATGCCTTGGGATCGAAATACTGCAAACGCAGATATGGCAGCAGCGGGAAAGCCAAGCAAATAGTATGCGTTAAAGCTGATGGCAACGCTTTTTGTAATCTTTGCAAATAGCCATAATGCCGCAAGACTGAAACCGTCAGAGCCAGGAAAATCGTGAAATGACGACCCAAACGGGAATCCAGCGGCGGTATTGAGCAGGTAGCCATGCCCATCCCAGAGTCTTTTTATCAGTAGAAGATGTAATATTGAATCGCCTTCATACATCAGAGGCGCCTTCCAATCGATGGTGCTACCTCCCATCAATTTCCATGCACCCCAAAGAACAAGTACCGCCAGCGCGGCTATGGCGATTGCGTCGAGCCCTCCGAGTCTATTTTCGGTTCGCGTTGACTTCGATGAAGAGATTTCAAGCATCAGGCGCGGCGTCCAGATTAATCCGTTCGCGCTCCACAACCAGCGGTCGCTTCATGACTTGCGTTAGGATGGCGCCCACGTATTCGCCCAACAAACCAATAAAAAACAATTGGACCGATGTGAAAAAGAACAATCCAAATAAGATTGGCGCAGTGCCTGCCGCGAATTGATTCCAGAACACGAGTTTGAGCAGTAGGTAGACAAGGGAGATCGCCAGGCTCAGCCCTGACAAGAGGAACCCGGCGATGGTCGCAATACGCAGCGGCACGCGCGAATGCGACGTGATGCCCAGCATGGCCATGTCGTATAGGCTGTAGAAGTTATTCTTCGTGATGCCACGTTTGCGCAAAGGCTGGTTGTAGGGAAGCTTGATCGGTTCGAATCCAACCTCCGAAACCAGGCCGCGTAAATACGGATAAGGATCGTCAATTCTTCGCAGGACTTCGAGGACCCGGCGGTCATAAAGACCAAAGCCGGTGAAATTCTGGATCAGTTTGACATCCGCGATGCGCGTAATAAACCGGTAGTAGGCCCTGCGTACCGCAAACATCAGCCCTGATTCGTCTGCGCTGGGTTTGACGCCAACCACCAGCTTCGCACCCTCCTTCCAGTGCCGCACGAATTCGCGCATCAACTCTGGTGGATCCTGCAGGTCGGCGACCAACAAAATAGCCGCATCGCCTTCTGCCTGCAATAGACCGTGATACGGCGACCTAATATGGCCGAAATTGCGCGCATTCAAAATGACCTGTACGTTGGGATCTTCCAACGCCATGCGGCGAAGGATGTCAGGCGTCTTGTCGCTCGAAAAATTGTCGATGAACAGGTGCTTGTAGCTGACGTCTTCGATGGATTCGAAGATCGCGCGCGCTTGCCGGTAGACCTCTTCGATGTTGTCCTCTTCGTTGTAGCAGGGCGTGACGACGGTGATGTGTTTCATAATGCTGTGAAGACGAAGCGCCGCTGGAGAACGAAGGCGACAAGGGCCAAGGGAAGAATGACAAGCCCATTGGCGAGATAGACGTTGGCGCCGGTGCGCAACAGCACGGCGACCCCGCCAACGTTCAAGCCGTAGATCACGACATAGACAGCAACGAAGCGCAGGAGCCGCGACAGCGGAGCACCCCCGAAAACAAGCCGGCCGGTGCTCTGGAAATTGAAGGCGATGCCAAGGAGCGTCGCCAAGGCAATCGCTGCGGGATACGCCAGGCCCATCCAAGTGAACAGCGCGAACAGGCAGTAGCCCACTGCCGTGTTCAGCGCTCCTACCAGCAGAAAGCGCAGCAGTTGAAGGCGCAGCACGTCAGTCCGGTTTCCAGCGCGACGCGAAGGGCTGTAATCTGTCTCGCACGGTTGCGATATCCAGGCCGTGCTCGCGCATCGCGTGCGCATGGCTGCCAGCCGTGTGCGAGAAGCGCTCTCCGATGCCGATGCGCAACACGGGAACCGGCGCTTCCTCGGCCATAGCTTCCAGCAGCGCACCGCCGAGGCCACCTGCAACGGAGTGCTCTTCCAGTGTCACGATGGCCTTGGCCTCGGCCGCAATTCGGCGAACTTGCAAGGTGTCCAGGGGCTTGATCCACGGTGCACTCCAGACGGAAGCGTCGAGTTCTTGTGCCAGCGTGCACGCGGTGTTGACCATCGATCCTGTTGCTACGAGAGAGACAGGGTGTGTGCCGGTGCGCACTTTCACGAGCGCTCCGCGGTCGAGCTGAGGCAGAGTTTTATACACAGCGCCAACGTCGGCTTTGCCCATACGCATATAAACAGGGCTGGCCAATGCCAGTGCGCTCGACATGCAGGCTGTCAGCTCATGCGCGTCGCAGGGCGACATGATGTCGATCTGGGGCACGGCGCGAAGACAGGCGATGTCCTCGAAACTCTGATGGCTGGTTCCGAGCGTGCTGTAGACAAGGCCCGCACCGTCGCCGGTAAAGATGACGGGCAGATTTTCGTAGCAGACGTCGATCTTGATGTGTTCGAGCACACGCACAGGCACGAAGGCACTCAATCCGTAGACGATGGGGCGGAAGCCCGCCTTGGCCATGCCTGCGGCGACACCCACCATATTCTGCTCGGCGATGCCAGCATTGATGTATTGCGAAGGGCACTGCCGACGAAACTCGTCGAACAGGGCATAGCCGTGATCGCCCGTCAACAACACGACACGCTCGTCGTTTTTTGCAGCTGCGACCAGCGCACTGGAGAAAGCGGCTCTCATGCCTTGCTCCCTTCGAGTTCCTGCATCGCCTGTGCGCGCAGTTCGGGTGTCAGCCGCGAGTAGTGCCAGGCATTGACGTTCTCCATGAAAGACACGCCCTTTCCTTTGACGGTGCGTGCAATCAACGCCTTGGGCCGGCCGTTCTTCATCGCGTTGAGCTTCTCGATGGCGGATGAAATCGCGGCCATGTCGTGACCGTCGATGCTGAGGGTGTCGAAGTCGAACGCCGAAAACTTTGCTTCGAGGTCCCCGAGCTTCATGACTTCGTCAGTCGGCCCCATCGCCTGGAAACCGTTCTTGTCGACGATCACCATGAGGTTGTCGAGTTTGGTGTGGGCGGCGAAGAGCATGGCCTCCCAAATTCCGCCTTCGTTCATTTCACCGTCGCCCACGATCGCGTAGCAGCGCTGGCCCGTATTGCGGCGCGCGGCAGCGAGCGCTAGGCCGACGCCCACGGACAAGCCATGCCCCAGCGTCCCGGAGGTAACTTCGCAACCCGGGATATGCGCATCGGACAATCCCTTGAGTCGCGAACCGTCATGAAAGTATTCGTCGATATCCTGGCGATTCAGCCAACCCAGCTCGTAGAGGCAGGCGTACTGTGCCATGACGCCGTGCCCCTTGCTCAAGACCAGGTAGTCGCGCGAGGCGCTGTCCGGATCGCTTTCGTCGTAACGCAGGTGGGATGCGTAGAGGCACGACAGCAGTTCGGTGATCGAGAAGGCGCAGCCCAGATGCACCGCGTTGCCGGCGCACGCCATCTCGACCACGGTCTTGCGCAATGCGGAGGGTTCGAAGCTTGGTTTCATTCGTGTGATGTCAATGAGGTAGCGACCTTGCTGCGGCGCCACTGGAGCATGCGTTGCACTCCGTCTTCAAGGCCGACGCTGTTGCGCAGGCCCAATTCACTTTGAGCGCGCTGCGTATCGGGTATGTAGAACGCGCCTGCCAAGCCTTCAGCGGCACGACCTTCGACGCGGACCTCCGCGTTGCCGGCGAGGCGACCGACCGTGCGCGCGAGTTCAAGAATGGTGACAGGCTCGTCGCTGCCGACGTTGTAGCTGCTGCCCTTCGTTCCATGCACAAGACAGGTCAGCAACCAGCGCGCCATGTCGCCCGCGTACTGGTAGGTGCGCACGGCCTTTCCGGTACCCTGGATGACGAGAGGCTGCCCCTCGATGGCTCGTTCCATGAAGCCAGCCAACGCGACGCCGCTGGAGGGAAGCAGGTACGGACCGGAGAATGCGAAGCATCGCGCGATCACGGTTTCGAACGGCCAGCCGCCTTCGTTCACGACGGCTTCAGACCGTCGCTTGGCACGGGCGTAAACGTTGGAAGATCCAAGATCCTCCTCCCAGCCTTGGTCTTCTGGCAGCGGCGTGGGCCCATCGGGCGGTGGATACACGGCGCCGGAGCTGACGTGCAGCAACCTGCGCGCGCCAGCGGCCGCGGCGAAACGACAGACCCCCTGGGTGCCTGCAGCCGCCACCGTTTCGAGGCCCACAAGGCTGTCGTGAAGCGTCGTCACCGGCAGCGCGGCATGAATGACAGATGTGTAGGGCCGAGTGGGCTGAGGTAAATCAAGGATGTCGCCGCGCACCAGTTCAACGGCACTCGCCTGTGCCAGATGTGGACTGGCAACCGCAAATGCATCGGGCGAGCGGGTCAAGACAGAAATGCCCATCCCGAGGCCCAGCGAGCGGTCGGCGTGCAGCAAAGCCTCGAGCAGCCACTTGCCGACGAAACCAGTGCCGCCGGTGATGAACACGGACTGCCGCCTCAACGCCTCCCAAGTGTCGGGCGCGGTCAGGCGCAGGATCTCGTCGAGATCCTGACGCGCGACAGGCGGCAGTCCATCAGTCAAATCGCAGGCCCAGATAGGTTTCGATGCTTTCCACCACGTGGTCGAGCATCGATTCCGACAAGCCCGGATACACGCCGACCCAGAAGGTGTCGTTCATGATTCGGTCGGTGTTGGTGAGTTCGCCGACGACCCGGTAGTTGCGACCGATCATGTAAGGCTGACGCAGCAGATTGCCCGCGAAGAGCAGACGCGTGCCGACCTTTTGCTGGTCGAGGTAGGTCAGCAAGTCGACACGGCGGGTGTTTGCCGCTTCGCGCAGTGTGATCGGGAAGCCGAACCACGAGGGATCGGAACCGGGGGTGGCTTCCGGCAGGATCAGGAACTCCTCGCAGCTGCGCAGGCGGTCCTTCAGGTAGTTGAAGTTCTTCTTGCGGGCGTCCACAAAACCATCCAGACGGTCGAGCTGCGCGAGCGCGCATGCTGCCTGCATGTCGGTGATCTTGAGGTTGTAGCCCAGGTGCGAATAGGTGTACTTGTGGTCATAGCCTTCTGGCAGGTCGCCCAGCTTCCAGCAGAAGCGCTTGCCGCAGGTGTTGTCCTTGCCGGGAGGGCAATAGCAATCGCGGCCCCAGTCGCGGATCGATTCGGCGATCAGGCGAAGCTCGTCGCTGTTGGTGAACACTGCGCCGCCTTCGCCCATCGTGATGTGGTGGGCGGGGTAGAAACTCAGCGTACCGATGTCGCCGAAAGTGCCAACGAGTTGGCCCTCGTAGCGCGAGCCCAATGCGTCACAGCAGTCTTCGACGAGCCAGAGGTTGTGCTTCTTGCACACGGCCTTGACGACGGCGAGGTTGTATGGGTTGCCTAGCGTGTGGGCCAGCATGATGGCCTTGGTCCGCGGGCCGATGGCGGCCTCGAGAAGGTCGGCGTTGATGTTGTACGTCGGGATATCGACGTCGACAAACACAGGCACCGCACCGCATTGGAGGATTGGATTGACGGTGGTGGGAAAGCCTGCCGCCACGCCGATCACTTCATCACCCGGAAGAATGGCTCGGTCGCCAAGCTTGGGCGAGGTCAACGTCGAAAACGCGACCAAGTTGGCCGAGGAGCCGGAGTTCACCGTCAGCAAGTGTTTGACGCCTAGAAATCCTGCAAGCCGGCTTTCGAACATCGTGTTGAAGCGCCCCGTCGTGAGCCATGCATCCAGCGAGGCCTCGACCATGAGTTGCATTTCGGGCGCACCGACGACCTTGCCCGAAGGCGGTATCAACGATTCGCCGGGCACGAAGGCGGGCGTGCTCGACAGCGCACCGTATTCCGCAACCATCGCCAGGATTTTCTTGCGCAGTTCGTTCTGCTTGAATGAGATTTCAGTCATCTTGTGGGGTGCTTTCAAATTGTTTGATTTGCGAGAGTGTGATGCTCGACATGTCCTCGCCTTTGTGCCAAGCCAGCTGCCACTCGACGATCGCGTCAAGCGCCTGCTCGAGATTCCAGCGCGGGACCCAACCCAGTACTTGCCGCGCCCTCGAGCAATCCAGTTTGAGCCAGTTCGCTTCATGAGGATGGTCTGTCGCCGGGTCGGTGTGCCATGTTGCACTGCCGCCCCAGACATGGGTCAGCCGATCGGCGATCCACGATACAGGGCGAGCATCGGAGTCGGCCGGCCCGAAGTT
Organism: Variovorax sp. YR634; assembly: GCF_900106655.1. Lineage (NCBI taxonomy): Bacteria > Pseudomonadati > Pseudomonadota > Betaproteobacteria > Burkholderiales > Comamonadaceae > Variovorax > Variovorax sp. YR634. Next base: position 112,123 of record NZ_FNOL01000013.1, read on the forward strand.
CCAGGGCTGAGCCCACGCGGGACCTTCGACATATAGCTTCCGCGCAAGCATGAGATATCCCTGCAACGGTTCGAGAACGTGCTGCCAGGGGCGCACCGAATGCGGGTTGCGGATGAGCGCGCTCTGCCCTGCGCCAAAGGCTCGCAGTAGGTCGGGGACGAGCCGGTCTTCCGACCAGTCGCCGCCGCCGATCACGTTGCCAGCGCGAACGGTTGCCACCGCCACGCCGTGTTTGGCGTAAGCGGACTCATTGAAAAACGAATTCCGGTAGGCCGCGGCGACAAGTTCCGTGCAGCCTTTGCTATTGCTGTAGGGGTCGTAGCCGCCCATGGGGTCCGATTCGCGATAGCCCCAGGCCCACTCCTTGTTCTCGTAGGATTTGTCGCTCGTGACAACTACCACGGACCGCACGGTGTCGCATGTGCGAACAGCCTCCAGCAGGTGAACCGTGCCCATCACGTTGGTGGCGTAGGTCTCAACTGGCTCGACGTAGGAGCGCCTCACCAGTGGCTGGGCCGCCAGGTGAAACACGACTTCCGCGCGCGATTCCCGCAGCGCGACGCGCAGCGACTCAAGATCCCGAACGTCGCCGATCACCGATGTGGCGCTGCTTTGGGCCGCTGCGAGCGCATGAAGGCTGGGCGTCGTCGAAGGCTCCAGGGCATAGCCGGTTACGACGGCACCGAGCCGCTGCAGCCATAGCGATAGCCAGCTGCCCTTGAAGCCGGTGTGCCCGGTGACAAATACGCGCTTGCCAGCCCAGAAAGTCGAGTCCATTACCAGACCTTCCAGGGCGCCTTGCCACTTTGCCACAACTCTTCAAGATGAACCTTGTCTCTCAGCGTATCCATAGGTTGCCAGAAACCCTTGTGCTCGAATGCGCCGAGTTGCTGATTTTGAGCCAGTCGCTCCAACGGTTCACGTTCCCACACGGTGCTGTCTCCATCAAGAAGCTCGAGCACCTTGGGTGAAAGAACGAAGAAACCACCGTTGATGAGGCCCCCGTCACCCTTGGGTTTCTCCTTGAAAGCCATGACCTTGTGATCGCGCAGGTCGAGTGCGCCGAAGCGGCCTGGCGGCGAGGTCGCGGTCAACGTGGCCTGCAGCCCGTTGGTGCGATGAAACTTGATGAGTTTGGTGATGTCGATATCGCCGACTCCGTCGCCGTACGTGAAGCAAAATGCTTCTTCGTCCTGGATGTGTTCGGCGACTCGTTTCAGGCGCCCGCCGGTCATCGTTTCATCCCCGGTGTCGACCAAAGTGATACGCCACGGTTCTGCATAGCGCTGGTGCACTTCCATGCGGTTGTGCTCCATGTCAAAGGTCACGTCCGACATGTGAAGGAAGTAATTTGCAAAGTACTCCTTGATGACGTAACCCTTGTAGCCACAGCAGATGATGAAGTCGCGTATTCCGTGAGCGGAATAGATCTTCATGATGTGCCACAGGATCGGCTTACCCCCAATCTCAATCATGGGCTTTGGCTTCAGGTGGGTTTCCTCGGAAATCCGAGTGCCTAGCCCTCCGGCGAGGATGACCGTTTTCAACTTGCTTCTCCTGGCTCAACTGTAGTAATTCGAGAATGACATTCGCACTACGCGCTCGTATGGTGGAGAGTTGATGCGAAGTCGGACCTTGTCGTGCGGCCCGGATCGTGGGTCGGATCACTGTAGTCGACCGACCCCTGCAAGCGCCAATTGTGCCAAATCGTCGGAAGCGTTCTTTGCACGAAACAGCGATTCTGATCCGCGCATTTTGCCGCGGATGCCTAAGCGATCAAGAAGCTATCCAACATTCGTCTCAGCGTATCTTCAAGCGGCGGCGCCTTTAGGGAGAGACCGTGCCCGGCCAGCATTGTCGCAAGCTTGTCGGGGCTGCCGCAAAGGCGATGTACCTCGTTAGGGCGAACGTACTTTGGATTCACGTTGACCTGGATTTTGTGCCCGGATATTCGCGTGAACACGTCGATGATGTGCTGCAACATATAGGGCTGGCCCGAGCATACGTTGTATATCTCGCTTGCTTCCCCATGGTCTAGAAGCATCAGGTATGCGTCGCACACCATTCGCACATCGTTGAATTCGCGCTCGACGTCGAGGTTTCCCAAGGCAATGGATTCCGCGCGTTCCGCAAAGTGCTTTGCCAGTTTGGGAATCACGAAGTTCACGTCCTGCCCGGGGCCGGTGTAGTTGAACGGCCTCGTTGTGACGATGTTCAGTCGATCACTGTAAGTGCGCGCCATGTACTCCATGGCGAGCTTGCTTGTCGCGTAGTGGTTGACCGGCGCCGGCGGATGGGTTTCCGTCAAGGGTGACTCGGTGCTGTTGCCATACACGTTCGCACTGCTTGCCAACAACACGCGCCTTGGAGGCGCGGGCAGTTCGAGCAGGGCATCCAACAGGCTCGTTGTCCCGACGACATTCACGTCGTAGAACGCGCGTTCCTCCGCATGACCCACGAAGCTGATCGCGGCCAGATGAACGACCGCGTCATAGCTTCCAACACCAATTTCACTTCGCAACGCTTCGTCATCGGTGAGGTCTGCGCGAAGTGGCGCGATCTCATGCCCTGCTTCTGTTGCACGACTCGCGAACACGCGTCCCGTGAAGCCCTGCGCGCCTGTCAACAAGATCTTCAAAACGAGAAGCCCTGCTGGTTACGCCGCAGGTCGGCTTCCACCATCATCTGGCACAGCTGTTCCAGCGTCGTGGCAGGAGCCCAGCCGAGCTTGGCCTTGGCCTTGGCGGGGTCGCCGATCAGCAGTTCGACTTCGGCGGGGCGATAGAACTTGGGATTCACGCGCATCACGGTCTTGCCGGTGGCAGTGTCGACTGCGGTTTCGGATTCGCCCAAGCCCTTGAAGTCGACGGCAATGCCGGCGCCCTTGAACGCGAGCTTGACGAAGTCGCGGACGGTCTCGGTGCGGTTAGTCGCGAGCACGAAGGTGTCGGGCTCATCGGCCTGCAGCATGCGCCACATGCCTTCGACGTATTCCTTCGCAAAGCCCCAGTCGCGCTTGGCGTCGAGGTTGCCCAGCTCCAGCACGTCTAGCTTGCCGAGCTTGATCTTGGCGACGCTGTCGGTGATCTTGCGCGTGACGAACTCGCGACCGCGTAGCGGACTCTCGTGATTGAACAGGATGCCGCTGCTACCGAAGATGCCGTAGCTCTCGCGGTAGTTGATGGTCATCCAGTGTGCGTACAGCTTGGCCACGCCGTACGGGCTGCGCGGGTAGAAGGGGGTGTCTTCAATTTGTGGAATGGCCTGCACCTTGCCGAACATTTCGGACGTCGATGCTTGGTAGAAACGGATCTTCGGGTTGACCAGGCGGATGGCCTCGAGCAGATGCAGCGCGCCGATGCCCGTGATCTGTGCCGTGGCTGCGGGCTGGTTGAAGCTCACGCCGACGAAGCTCTGCGCCGCCAGGTTGTAGACCTCATCCGGCCTTGCGTCCTTGAGCAGCGTGATCGAACTGCCCAGATCGGTCAGGTCGTACTCCACGAGGTGAAGGTCGGGATTGTTCTGCAGTCCGAGTTCTTCGATGCGCCAGAAGTTGACGGAGCTCGTGCGGCGATAGGTCCCGTAGACCACGTAGCCCTTGGCCAACAACAATTCCGCCAAGTAGGCACCGTCCTGGCCAGTGATGCCTGTGACAACAGCGCGCTTCTTCATACTAATTTCTTTCCTGGTTTCGTGGTGGTGCACATGGATGTGCAGACTGAGTCGAGCGTCTCAACGACGGGCCATATTCTGAAGCATGCTCCTATGAGAACTGAACACCCCCGAGCGATCTTCGTTGCAGATGCTTCACTGCCGGGTCATCGGGGGTCGATCAAATAGCGCGGCTTTGAACTGCTCGGCACTTTGCTGCCAAGTGAGGTAGGGCATGTTGTCGGAGGAGGGGTGGCTTCCGGTTTTGGACAGTTGAATCCATTCGGTGACGACTTTTGCGATTGCAACTTCGTTGCCGGTAAAGTACATCGCATGGGTGCCGGCCACCTCCCTGAAGACGGGTAGGTCGCGCGAAATAATGGGCAATTTGTGTCGTGCAGCCTCGATAAGCGGCAGACCAAAGCCTTCCCCTTCGGAGGCTGCAATCAGGCAAGAAGCGGACGCATATACGCGCTCGAGGTACTCGTCGCTGATGCCTTCCAACCAGAACAGACGCGTGCCTTGCTCACGGTGGTTGTGCAGGCGCTTGACCAATTCGTCAACCATCCAGCCCTGCTTGCCGACGATCACAAGGCTGACATCCAATCCCTCGACGGACCACAGTTTCTCAAAGGCGTCCAGGACTTGTTCGTGCCCCTTTCGGGGCTCGACGGTGCCGACCATCAAAAAACTCGGTTTCGATGTGATCATGTCTAGCGTGGCGGACGCATTTGCGGGGAGGCCGACGCTTGGCTTTGAAGAGGCAAGATCAGCACCTAAGTGGAATGCTCGAATATCGAAACGGCCCCTATCGCGAGCAGTTGCATTATCCGCAAGCCAGGAGGCGAACTCATCGGCAACAGCTTGGGAAATGCAAAGTGCACCGTGATTTTCAGCTACTGCTTTGAGCCATCGCTCATGCCCGTCACTTAAATTTTTGGCGAATCTAGAACTCAGAATGACGGGTAACAAATCGTATACAACGAATTCGACGCGTACCCCGATGTGCCGCAAGCGCTGGAAGAATTCACCTTGCAAAGGCACGATTTCGGGCTGAAGGTCGAGGCCTACAAAAATATCACCTGCACGCGCATCGATGATTGCGTCTTGAAGACCCTCTGCGGGGCAGCCAAGAAAATTCAGTGTGAACTGCCTTGCGTATTTATAGCCCATTTCTCCAAGGACTGCGTAGACCGGCTCAATTCGATAACCATCGGGTGGGGCTGCGAATAGCGCCTGCAACATCGATTTCACAAGGCGCTGAATGCCACTTTGCGAGTCCCGGCGAACCAATTCGGACACGTCTACGAGTAATTGGCGTTTCGGAGCTGCCAGCGGTAGTGTTGCTGCGATGCTTTTCGCGATTTCCACAAATTCAGTTTGCGTCAGCTTGTTGTTTTGCCCGATGGATCGAATAAGGCCATCGCGCGCGCGCGATGCCTTGGATGCAAATGCCTCGACTGCGTCAAAGTAGCGCCGCGCACAGATTTCCGGAGCGTGCAGTTCGCAAACCGAGTCGTGTCCTTTTTTGCCTATTTTTTTGCGTTCTTCGGGTGCGGCCCTAAGTGTTTCAATGGCATCAATTAACTGTGCATCAGTGAATTCATCTGGCAACAGCCATAAAGAATTTTCCGGCAAAAAAGCCATAGATCCATTGGCGTTTGCAATTGTTGCCACTTGATAGTTCATCGCGTCCAGAACTGCGGCCGAGGTTTCTCCGCGGGAGTTGGTTCTTAACTGAACGGCTACATCGGTCGCGCGCAAATAGTCTTGAAATTCTCCTTTATCCACCCAGCCGGTGATATCAATATTCGATTGCGCGGTAGTCACATCATGCTGTATCTGCACTCCGTACTCACCCTTGTCGTTGTCGCCAACGAATACAAGCCTACAATGCGGGTCTTTGGCCAAGGATGATGCAAGCCAAGATTGAATGAGGCGATGATTGAGTTTCGTTGGGCCCAGCATGCCAAACGCACTCACCAGAATATCATCGTCTCTAAGTCCTAGCCGCGCGCGCGCCTCCGAACGTTGGATGGCGGTATTGGTAGTCGGTTTTCGCAAAAGCGGAATCAATGTCCAGTTTGCCGTTGCGGATTTTTCAATCCATTTATCTGCAAGTTGCAAAGAATATGGCGAATGGACGATGACTCCCTGGGCATGACGGATCACATCAAAATTGCTCGGGTATTTGAATACAACCTCCGCAATATTCAGGGTTTCAAAACGCTCTTTGACTGCTGAATAGCCGTGTGATTCGTACAGCGTCTCGGTCCATTTATTCTGTTGGTGGCTAAAACGCTCTCTGTTAATCTGAACGTTGCCCAAAAAGAAATCATGCAATACCACTACGCCAGGTATTTCTGCTGCGAGCGCGAACATGTGCTCGTGAAAGTCGGAATTGCCGAAGTGATATAAGACGCGATCAAATGCATTTGCATTCTGCCTGAACCATTCGATATCCCTTATGGCAAATGACTGTGCCAAGGGGGTGTCTTCGAGTCCCTCTAATTCCGTAATTAGATCTATTTCATAATATCGGGCAAGTTCCGGAAGAAGCTCCGCGCTGTAGTCCGCAATGCCACTTCGCTCTGGAGGAAGCGGCGAAATATAGGCGAGCCTCGGGCGTAGTTGGCGTCTTTTTATTTCAGCCGAGCCGCGGGACGACGAGGATGCATGTAGAGCTTCCAGTCCCGCAAGTACGCGCTTGGCGGACTTGTCCCACGAAAACTTTTTTGCTTGCTCAAGGCCGTGGGTGACCAAGGCCGCGCGAAAGGCCTGGTCGGTCAGTGCCTCCGCCATCTTCCTCTCGATCGACACTTCGTCACGCGGGTCGAAAAGGGCGTCATCGCGACCAATGACCTCTGGGAGGCTTGACGTATTGGCGCCGATCACAGCAGCACCGCATTGCATGGCTTCGAGCGCAGGCAGCCCGAATCCTTCGTGCCAAGACGGAAAGACGAACAGCGCACACAGATTGTAGAAATTCACGAGATCTGGTTCGGGCACAAACCCTGTAACGACCACCGCACCATCATCCAGCCCTTGCTCACGGGCGAGTTGCAATAGTCGACTGCGATCTTCTGGCCGTGCGGAGCACACAATGGCCAGTTGATGGTTGCGACGCAAATCCCCGCGAAGACGTGCGAAGGCTTTGATCAAACCTTCGATGTTCTTTCGGTGGTCAATGCCACCGGTGTACATCACGAACGGCTTGTGCAAGCCATAGCGCTGCCGTAGATCTTGTTCGCGATCTGGAGTGACTACAACTTGCTTGAAGTGATCGTAGGCTGCTGTCGAAACATTGACGCACCGGTCTGGATCCAACGCCAACTGCGTTATCCCTTCTTGGCGCGAAGACTCCGATATCGCAAACCACATGTCAGCGCGCTGAAGTGCCGTAATTTTCTTCATATACCAAGCACGCACCGAGGTGTTGTCAAGGTATGGGTGGGGGTGAATCAACGGAATGAGGTCATACAAGGTGACCGCAGTCGGCATCGCAGCGAAGCTGCCCACGCTCGTTACAGATGCGTCGCCTAAGCCTTCGAACAGACTGCCAACATGGACAACATCAGGTTGGAGGCTCGCCAAGAATGCCTCGTAGATTTTCTCTTGTGCTTGTCTACCGTTGGCGCTGGTGGATTGCGGAGCTGCATACCAAACTCGCATGTTCTTCGGATCGACTAGCCCGTCAAAGTTTGTCCTTATCTCGTCGATCGCTTCGGGGAAGCAGCCATTGAGCGCCAACACGATTTCGTGATCGTGCGAGCGGCGCGCTATTGCCTGCGCCAACGAGGATGTATATCTTCCAATACCTCGCGTTCTGCTGCCGATCGATTGGGCGCCTTGAAGGTCGAGCACTATCCGCATCAGATTTTTTCCAGTCCGCGCTGGCTTTGTTTGAGTTGACGAAGGATGGCGCATGCATCCGGCGATAAGGTGTCCGGTGCCTGTGTCATGTTGTCGGTCCAAGCGGCGGCCTGTACCGGTGCCAACATGGCTGCTAAGCGACGTTTCAAAGGCGGTACGCAATTGAGTATTCGGTGAGCACTCCGTTTCAGGAGTGGACGGCGATTGACTTGAGCGGCGGTGGCTCTGATGAGCGATTTGATACGGCGCTTGATACCGCTGCCCAGTCGCCCTTCTCGTGCCGCGTGGGTTAACCGGCGCGCAGGCTTGATCAGCGCGCGGAGTGGCGCGGTCAAGCGCCATGAATTGCTTTCCAAAACCGCATGAAGATGCGCTTGCGCGACGCCTAATTGCTGCTCGATCCGCAACAAAAGTGCGGTCGCTTCACTGAGCTTGAATTCGGTGAGGTCGGATCGTGCTTCGGCGTTCTGCGCCCAAATGCGCGCCTGCCGCGCGCGTGCGTCAGCTTGGCGTGCATGAGCGTGCATCTGGCGCATACGTATGTCGATCTGGCTGTCGTACGCGGTAAATTTTGCCACCCATCGCGCGTCGTAGTCGTGAGCAAGTGACTCGAGCGAGACGCCGTGCTCGCCTTCAAACGCAACGTCAAACCGCTGCATGACGTCTGAATCCGCGGCTTTTTGGCAGATCACGCTGTAGTCCGGGCTGACCGCCCCCAAGACGTCTGAGATGCCAAGCCTTCCGGGAGCAAGTTCCGGCTGCTGCAGGCGGACCACCTTGTTGCGAGTGAAGCCGGCGTGTTCCGTTGCGAAGCTCAGCAGTAAAGGAGGAACAGGTCGGATGTGCGTTGGATCGAGGTAGAAGTTGGTCGCTCCTACAATAAGATTTTCCGGGTTGGGTGTTTCCAGAATCAGCAGTCCACCAGGGCACAGCGCGTGTCGCGATGCATCGATAAGTTCGCGAACCTGATCGAAAGGAATGTGCTCTATCAAATGGAAGGCGGTAATGAGAACCAGGCTTCCAGGCGCCATGCTATGCAGCTTCTGTAGTGCATCGTCGCGCTCAACCTTCAGCCCCCTTTGTCGGCACGCTTCCAGCATACCCTCGCTTAAGTCAACGCCTTGACCGTCGAATCCCCATTGTTCTGTAAGCTCGAGCCATTCACCGCGGCCACAACCCAAGTCCAGCGCGCGAGAAGACTGCATCAGGTCGCGCAAGGGTTGGACAAAGGGCTTGTATACCTCTAATCGGGCTTTAATCAATTCGCGCGAGCCGCGATGGCGATCTTCAAACGCACGATAAAAGTCTGGTTGATTCATTGAGCAAGTTATTCATCTCCCGGGTCCGGCTTCAGCCGCTACCGAGAATCGTCCGAGTGACGCGTATCTGTCCTGCACATTTTATGAGCGTGTGCCAGCTTTTCGAACTGGCCGGCAACTTAAACTACAAATTCGTGTCAAGAGGCGGCTTCGGCCAGTAAAAGTTGTGTTGAAAATCGGAAGTCTGTTGCGCCACCATGGAAGGCGTGCCGTTAAGGCGCTTTGGTGGTTGATCACGCCTTGGCATGCGCGGCGCCGGCTGGCTGCCTTGAGGCAGAGAGCCCTGATTGAAGAGCAAGGGCGCCTGCGACAAGATTTTCTGCAGCGTGAGCGATCACGTCTCGAGGTCTGGCGGTTTGACCAGAAGATGCCTTATTTCCCGTCGATGTTCGATCTCTTCGACGATGACAGTGTTCAGGCGGTTGCCCGCTTGCCGGTCACCAATTTCCTGTGGCCCAAACAAGCTGTTGCAGCCGTGTCGGATCCATGGTCGGCCGCGCGCTTCTGCATCGATCTACTTCGGTCGGACAAGAACTTGCGGGTCAGATTTCCCAGGGCACTCTCTGATGGGGCGAGCGGCCCTTTCGGCGTCTGGCTTGGAACTCCGGACGCAGCCTTGGCACTGGGGCTTTCCGGTGAAGCGCAGCGAATGGTCGTAAACGTCCTGGATCAGCAGGTGGCGGCGCGCGCGCGGCAAGTCCTCATGGTCAGAGAGGAGGTGAGGTCGGTGCTTCCTCACGGGCTGACCCCGTCAGGTCAGCCGGCGCTCTTTTTCTGGTTCATGAACTTCGAGCTCAACCAAGGGCAACTGAGACCGGAAGAGGTGTGGTGGTTGTTCCTACAAAGTCGAGAGGATCCTCTTCATGAACTGAAGCTGGCCTACCTGTTTACTCCGCTTTGGCAACAAGAAAATCCCGAGGCGTTGACTGTGTTCGGAGAGTCGCGGTTTTTGGAATGGTTTGCTTTGTCTTACCCAGGCGCATCGAGCTGGTTGCACTCGACGCACTGGCCATCGAGTGATGCTCCAGTCGTACAGCTCCGCAGGGCCTATTGGGCACGACCGATCTGGCAGGAGATGTTTCCGCTTGCGATGAGTGATGTATCGCAAGCGATCAGGCTCTTGAACTGGCTGCTTACGACGGACGCGGGGCTGCCTGAATCAGCGCTCGAATGGTGCTGCAATTTGGACGTGGGCGAAGTCGCTACGGAACTGGCCTCTCCTGGTTTGAATGTTATCGGTCATTTTTGCTACCCGTCAGGGCTGCGCGTGTCGACCGAGTCGATCGTCGAGGGCCTACGTCTTGCAGGTACGCCGACGTCGCTGCGCGACATGCGAACGGACATTAACGACGACCCTTTCCACGTGAATTTCTCGGGAACCGAGATCTACGACGTCAGCCTCGTGCACGTACAACCTGACCCGTTGTTCGAAGATGCATATCGCCGGGCAGACCTGATAGAGCGAGTGCCTCGGCCCTATAAGATTGCTTACTGGTATTGGGAATTTCCGTCGGTGCCCGCGGACTGGAATACCCATGCGGTCGATGAAGTCTGGGCCGCAACGCATTTCGTGGCGCAGGGGTTGCGTGCGCGTCTTTCCGTCCCGGTCAAAACGCTCTTTCCCGGTGCCCAACTTCAACCATTTGCGCCGCGACCCCGAGCGCACTTCGATCTACCTGAGCAATCATTCACGTTTCTTTTCACCTTCCACATGATGAGTGTGATGGAGCGAAAAAATCCGCTGGGCCTCATCCGCGCATTTCAAATGGCATTTGCCGAAGATGAGCCAGTGACGCTTGTGCTCAAGACATCCTTCGGAGAGAGGCACCCTGAGCAGTTCGAGATGCTGCGTGCTGCTGCCAAGGGCCTGAATATTCGATTGATTAATGAGGTTTACTCATCCGATGAAATTCTCTCGTTGATGAATGCCTGCGATGCCTACACGTCTCTGCATCGCAGCGAGGGGCTTGGGCTAACCATGGCTGAGGCGATGTTGATGGGTAAGCCAGTCATCGCCACCAACTACTCCGGCAACGTCGACTTCATGGACGACTCGAATAGTTTGTTGGTTGACTATCAACTGGTGACTGTCGGCAAGAATATTCCGCCTTATTCAGCCAACGATCTTTGGGCGGAGCCTTCTATCGAGCACGCGGCGCAACTGATGCGCAAAGTTTACGATGACCCGCAGTGGGCGCGCGACCTGGGTGCTGCAGCCCAAAGAAGCGCGCAAGATCGCCTTTCGCTCCAAGCTGCTGGCGGGCGCATTAGGGAGCGGCTTGTTGAAATCAATGCAGCCAGACGTTCGTCGCGCTGACTGTAGTCAGCCCGAACCTGCTAGCGCTCGACGATTCGCCCGTGTTCGAGGTGGATCACTCGGTTGCATTCCTTGGCAATGAGTTCCGGTGAATGTGATGCGAGCACCAGGATGCCGGACTTCGAGACCACGTCCCGCATCCGCTTTTCGGCCTTTTCGGTGAATTCCGCGTCACCCACCGAGAGCCATTCGTCCATGAGCAGGATGTCGGCTTCGACACTGGTAGAGATTGAGAACGCCAGACGCATCATCATGCCGGTCGAGTAGGTGCGCACGGGCATGTTCACATACTCGCCCAGGCCGCTGAATTCGCAGATGTCAGGCGTAAGGCGATCGATCTCCTTCTTGCTCATGCCCATCACCAGGCCGCGCAGCATGATGTTCTCCACGCCCGTCGCATCCATTTCGATGCCCAGCGAAGGGTCGATCAAGCTGGCTACTGAGCCTTGGCGCGCGAACTCTCCTGAGGATGGCTCATAGACGCCGGCCAGCGTGCGCAGCAATGTCGACTTGCCCGCACCGTTGTGGCCTACCAGGCCGAGCCGGTCACCGCTCTTGAGCTCGAGGTTGATGCCGCTGAGCGCCTGCACCACGGTCACGCCAGTTTCCTTGCCGAAGCGCCCACCGGTCACGGAGGCTGCAAGCGTTTTCTTTAGGGAGTTGGCGCCAGCGCCATAGATCGGAAAGTTGACGGCGACGTTTTTGAGTGAGATGAATGCCATGGATCAGAGCCAGTAGACGACGCGGCGGCGGTACTTCGAGAACAGAAGGATGGCAAGAGTCAGGCACAACACCGTCCAGAACAGGATGCCGATCCAGCTGTGGATATGTGCAACGCCGCCCATCAGAGGCGTGCGAAGCAGGTCCAGCATCTGCGCAAACGGATTCCACAGCACGTACTTGGCGCGGCCGGGAAGACTCTCGGGTAGCCAGAACACCGGCGTCAGAAACATCAGCATCTGCATCACACTGGTGACGATCTGCGTGACGTCGCGATAGCGGGTGCAGATCAGTCCCAGCAGCAGGCCCAGCGCATGCGCGTTGACGATCAGGATGGCGAAGGCAGGAAGGACGAGCAGGACTGACCAGGACAGCGAAATGCCGGCCCAGATCGCCACGGGGATGTAGAGCACGATCTGGTGTGCAAACTGGATCAGGTTGCGTGCCAGGCTTCGCCAGACGAACAGGCTGATCGGAAAGTAGCCCTGCTTGAGGTAGTTCGACGACCCGACGAAGGCGTTGCATGCATCCGTCACGATGCTGGAGAAAAAGCCCCAGAAGATGATGCCCAGTGCCAGGTGAGGAAAGAAGCGCGAGAGCTCGGTGCCGAACAGCGAGCTGTACAGCGGCCCCATGCCACCGATCATCACGCCCATGCTCAAGGTGAGCCACATCGGGCCGAGCATGGAGCGGCGATAGCGCAGGACGATGTCGAACCAGGCAAGGGTCCACCAGATATCGGTGCGGCGGGTGCCTTGCCACCAGTCGGACAGGGCGCTTCGGTGAAGATTGGAATGGACTTGACTCATGTACGGCCGTAAGTGTCTGCGAGGCGGACGATGTCGTCTTCGCCCAGGTAGCCGCCGCACTGGACTTCGATGAGCACGAGCTCCTCGTCGCCGATATTGGTCAGGCGGTGTTTTTCCTTCAGGGGAATGTACCGATACTGGCCCGGGAGCGTCTCGTGCTCGGTGTCTCCGATTTGCACGATGGCGCGCCCCTGTACGACCACCCAGTGTTCCGCGCGCTGGTGATGGTATTGCAGGGACAGCGCTTCGCCGGGTCTGACGGTGATGCGCTTGACCTTGTAGCCTTCCTCTTCCTTGAGCGAGGCATACGTGCCCCACGGACGGTGGACCACCGGCGGCAGGTGCACCGTGTCGTGCTTGCGAGCCTTGAGCACGTCGACGACCTTTTTCACCTTTTGCGCGCTGTCCTTGTGCAGAACCAGCAGCGCATCGGGCGTGTCGACAATCACGAGGTCGTGAACGCCAACGGTGGCAACGACCTTGGGGCCATAACTTTCGACCTGCACGTGCGTGCCCGTCGTGTCGAGGGCGACGACGTCGTCGGGAAGCGTGTTACCGCTGGCGTCAGGCGTCAGAGCGTTGGACACCGCGGGCCACGAACCCACGTCGCTCCAGCTGAACTTGGCTGGCACCACATGGACATTCGAGGCGTGCTCCAGCACCGCGTAGTCGATGCTGATGTCCGGCTGCAAACCGAACGCATGCAGATCGAAATTGACCGATGCGCCGGAGGTCTTGGCGGTTTCGAGTGCGCGCCTTGCCGCCCTTATCACCTCGGGGGCGTGCTTCTCGAGCGCCGCGATGATGGTGTCGGCAGTGAACGCGAACATGCCGCTGTTCCAGTAGTAACGGCCGGTGGCCAGGTACTTCTGCGCCGTCTCGAGGTCGGGCTTCTCGACGAAGCGCTTGACTTCCTGGCTCTCGCGCGAGACATGTTCGACCTCGATGTAGCCGAAGCCCGTATCTGGGCTCGTCGGGCTCACTCCGAAAACCACGAGATTGCCTTCCTGGGCGAGGCGGAAGGCTTCTGTTGCACTGGCGACGAAAGCTTCCACGTCCGGCACGAGGTGGTCCGCGGACAGGACAAGCATCACCGTGTCACCGCTGAACTGCCGAACACACTGAAGCGCTGCCAGTGCAATGGCCGGACCGGTGTTGCGCCCCTTGGGCTCGAGGAGAAAGGTGGTGGTGGGCGGGTCGCTCATCTGCCCGAGCACGTCCTTCGTGAGGAACAGATGGTCCTTGTTGGTCACGACCATCAGGTCACCGGTCCCGCAGGCCTGTCCACGCTCGACAGCCTGTTGAAGCAGCGTGGAGTCGCCGATTTTCATGAATGGCTTGGGAAAAGCCTGACGCGAAGCAGGCCAGAGCCTGGAGCCGGCGCCTCCCGAGAGCACCACAGAGAGTAGCCTCATTGTTTTCCTTTAGCTTTTTGACCGACCAATTTTACGGGCAGCCCTCCGACGTCCGGCGTAGGAGTGAAACGGCCGCCGCCGTCCTTTGCGGCGGCTGGTTGCGAAGATAATCCCCTCCCGCAAGGCCAGCGACGCCATGTTTCGGCATCGCCCTGTCTATTTCAGGTATTTCCTCACAAGCTCCGCCTCATCCGCCTCGCGGGTGCGCAATTTCTATGAAATCTGTCTATCGATTCATCCTCGGCCTGGCCGGACTCTGGCAAGGCCCCGGAATGATGGGGCGCGTGCAGCGGGCATTGCGAATGTTCAAGAAGTCGGGTTGGGCGGGCATCCGCTGGGAACTGGGCCGGCGCTTCGGCGGCTACAACGACTATACGAAGTGGGTGCAGCGCTATGACACCCTTACTCCCGAATTGCGCGACAAGATCGCCCAGCGCGTGGCTGCCCTGAAAGACCGGCCGCTGATTTCGGTCGTGATGCCCACCTACAACCCCAACCCCGCGTGGCTGCGCGAGGCCATCGAGTCGGTGCGCAGCCAGATCTATCCGAATTGGGAGCTCTGCATTGCCGATGACGCATCGCCTTCGGCCGAGGTGCGCGAGATCCTCAAGTTGTACAGCGAGAGCGACCCGCGCATCAAGGTGGTATTTCGCCCGAAAAACGGTCACATCTCGGCCGCTTCCAACAGTGCGCTGGAACTGGTCTCGGGCTCCTGGGTTGCGCTCATGGACCACGACGACCTGCTGCCGGCCCACGCGCTTTTCTGGGTGGCCGATTGCATCGCGACCCATCCTGACGTGAAGCTGATCTATTCCGACGAAGACAAGGTCGATGAGGGTGGGCACCGGTTCGGGCCCTATTTCAAGTCGGACTGGAACGTCGATCTCTTCCGCTCGCAGAACATGTTCAGCCATCTGGGCGTGCTTTCGACCGAACTGATGCGTTCTGTCGAGGGCTTCCGCGTCGGCATGGAAGGCTCGCAGGACTGGGATCTGGTGCTGCGCTGCATGGAGCGGATACAGCCCAGCCAGATCCAGCACATTCCGCGCGTGCTGTACCACTGGCGCGTGCACGTCGAAAGCACGGCCCGTTCGATGAGCGCCAAGCCCTATGCTGCCCTTGCAGGCGAGCGCGCGCTGAACGAGCATTTCATGCGCACCGGCGTGCGTGCCACAGCCGAACACCTCGATTTCGGGTACCGCGTGCATTACGCCTTGCCTGATGTCTTACCGCTGGTTTCCGTGATCATCCCGACACGCAACGCCTTGCAGCTGACCCGGCAATGCGTCGAGTCGATTCTGGAGAAAACCAGCTATTCGAACTACGAAATCATCATCGTCGACAACGGCTCCGACGATCCGGACACGCTGGCCTGGTTCAAGCGCATTGCCGCAGAGAAGCCGAATGTCCGCGTGCTGCGCGACGACCGCGATTTCAACTACGCGGCACTGAACAACGGCGCGGTTGCCGCGGCCAATGGCGAACTAGTGGCCTTGGTCAACAACGACATCGAGGTCATCACGCCGGACTGGCTCAGTGAGATGGTGAGCCTTGCGGTGCAGCCGGGCGTGGGCGCCGTGGGGGCGCGGCTGTGGTTCCCCAACAAGACTCTGCAGCACGCCGGCGTGATCCTGGGCGTGGGGGGCATTGCCGCGCATTCGCACCGCCGCATGCCGATGGGCCGCGAAGGCTATGCTGGCCGCGCGGCGTTGATCCAGACGCTCTCCGCGGTCACCGCGGCCTGCCTCGTGATCCAGAAGTGCCACTACCTCGAAGTCGGCGGCCTTGACGAAGTGCATCTGAAGGAATCTTTCAACGACATCGACTTCTGCCTCCGGCTGCGCGAAGCGGGCCTGCGCAACGTCTGGACGCCCTACGCGGAGCTGTTCCACTACGAGTCCGCTACCCGCGCCAAGGATGTCTCGTCGCAGAAGCAGGCACAGTTCCAGGAAGAAGCCGCCTACATGCACCAGCGCTGGGGCGCCCTCATCCAGAACGACCCCGCCTACAGCCCCAACCTCATGCTGGCCCGCGAAGACTTCAGCTACGCCTGGCCGCCCCGCCTGCCTCCGGTCTGATGGCCCTCGACCTTTCCGTCGCGCTCTGCACCCGCAACGGCGCGCGCTATCTTCCCGAGCAGGTCCGAAGCATCTGCGCGCAGACGCCGTTGCCGCGGGAGATCGTGCTGTCCGACGACGGCTCGACCGACGACACCCTGGCCGTCGTGCGCGACACCCTCGCGCAGTGCGGCGTGGCGGACCAGGTCGCGCTGCGCGTGTTCAGCAATACGCCGCCCCTGGGCGTCACGCGTAACTTCGAGCAGGCCGTGCGGGCCTGCAGCCATGAACTCATCGCCCTGTGCGACCAGGACGACGCCTGGCATCCAGGCCGGCTCGCGCGCATGGTGGCGCAGTTCGAGGCGCGGCCCGACCTGCTGCTGCTGCACACCGACGCACGCCTCGTCGATGCCGAACTGAAGCCCTTGGGCTCCACGCTCTTCCACGCGCTGGAGGTGCAGCCTGCCGAACTGGCGGCCATCGCGGGCGGCGAGGCCTTCGGTGTCCTGCTGCGGCGCAATCTCGTGACCGGCGCCACCACGATGTTCCGCAAGACCCTGCTCGACACAGCGCTGCCGTTCGCACCGGAGTGGGTGCACGACGAATGGCTGGCCGCCGTGGCGGCAGCCATCGGCCGCATGGACGTGCTGCCCGAGCCGACCATCGACTACCGCCAGCACGCCAGCAACCAGATCGGCGCACGGCGGCTCACGTTGTCCGAGAAGATGGCCAAGGCCTTTGCCGAACGCGGCGACAAGCACGTGGCACGGCTGCGCAGGGCCGAAGCGCTGCTGCAGCGCTTGCAGCAGCTTGGCGCCCGGGTGCCGGCCGCTTACCTGGAGGCACAGCGCGCCAAGGTCGAGCATCAGCGGTTCCGGGCCGAGCTTCCGGCGGCGCGGCCGCTGCGTCTGCTGCCGATCCTGATCGAGGCGGCGCGCGGCCGCTATGCGCGCTTCGGCCGCGGCGGGCACGCCATCGCGCAAGACTTGCTCGAACGCGGCTGACAGACTTGATCGGTCAACCGCGAAGCCGCCAGTACCGCCAGAACGACCCCGACAGCCACACCTTCAGCAGGCTGGTCACGTGCCAGTACAGGTATTTCTTGCTCCGGTGGCTTTCTCGTTGCGCGTCGTGCCGGGCGACCAGGTCTTCGCCGACCTGCAGTTTCCACCCCGCGAGCCGGGTGCGGGCGCAGATGTCGAAGTCTTCGCCGTACATGAAGAATTTCTCGTCGAAGCCACCGAGCTGCCGGTAGACCTCGCTGCGAAACAGCATGAACAGCCCCGGAATCCACGCGGGCACCGTCGGCCGCACATAGCCGGGCTTCCTTCTTCCTACGATTTCAAGCGGCGTGAGCATCGCCCGGTGCGGCTCCGGCTCGGCCTTGCCGGGCTCCAGGATGCGCGGCGTCAGCAGGCCGGCGTCGGCCGCGGCCTGCGCGAGCAACGGCGTCAGCACGTCGCTGTCAAAGCGGATGTCCGGGTTGAGCACCAGGAACCACGGCGTGCCGCAGCGCTCGAAGGCCTGGTTGTGATTGGCACCGAAGCCCTTGGGGCTCGCGTTCTCGATCCGCTCCACCTCGAAGCCCCAGTTGCGGCCAGCGAGCACATCGGGCTCGGGAATGTTCAATGTGAGCAAAACCTTGTCGATGACTTCGCGGCTGTGCCGGTCCAGCTGCTCGAGCAGCGGCAGCACCAGCGCGAGCTGGCCGTGGCTCACGATTGAAATGGTGATCGGGGGGCGGGGGGAGGGGGGCGTGGGCATGGTCTAATTTCGCTCGGGAATTCTAGGGTTCCCCAACCCCCACACATGATTGCTCTGATCGTCATCAGTTTCTTCGTCGCTGCCTTCTCGGTCCAGCTGTTCATGCGCCGCGCGCGCAGGCATGCCCGCCTCTACGGCGCCGACATGCCCCAGCGCTTCCACAAAGGCCACGTGCCGCGCCTGGGCGGTGCGGGCATCCTGGTGGGCATGGGGGTGGCCTGGCTGGCCGCCGGCATCACCGGCACCGATCCGTTCAATGTGTCGTGGCCGGTCAAGACCTCGATGCTCACGCTGCTGTGCATCTTGCCGGCGGTGCTGGGCGGCATCGTCGAAGACGTCACCCAGAACGTGAAGGTGCGCTACCGGCTGGGGCTCACCATCGGTTCGGCGCTGCTTGTGTGCTGGCTGCTGGGGCTGGGCGTGGCGCGAACCGGCTTCGAGACGGTCGACGGCTGGCTGGCGATGATTCCGTATGCCACAGTGCTGTTCGCGGCCCTGGCCATCGGCGGCCTGCCGCATGCCTTCAACATCATCGACGGCTACAACGGGCTCGCGGGCACGGTCGCCGTGCTGGTCTGCCTGGCCATCTCCCACGTGGCGCTGCAGGTGGGCGACCGGCAGCTGGCGGCCATGGTCATCTGCCTGGTCGGCGCCACCTTCGGCTTCCTGGTCTGGAACTACCCGCGCGGCAAGATCTTCGCCGGCGACGGCGGGGCCTACGTCTGGGGCATGGTGATCGCCGTGGCCTGCGTGACGCTGGTGCAGCGGCACCGCGTGGTGTCGCCCTGGTTCCCGATGCTGCTGCTGATCTATCCGGTGTGGGAGACGCTGTTCTCCATCTACCGCAAGCTGGCGCGCGGCCAGTCGCCCGGCACGGCCGATGCGCTGCATTTCCACCAGCTGATCTTCCGGCGCATCGTGCGCGTGGCTTTCGCGGACGACGAGGCCCGGCAACTGCTGGCGCGCAACAACCGCACCTCGCCGTACCTCTGGATGTTCGCCGCGCTGTCGGTGGTGCCGGCCGTGCTGTTCTGGAACAACACGATCGTGCTGATGTTCTTCTGCCTGCTGTTCGTCACCACCTATGTGGGGGCGTACCTGATGATCGTGCGCTTCAAGGTGCCCCGCTGGTTGCGCCCCTGACGACATCTTTCTTTGCGAGAATTTCCCCTGTCCTTCGCTTTGGAGCCTGACCGCCCATGACCGACCCCGTCCTCAACATCCCCCCGCGCGACAAGGCCGAGATCCTGGCCCAGGCGCTGCCGTACATCCGCAAGTTCCACGGCAAGACCATCGTCATCAAGTACGGCGGCAACGCCATGACCGATCCGGCGCTGCAGGCAGACTTTGCCGAAGACGTGGTGCTGCTCAAGCTGGTCGGCATGAACCCGGTGGTGGTGCACGGCGGCGGCCCGCAGATCGAGGCGGCGCTCAACCGTCTGGGCAAGAAGGGCAGCTTCATCCAGGGCATGCGCGTCACCGACGCCGAGACCATGGAAGTCGTCGAATGGGTGCTGGCCGGCGAGGTGCAGCAGGACATCGTGGGCCTGATCAACCAGGCCGGCGGCAAGGCGGTGGGCCTCACGGGGCGCGACGGCGGGCTGATTCGTGCGCAAAAGCTCAAGCTGGCCGACCGCGCCGATCCCAACGTGCACCATGATGTGGGCCAGGTCGGCGACATCGTCTCCATCGATCCCAGCGTGGTGAAGGCGCTGCAGGACGACGCCTTCATCCCCGTCGTCAGCCCCATCGGCTTCGGCGAGGACAACGAAAGCTACAACATCAACGCCGACGTCGTGGCCGGCAAGCTGGCCACAGTGCTCAAGGCCGAGAAGCTCATGCTCCTGACCAACACGCCCGGCGTGCTCGACAAGGACGGCAAGCTGCTCACCAACCTGAGCGCACGCGAAATCGACGACCTGTTCGCCGACGGCACCATCTCGGGCGGCATGCTGCCCAAGATCGAAGGCGCCCTCGACGCCGCCAAGAGCGGCGTGAACGCGGTGCACATCATCGACGGCCGGGTGCCGCACGCGATGCTGCTCGAGATCCTGACCGACCAGGCCTACGGGACGATGATCCGCGCCCGTTGAACGGGTGGGCGCGTGCTCACTGCGCTGTGCGAGAATCAATTGATTACATCTTTGCACGCGCTCCCATGCAGAACGAAGAGACGACCAGTGCTTCCGGCGTAGAGACCCCCGCGGACACGCTCACTCCCCCGGCGCGGAAGCGCCCGAAGCCGGGTGAGCGGCGCGTGCAGATCCTGCAGGCGCTTGCCGCCATGCTCGAGCAGCCCGGTGCCGAGCGGGTCACCACCGCCGCGTTGGCCGCCCGTCTCGAAGTGAGCGAGGCCGCGCTCTACCGCCATTTCGCCAGCAAGGCCCAGATGTTCGAGGGCCTGATCGATTTCATCGAGCAGAGCGTCTTCACGCTGGTCAACCAGATCCTCGAGCGCGAGGGCGCCACCGGCGCCCAGCAGGCCGCCAAGATCCTCACGCTGCTGGTCCAGTTCGCCGAGCGCAACCCTGGCATGACCCGCGTCATGGTGGGCGACGCGCTGGTCTACGAGAACGAACGCCTGCAGCAGCGCATGAACCAGTTCTTCGACAAGATCGAAGCCACCCTGCGCCAGGTGTTGCGCGGGGCTGCCGCGGCCGACGGCTCGGCCACGCCCAGCGTCGACGCCCAGGTGCGCGCCGCTGCGCTCACGGCCTTCGTCGTGGGCCAGCTGCAGCGCTTTGCGCGCTCGGGTTTCCGCCGCGCACCATCCGAGCACCTCGAAGCCACGATCGCATTGATCGTTTGATTCGCGCTCGTCCCTTGCGGGGCGTCGGCCGGCTCGCCTTGGGTCTTCGAGCGGAGTAGCATCAACTCGCCCCTTGCCGCCGGGCCTCGGCGGCAGGCCAATGTTTGCGCAGGTTCCTCGACGGAGGGCGCATGCCCGATGACGCGCGCGACAACCGGCAGCCCACGCTGCAGACGATCCTCCTC
Source organism: Variovorax sp. YR634 (assembly GCF_900106655.1). Taxonomy (NCBI): domain Bacteria; kingdom Pseudomonadati; phylum Pseudomonadota; class Betaproteobacteria; order Burkholderiales; family Comamonadaceae; genus Variovorax; species Variovorax sp. YR634. Next base: position 133,042 of record NZ_FNOL01000013.1, read on the forward strand.
ACGGCGGTGGCCATGCTCGCGTTCGCGGCCAATTCGCTCCTGTGCCGGCTTGCGCTGCAGCACAAAGGCATTGATGCAGCGAGCTTCGGCAGCGTCAGGCTCGTGGCGGGAGCGCTCATGCTGGGGCTCATCGTGCGGTTCAGGGCGCAGCCGCCGGCCTCGTCCGCCCGCGTCGACTGGCTGGCCGCCGTCATGCTGTTCGGCTATGTCGCGTTCTTCTCCTTCGCCTACCTCAGCCTGTCGGCGGGCACGGGCGCGCTGATCCTGTTCGGCGCGGTCCAGCTGACGATGTTCGGCGTGGGCTTGCGCTCCGGCGGCGAGCGCTTCGGGGCTCTCGCATGGTTCGGCTTTGTCCTTGCGGCGAGCGGACTCGTCTACCTGGTGTCTCCTGGCATCGCCGCGCCGCCGCTTCTCGGCGCCGTGCTGATGGCGATCGCGGGTGTGGCGTGGGGCGTGTATTCCTTGCGCGGCCGTGGGGTGGCTGACCCGCTGGCCGCTACGGCACGCAACTTCACGCGGGCCGTGCCGCTTGCCTTGGCGTTGAGCCTGGTGTTTGCTGCCAGCGCTCGCGTGGACGCGACCGGCCTTGTGCTTGCTGTCGCTTCCGGCGCGTTGACATCGGGCCTCGGCTACGCGGTCTGGTATGCGGCGCTGAGCCGTCTTTCGGCCATGCGCGCGGCCACCGTGCAGTTGTCGGTGCCGCTCCTGGCTGCGTTCGGCGGCGTGCTGTTCCTGTCGGAGGCGATCACGCCGCGGCTGGCAGCTGCTTCGGTGGCAATTCTGGGAGGCATCGCGCTGGTGCTGAGCCAGAAGTCGCGAAGTGCCCGCCGATAGCCGCCGGCGCCAAAGCCCTATGCGACGGCCACGCCTACCTTGGCTCCCGCCGCGACGATTTCTCCCCACGTCGCGTCATCCACCCAGATTCCGTCCTTGCGCCGCGCCGCGCGCGCCTTGCGCTCCGGCTCGCCGGCAATCTGCACTTCGTCGAAGCCTTGCCCCGGCGGGCTCTGCCTCAGCCACTCGACAAACTCACGCGCCTCTTCGTCGAAAGACTTCTGCGTTCCCAGCCGCGCCGGGTCGATCAGCACCGTCAGCATACCGTTGAGCACGGTGCGCGCCGTGTCCGCCGGCCGGTGCCACGTGCCGCCGCCAGTGAGCGCACCGCCGAGCAACTCGCACGCCACCGCCATCCCGTAGCCCTTGTGCTCCCCGAAGGTCATGAGCGCGCCGAAGAGCCCGTTGCCCTGCGGCACCACCACCACGCCCGGGTCGTTGGTCGGCGCGCCGTTCTCGTCGATCAGGTAGCCGTCGGGCACGCGCTCGCCCTTGTTGTGCGCCACGCGCATCTTTCCCTGCGCCACGCGGCTGGTCGCGTAATCGAGCACGAAGGGCTCGGCACCCGCGAGCGGAATGCCGATGCAGCACGGGTTGGTGCCAAAGCGCCCGTCGCCGCCGCCCCACGGCGCGACAACCGGCCGCGACAGCACGTTGACGAAGTGCATGGCCACCAGCCCCTGCGCCGTCGCCATTTCCGCGAAGTGCCCGATGCGCCCCAGATGGTGCGCGTGCGAGAGCGTGAAGATGCAGCTGCCATGCTGCTTCGCCCGCGCAATGCCGAGCTCCATCGCCTGCACGCCGACGATCTGCCCATAGCCGTGCTGGCCGTCCAGGCCCATCAGCGTACCGATGTCGAGGTTGACGCGCACTGCTGCGTTCGGCTTCAGTCCGCCCTCGGCCACCGCATCGACGTAGCGCGGCAGCATGCCCACGCCGTGCGAATCATGGCCGCTCAGGTTCGCCAGCACGAGGTTGGCGGCCACCTGTTGTGCTTCGGCTGGTGAACTGCCCGCGGCCTCGAGGATGCGGGTGACGGTGGCTTGCAGGCCGTTGGCCTCCAGTGTTCTGGACATGGATCAGACTCCCTTCGCGTTCAGCGTGATGGCATAGAGCGACGTGGTCGCGCAGATGAAAAGGCGGTTGAGCTTGGGCCCGCCGAAGCAGACGTTGGCCACGCGCTCGGGGATCAGGATCTTGCCGAGCAGCGTGCCGTCGGGGTGATAGGCGTGCACGCCGTCGAGCGCGCTGGTCCAGATGCGGCCTTCGGTGTCGAGCCGGAAGCCGTCGAACAGCCCGTTGGTGCATTCGGCGAACACCTCGCCGCCGTCCAGCCTCCTGGCATAGGGGCCGACACTGAAGCGGCGAATGTGCCGCGGCCCGTCCGCCGCATGGCTCGCGCCCGTGTCGGCGATGTACAGCGTCGATTCGTCGGGCGAGAACGCCAGGCCGTTGGGCTTCACGAAATCGTCGGCCATGCGTTCGACTTCGCCGCTCGCCGGGTCGATGCGGTAGACATGGCAGGCGCCGATTTCGCTGTCTGCCTTCAGGCCCTCGTAGTCGGAGAGGATGCCGTAGCTCGGGTCGGTGAACCACACGGCGCCGTCCGAATGCACGACCACGTCGTTGGGCGAATTGAGACGCTTGCCCTGCCAGTGCGAGGCCAGCACGGTGATCGTGCCGTCATGCTCGGTGCGCGTCACGCGCCGCGTGAGGTGCTCGCAACTCACGAGTCGGCCCTGGCGGTCGACCGTATTGCCATTGGTGTTGTTCGACGGCTCACGGAAGATGCCGACCGTGCCATTGACTTCGTCGTAACGCAGCATGCGGTTGTTCGGAATGTCCGACCACACCAGCGTGCGGTGCGCGGCGAACCACACGGGGCCTTCGCACCAGCGCGCACCGGTCCACAGGCGCTGCACGCGCTCGGGGCCGGGAATGCAAGACTTGAAGCGTGGGTCTCGGTGCTCGAAGCCGGTGCCCTCGAGAAATCCGAAGGGGAGGTTGGCCATGCTGTTCCTTGTCGATGGATTCACATCACGTCACATCACCGCGCCGACCTGCCACGGCACGAACTCGTTCTGGCCGTAGCCGTGCTGTTCGCTCTTCGACTGCGCGCCCGAAGCGGTCGCCAGCACCAGCTCGAAGATGCGCTGGCCCATCTCCTGGATCGACGCCGTGCCGTCCACGATCTCGCCGCAGTTGATGTCCATGTCTTCTTCCTGCCGCTGCCACAGCGCAGAGTTGGTCGCGAGCTTGAGCGAGGGCGAAGGCGCGCAGCCATACGCCGAGCCGCGCCCGGTCGTGAAGCAGATCAGGTTGGCGCCGCCGGCCACCTGGCCCGTGGCGCTCACCGGGTCGTAGCCCGGCGTGTCCATGTAGACGAAGCCGTGCGCGGTGACGGGCTCGGCGTATTCGTACACCGCCTCGAGGTTGCTGGTGCCGCCCTTGGCCACCGCGCCCAGTGACTTTTCGAGAATGGTGGTGAGCCCGCCGGCCTTGTTGCCCGGCGAGGGGTTGTTGTTCATCTCGCCTTCGTTGATTTCGGTGTAGTGCTCCCACCACTTGATGCGGTCCACCAGCTTCTGCCCCACTTCGCGCTTCACCGCGCGGCGCGTCAGCAGGTGCTCGGCGCCGTACACCTCGGGCGTTTCGCTGAGGATGGCGGTGCCGCCATGCGCCACCAGCAGGTCGACCGCCGCACCCAGCGCCGGGTTGGCGCTGATGCCCGAGTAGCCGTCCGAGCCGCCGCACTGCAGCCCGATGGTGATGTGCGCCGCACTGCACGGCTCGCGCTTTGCCGCGTTGGCGCGCGGCAGCATCTCGTTGATGAGCGCCACGCCCTTCTCGACCGTCTTGCGCGTGCCGCCCGTGTCCTGGATGTTGAAGGTGCGGAAGTTCTCGCCCTCGGCCAAGTGGCCGGTCGCGAGCCAGGCGTTGATCTGGTTGGCCTCGCAGCCGAGCCCGACCACCAGCACGCCCGCAAAGTTGGGGTGCGTGGCGTAGCCCGTCAGCGTGCGCTCCAGGATCTGCATGCCCATGCCCTGCGTGTCCATGCCGCAGCCGGTGCCGTGCGTGAGCGCGACGATGCCGTCCACGTTCGGAAACGCCGCGAGCGCCTGCGGGTTGGTCTTGCGCGAGAAGTGGTCTGCAATGGCGCGCGCGGCCGTGGCCGAGCAGTTCACGCTGGTCAGCACGCCGATGTAGTTGCGCGTGGCCACGCGGCCGTCGGCGCGCTTGATGCCCATGAAGGTGGCCTCGCGCTTCGCGGGCGCGGGCTTCACGTCGGCGCCGAAGGCGTAATCGCGTTCGAAGTCTCCCTTGTCCGGGCCCATGTTCAGGTTCTGCGTGTGCACGTGCTCGCCGGCGACGATGGGCTTGCTCGCGAACCCGATGATCTGGTTGTAGCGCCGCACCGGCTCGCCCTGGGCGATGTCGCGCATCGCGATCTTGTGGCCCGGCGGAATCAGGCCGCGCACGGCCACGCCTTCGACGACGGTGCCGCCGAGCAGTTGCGAACGCGCGATGACGACGTCATCGGCGGGGTGGAGTCGGATGTAGGGAGTCATCGTGAGTGCCTGTCGGCGCTTGTTTGTTTGTCAGGAGACCTTCGCGCGGCGCCAGCTCGCGCTGAATCTCTGGTGGAACTTGTCCATGTGCTGGTGCATTGCCTCGCGCGCCGCTGCCGGGTCGCGCGCAGCGACGGCGTCGAGGATGGCTTCGTGCTCGCCGATGGCGGCCTGCCACGAGTCCATGGTCTCGAAGTAATCGATCATCCGCGCAAAGATCGGCCCGTGGCGCGACTCCAGGAAGCCCTGCACCGTCTCGGTCAGCACCACGTTGCCGCAGGCGTTGACGATGGCCAGGTGGAAGGCGCGATCGCCCTCGTGCGGTACTTCGCTGCGCGCGGCCATCTCGCGCATCATCTTGATTGCGCGGCGGATGGCGTCCACGTCCTTGCGCTTGCCGTACTGGGCCGCCGTGGCGGCGGTCTCGCCTTCGACCAGGCGGCGCGCGCGGATGATTTCGAGCGGCCCCCATTCGGCGCCGGCCGCTCCGTTGGCGGGCGGGGCCGTGCGGTGCGAGCGGTCGAGCACGTACACGCCCGAGCCGGTGCGGATCTCGACCCAGCCTTCCACCTCCAGCGCAATCAGCGCCTCGCGCACCGAGGGCCGGCTCACGCCCAGCTGCTTGGCCAGGTCGCGTTCGGCCGGAATGCGCGCGCCCACCGCGAACTCGCCCTTGCCGATGAGCACACGCAACTGTTCGGCAATCTGGCGGTAGAGGCGCTGGGGTTCGAGGGTCTGGATCGGCACGGGAGCGAAAAAAGGAGGTCGAGGGGCTTAAGGGTTGTCCTGAATTGGACAAGTGGTAAGGCCAATTCAGAATACGATACACCGCCCGCGCCATCATCGGGCCTAACCCGAAGACACGACCAGAGGAGACACCGATGAGATTGCAGGGAAAGACCGCGCTGGTCACCGCCGCCGGCCAGGGCATCGGCTACGCCAGCGTGCTGGCCATGGCCGCCGAGGGCGCGCAGGTCTGGGCCACCGACGTCAACGAGAAGCTGCTCGAACGCTACGCGGGCGTGCCCAACGTCACCGCGCTCAAGCTCGACGTGCTCGACAAGGCCGCCATCGGCGCGGTGGTGGCGAAGCTGCCCGCGCTCGACGTCCTCTTCAACTGCGCGGGCGTGGTGCACAACGGCACCATCGAGCAGGCCACCGACGACGAGCTGCTCTTCGCCTTCAGCCTCAACGTGCGCGCCCAGATGTGGACCATCCAGGCCGTGCTGCCCGGCATGCTGGCGGCCGGGCGCGGCAGCATCATCAACATGGCGAGCGTGTGCTCCAGCATGAAAGGCCTGCCCAACCGCTTTGTCTACGGCACCACCAAGGCGGCGGTGCTGGGCCTCACCAAGAGCGTGGCGGCCGACTACGTGGCCCGCGGCATCCGCTGCAACGCCGTGTGCCCAGGCACGGTCGACACGCCCTCGCTCGGCGACCGCATCAACGCCAATGCCGACCCTGAAGCCGCGCGCAAGGCCTTCATCGCGCGCCAGCCCATGGGCCGGCTCGCGCAGGCCGAGGAAATCGCGCCGGTGGTGGTGTTCCTCGCCAGCGACGAATCGGTCTTCGCCACTGGCCAGGCCTTCACCGTCGACGGCGGCATCACCATATGAACCAGCTCGACTTCAAGGGCCGCCACGCAGTCGTCACCGGGGGCGCCACGGGGCTCGGCTTCGGCATCGCGCAGCGGCTCGTGGCCTCGGGCGGCAGCGTCACGCTGTGGGACCGCGATGAAGACGCCGCCGCGAAGGCGGCCAAGTCGCTCGGCGACAAGGCCTTTGCGCTGAAGGTCGACGTGTCGCAGCAGCCCTCTGTCGCCAAGGCTGTGGCCGCCACGCTGGCGCACGCGCCGCGTATCGACGCGCTGGTCAACAGCGCCGGTATCACTGGCCCCAACACCAGGCTGTGGGACTACCCCGTGGACGACTGGCGTCAGGTGATGGACGTCAACATCAACGGCGTGTTCCTGTGCTGCCGCGAAGTGGTCGCGCAGATGCGCAAGCAGGGCACCGGCGGTAGCGGTGGCTATGGCCGCATCGTCAACATCGCCTCGGTGGCCGGCAAGGAGGGCAACCCCAACGCCAGTGCCTACAGCGCGAGCAAGGCGGCCGTCATCGGCCTGACCAAGTCGCTCGGCAAGGAACTGGCCGACACCGGCATCCGCGTGAACTGCGTGACGCCCGCGGCGGTGAAGACGGCCATCTTCGACCAGATGACGCCCGAGCACATCGCCTTCATGCTCTCGAAGATTCCCATGGGCCGCTTCGGCACGGTGGAGGAGGTGGCCGCGATGGTCGGCTGGCTCTGCACCGAAGATTGTTCGTTCTCCACCGGCGCGGTCTTCGACCTCTCCGGTGGCCGCTCCACGTACTGATCAATTCAATTCAATGCACTGAAAGGAAAGCATGAAACTCGTCCGCTATGGCAACCCCGGCAAGGAAAAGCCCGGCCTCATCGACGACAAGGGCCAGCTGCGCGACCTGAGCGCCGTCGTCAAGGACATCGGCCCCGAGCAACTGGGCGATGCCGCCATTGCCAAGCTGCGCAAGCAGAAGATCGACAAGCTGCCGCTGGTCAAGGGCAAGCCGCGCTTCGGCAGCCCCGTGGCCAACGTCGGCAAGTTCATCGCCATCGGCCTGAACTATGCGGACCACGCGGCCGAATCGGGCCTGCCGGTGCCCAAGGAGCCCGTGGTGTTCACCAAGGCCAACAGCTGCATCCAGGGCCCGAACGATCCGGTGATGCTGCCCAAGGGTTCGGTCAAGACCGACTGGGAAGTCGAGCTCGGCGTGGTCATCGGCACGCGCGCACGCTACGTGTCGCAAAAGAGCGCGCTCGACTACGTGGCCGGCTACTGCACCATCAACGACATCAGCGAGCGCGAATACCAGATCGAGCGCGGCGGCACCTGGGACAAGGGCAAGGGCTGCGACACCTTCGGCCCGCTCGGCCCCTGGCTGGTGACGCGCGACGAAATCGAGAACCCGCAGAAGCTTTCGATGTGGCTCGACCTGAACGGCCAGCGCGTGCAGACCGGCAGCACCAAGACCATGATCTTCAGCGTGGCCAAGATCGTGAGCTACGTGAGCCAGTTCATGACGCTGATGCCCGGCGACGTCATCACCACCGGCACGCCGCCCGGCGTCGGCATGGGCATGAAGCCGCCGCTGTTCCTGAAGAAGGGCGACGTGATGACGCTGGGCATCGAAGGCCTGGGCGAGCAGCGCCAGGAAGTGATTCCGTTCAAGCTCTGAACGCGGTTCTCTGAGATCATCCGGCGGATGAAGAAGCCGCCGGACCATCGCTCGCAGGTCTTTGGAACGCCCTGGGAGGGCGTCCACGGCACCGCGATGGACAGTGCCCGCCACTACGGCCGGCACTGGCATTCGACCTACGGCGTCGGCCTGCTCGACCATGGCGCGCAAAGCTCGGCCAGCGGCCGCGGCAAGGTCGATGCCTATGCGGGTGATCTCATCACCACCAATCCCGGGGAAGTGCACGACGGCCGGCCGCTTGGCGGCCCGTCGCGGCGTTGGCGCATGGTGTATTTCGACGCGGCCGTGATGGCGGGCATGCTGGGCGGCGCTGCGATGGACGGCAGCGTTGAATTCACACGGCCCGTGCTCAAGGACTTGCGGCTGGTCCAAACACTGCGCCGCCTGTTCACCCGCCTCGATGATTGGCGTAACCGCGCCGCGAGCACCTCTGCAAGCGCCGAAGCCCTCGCCTGCGAAGAGTCGCTGGTCGAAGTCTGCGGCCTGCTGCTTGGCGGCCATTCCACCGCCGTGCCGCAGCCCGAGATCGATGGCGACGTGCGGCTGGTGCGCGAGCGCCTCGCCGATGACCTGCTTGCCGCGCCCTCGCTCGATGAGCTTGCAGCGATGGCCGGCCTCGGCAAGTTCCAACTGCTGCGCCGCTTCCAGAAGGCCTACGGCGTGCCGCCCCACGCATGGCTTTTGCTGCAGCGCGCCGAACGCGCACGCGCTTTGATCCGCCGCGGCACGAGCCTCGCGGACTCCGCCGCCGCAAGCGGCTTCGCGGACCAGAGCCACATGACGCGCATCTTCACGCGCCACTTCGGTTTCACGCCCGGCGCCTGGCAGCGGGCATAGCGCTCAGCGCAGCACGCGGATCAGCTCGTCGTACACCAGCCGCACGCGCGCCGGCACCGGTGCGCGCTGCGAGCGGTAGACATAGATCGGCCACGGCTCGGGCGCCTCGGCCTCCAGCACCGACACCAGCGCGCCGCGCTCGATCCAGGGCTCGGCCAGTGAGCCGATCAACTGGGCGAAGCCCAGGCCCGCGAGCACCGCGGCGCACTCGGTGTCGAAGTCGTCGGTGACGAAGGCCGGCGAGCTCACGGCCAGCTGGCGCTCCTTGCGGAACATCATCGGCCAGGGACGGCCCGACTTGCGGTCGATCAATGCGGTGAGCGGCAGCGAGGCAAGCGCCTCGATCTTCTTCGGCACACCGGTACGCGCGATCAGCGAGGGCGCGGCCACCACGTGCAGCGCCATCCGGCCGACCGGCCGCGCGACGAAGCGGGCATCGCGCAGCGGGCCCACGCGCACGCCGATGTCGATCTGCTCGCCGACCACGTCGGCATGCGACTCCGAGACGCGCAGGTCGAGCACCAGGCCCGGGTGCGCGGCGAGCATCGGCGCCAGCGCCTGCGGAATGAGCTGGCGCCCGAAGATGCCCGGCGCCGTGACCCGCACCGTGCCCTCGTGCTGCGACAGTGCGCGGCGGTCGGTGCGATGGAAGAGTTCGTCGACTCCGCTCAGGGCGGTGCGCGCCCGCTCCGAGAGCTGCCGACCGAAGTCGGTGAGCTGCACGCCGCGCGTGCTGCGGTGGAAGAGGGGCTCGCCGAGCTCGTCTTCGAGCTCGCGCACCGCGCGCGTCACCACCTGCGGTGACACCGAAAGCCGCGCCGCCGCGTCGCGGAAGTTGGCGGAATCGGCGGCGGCGCAGAACACGCGCAGGGCTTCGAGACGATTGGACATGGTGTTGAGAGTTCCTTTCTGAGGAATTCTGAAGTCGCCAGAGTTTCATTTACGGGAACATGTGGATTTTCCACACTGGAGGCACTTCTTCCACACACCCGAAAGGAATTTCCCATGACATCCGTTCAAGACAACATCAAGGGCAAGGTCGCCATCGTCACCGGCGCGAGCAGCGGGCTCGGCGAATCGACGGCGCGTCACCTGGCTGCGCGCGGCGCAAAAGTGGTGCTCGCGGCCCGTCGCACCGACCGGCTCGACAAGGTCGTCGCCGAGATCCGCGAAGCCGGCGGCGAGGCCATCGCCGTGGCCACCGACGTGGCCAAGCGCGCCGACCTCGACAAGCTCGCAGCCGCCACCGTCGAGGCCTTCGGCCGCATCGACGTGCTGGTCAACAACGCGGGCGTCATGCCGCTGTCGCCCCTCGACAAGCTCAAGGTCGACGAGTGGGACCGCACCATCGACGTCAACATCAAGGGCGTGCTCTACGGCATTGCCGCCGTGCTGCCGCGCATGCAGGCGCAGGGCAGCGGGCACATCGTCAACGTCGCATCCATTGCCGGGCTGAAGGTGTTCACGCCCATCGGCACCGTCTACAGCGCAACCAAGCACGCGGTGCGCGCCATCTCCGAAGGCCTGCGGGTGGAAGTGGGCAACAGCGGCGTGCGCGTGACCATCGTGTCGCCCGGCGCGGTCGAATCGGAGCTGAAGTTCGGCAGCAGCGATGCCGAGTCCGCTGCGGGAGTGAAGGCGTTCTACGACGCCAACCAGATCCCGTCGGATTCGGTGGCGCGCGCCATCGTCTACGCGGTGGAGCAGCCGGCGAACGTGGACATCAACGAAGTCGTGCTGCGGCCGGTGTCGCAGGAATTCTGAAGAGAGCTTCCGAGGGGTAGGGATGGGGCCGATTGCGCCCCGTCCCGCATCAATTAACCTTCAATACCTGAAGGTTTCTTGCGGGAGAAAGTGGTAAAGCCCTGCAAAATAGAACGACCGTTCGTTTTTGCATGGAAATTCCACGATGACCGCAGCAGCCGTTCCCGCCAAGCCCGTTCGCGCCGCCCAGAAGGGCCAGCAGACCAAGGCCGTCATCGTCGACGCCGCGCTGGCGCTGGCCGCACAGATCGGGCTCGAGGGCCTGTCGATCGGTGCGGTGGCTGAAATCACCAAGATGAGCAAGTCGGGCGTGTTCGCCCACTTCGGCTCGCGCGAAGAACTTCAGATCTCGGTGGTGCGTGAATACCACGCACGCTTCGAGCAGGAAGTGTTCTTCCCCGCCCTGAAGGCGCCGCGCGGCCTGCCGCGCCTGCGCGCCATGTTCGCCAACTGGATGAAGCGCACCTCGACCGAAATCGACTCGGGCTGCATCTACATCAGCGGCGCTTCCGAATTCGACGACCGCCCAGGCCCGGTGCGCGATGCGCTGGTCGAGTCGGTCAGCATCTGGCAGGCGGCAGTGCTGCGCGCCATCGTGCAGTCGCAGAGTGAAGGCCATCTGCGCGCCGACGCCGACGAGCGCCAGGTGGCGTTCGAGATTCACGGCCTGATCCTCGCGCTGCACTACGAAGCGCGCTTCCTGCAGGTTCCCGGCTCCATCGGCCGCGCCAACGTCGGCTTCGACAACATCCTTGCGCGCAGCGCCACGCCCGATGCGCCCAAGGCCGACACGGCCGCGCCGGCCGGCCGCCGGCTCAAGACCGTGCGCTGAAGAAGCGCGCGGCCTGCCCCGTTTTCGTTTTCCCCTTTTTCTTTTTCTATCTAGCTTCGACCAGGAGAGTTCCGGATGCCTACCTACAACCCACCCGTGCGCGACATGCAGTTCGTGCTGCACGAAGTGCTCAACGTCGCCGAGGAACTCAAGGCGCTTCCGGCACATGCCGAGACCGATGCCGATACCATCAACGCGGTGATCGAAGAGGCCGGAAAGTTCGCTGCCGAAGTGACCTTCCCGCTCAACATCAGCGGCGATGAAGAGGGCTGCACGCTCGACAAGACCACGCATGAAGTCAAGACGCCCAAGGGCTTCAAGGACGCCTACGCCAAGTACATCGAAGGCGGCTGGCCCGCGCTGTCGTGCGACCCGGCCTTCGGCGGCCAGGGCCTGCCCTTCGTTGTGAACCAGTGCCTGTTCGAAATGCTCAACAGCGCCAACCAGGCCTGGACCATGTACCCCGGCCTCTCGCACGGCGCGTACGAGGCGCTGGCGGCCCACGGCACCGACGAGCAGAAGAAGACCTACCTGCCCAAGCTCACGAGCGGCGAATGGACCGGCACCATGTGCCTGACCGAACCCCATTGCGGCACCGACCTCGGCCTGCTGCGCACCAAGGCCGAGCCGCAGGCGGACGGCACCTACCGCATCAGCGGCAGCAAGATCTTCATCTCGGCCGGCGAGCACGACATGACGAGCAACATCATTCACCTGGTGCTGGCCCGCCTGCCTGATGCGCCCAAGGGCAGCAAGGGCATCAGCCTGTTCGTGGTGCCGAAGTTCAAGGTCAAGGCCGACGGTTCGCTCGGCGAGCGCAACCCGATCTTCTGCGCCGGCCTGGAGCACAAGATGGGCATTCACGGCAACGCCACCGCGCAGATCGTGATCGAAGGCGCCACCGGCACGCTGGTGGGCGAGCCCAACAAGGGCCTGGCCGCGATGTTCGTGATGATGAACGCCGCGCGCCTGGGCGTGGGCAACCAGTCGCTGGGCCTGACCGAAGTGGCCTACCAGAACGCGCTGGCCTACGCCAAGGACCGCATCCAGATGCGTTCGCTCTCCGGCGTGAAGGCCAAGGACAAGGAAGCCGACCCCATCATCGTGCACCCCGACGTGCGCAAGATGCTGCTCACTGCCAAGGCCTATGCCGAAGGCGGCCGCGCGCTGCAGATCTTCTGCACGCTGCTGCTCGACAAGGAACACAACCACCCCGACGAAAAGGTGCGCAAGGACTCCGGCGAACTGGTCGCGCTGCTGACCCCCATCGTCAAGGCCTTCATCACCGACAACGGCCACGTTGCAACCAACGCCTGCATGCAGGTGTTCGGCGGCCACGGCTTCATCAAGGAATGGGGCATGGAGCAGTTCGTGCGCGACAACCGCATCAACATGATCTATGAAGGCACCAACACCATCCAGTCGCTGGACCTGCTGGGCCGCAAGGTGCTGGGCAACAACGGCGCCTCGCTGAAGAAGTTCGGCAAGCTGGTTGCGAAGCTGGTGGAAGAAGAGGGCGTCAACGAGAAGATGGCCGAGTTCATCAACCCCATCGCGGGCCTGGGCGACCAGCTCACCAAGTTCACGACCGAGATCGGCTTCAAGGGCTTCCAGAACCCCGACGAAGTGGGCGCCGCTGCTGTCGACTACCTGCGCGTGGCCGGCCACTTCGTGTTCGGCTACCTGTTCGCCCGCATGGCGCAGGTTGCACTGCGCGAAATCGCCGCCGGCAACACCGACCCGTTCTACGTCGCCAAGCTGCAGACCGCGCGCTTCTACTTCGCCAAGCTGTTCCCCGAGACCGCGACGCTGATGCGCACCGCGCGCGCCGGCAGCAAGGTGCTGATGGACACCGACGCGGCACTGGCCTGAAGCAGGCCCTTTGCCTTTTCCTTCACTTCGCCGGGAGACACGCATGAAGAAAACATTCGCCGCCGTTCTGTTCGCCGTCACCGCAGCCTCGGCCATGGCCCAGGTCACGCCGGTCGGCCTGTGGCGCAACGTTGACGACAAGACCGGTGAGGTAAAGGCCGAGATCCGCATCGATGAAACCAACGGTGCACTGCTCGGCCGCATCGAAAAGGCACTGGGCAAGGACGCCAAGCCCGGCGCCACCTGCGACGAATGCAGCGACGACCGCAAGGGCAAGCCCATGGTGGGCCTGGACATCATCCGCGGCGGCAAGAAGGCCGAAGGCAAGGAAGTCTGGGAAGGCGGCAAGATCCTCGACCCCGAGAACGGCAAGGAATACCGCGCGAGCTACACGCCCGTCGACGGCGGCAAGAAGCTCGAAGTGCGCGGCTACCTGGGCCCCTTCTGGCGTACCCAAACCTGGAACCGCGTGCAGTAACAAGCCTGCGCGCAACCAATCCAAGAAATACCAAGCAACATGTCCCGATTTCAAGTGAAGAAGGTCGCCGTGCTCGGCGCCGGCGTGATGGGCGCGCAGATTGCGGCCCACCTCGTCAACGTGCGCGTGCCTGTCGTGCTGTTCGACCTGGCCGCAAAAGAAGGCCCGAAGAACGGCATCGTCACGCGCGCCATCGACAACCTCAAGAAGCTCAAGCCCGCGCCGCTCGGCGACGTGGCCGATGCGGGCCTGATCGAACAGGCCAACTACGAAGACGACCTTGGCAAGCTCGGCGAGTGCGACCTCATCATCGAAGCCATTGCCGAGCGCATGGACTGGAAGCTCGATTTGTACAAGAAGATCGCGCCCCACGTTGCCAAGCATTCGATCCTGGCCTCGAACACCTCGGGCCTGTCGATCACCAAGCTCAGCGAGGCACTGCCCGAAGCGCTGAAGCCGCGCTTCTGCGGCATTCACTTCTTCAACCCGCCGCGCTACATGTTCCTGGTGGAGCTGATCAACACGCCCACCACGCAGCCGCAGGTGCTCGACGACCTCGAAGCCTTCGTCACCAGCACGCTCGGCAAGGGCGTGGTGCGCGCGCACGACACGCCCAACTTCATCGCCAACCGCGTCGGCATCGCCGGCATGCTGGCTACGCTGAAGGAAGTCGAGAAGTTCGGCTTGACGCCCGACGTGGTGGACGACCTCACCGGCAAGAAGCTGGGCCGCGCGAGCTCCGGCACCTTCCGCACCGCCGACGTGGTGGGCCTCGACACGATGGCCCACGTCGTGAAGACGCTGCAGGACAACCTGAACGCAGAGACAGATCCGTTCTACGCCAACTTCGCGACACCGCCGGTGCTCGCCAAGCTGCTGGAGCTGGGCAACCTGGGCCAGAAGGCCAAGGCCGGCTTCTTCAAGAAGGTCGGCCGCGACATCCTGCGCTTCGACCTGAAGAGCGGCGAGTACGTGCCCGCCGGCGCCAAGGCTGACGAGGTGTATGGCCGCATGCTGAAGAAGCCCGCGGGCGAACGCCTGAAGCTGCTGCGCGAGAGCGAAGGACCGCAGGGCCAGTTCCTCTGGGCGATCCTGCGCGACGGCTTCCACTACGCCGCCGTGCACCTGGGCGACATCGCCGAGAGCGCGCGCGACATCGACTTCGCCATGCGCTGGGGCTTCGGCATGAAGCAGGGCCCGTTCGAGCTGTGGCAGGAAGCCGGCTGGGCGCAGGTCGCCAAGTGGGTACAGGAAGACATCGACGCAGGCAAGGCGCTGAGCAACGCGCCGCTGCCCAAGTGGGTGTTCGAAGGTCCGGTGGCCGAAGCGGGCGGCGTGCACACGCCCGAAGGCTCGTGGAGCGCATCGCAGAACAAGTTCGTGCCGCAGCGCAGGCTGCCGGTGCATGACCGCCAGCTGTTCCCCGAGAGCGTGCTCGGCGCGAACGCAGCCGATGCCAACACGGCCGGCACCACCATCAGCGACGAAGGCGACGTGCGCGTGTGGACGCTCGATGGCGAAGTGCTCATCGCCAGCATCCATTCGAAGATGCATGCCATCAGTCCCGACGTGGCCGAGGCGCTTGGCGCCGCGGTCGAGCTGGCCGAGGCCGAATACAAGGGCCTGGTGATCTGGTCGCCCGACGAAGTGTTCTCGGTCGGCGCCGACCTGCAGGCGATGCTGCCGGCCTTCGTGGTCGCAGGCATCGGCGCGGTCGAAGGCGCCGAGGAAGAGCTGCAGAACGTGATGCTCAAGATCCGCTACGCCAGCGTGCCGGTGATTTCGGCCGTGCGCGGCATGGCGCTGGGCGGCGGCTGCGAGCTGGCCGTGCATTCGGCCAAGCGCGTGGCTGCGATGGAAAGCTACATCGGCCTGGTCGAAGTCGGCGTGGGCCTGATCCCCGGCGCCGGCGGCCTGACCTACATCGCGCGTCGTGCTGCGGAGAACGCAGCGGCCTCCACGGGTAGCGACCTGCTGCCGTTCCTCACCGAAGGCTTCACTGCTGCGGCGATGGCGAAGGTCGGCACCGGTGCGCTCGATTCGAAGAAGCTGGGCTACCTGCTCGACAGCGACGTGATCGTGCCGAACAAGGACGAACTGCTGTACGTGGCGCTGCAGCAGGCCAAGGCCATGGCCGACGCCGGCTACCGCGCACCGCTGCGCCGCACCTTCCGCGTGGCGGGCCGCAGCGGCGCCGCGACCATCAAGGGCCAGCTGGTGAACATGCGCGACGGCGGCTTCATCAGCGCGCACGACTTCCACATTGCCAGCCTGATCGCGAACGTGGTCACCGGCGGCGACGTGGACGCGGGTTCGCTCGTGACCGAGGAATACCTGATGACGCTGGAACGCAAGGCGTTCTGCTCGCTCATCGTGCATCCCAAGACGCAGGAGCGGATCATGGGGATGCTCAGCACCGGCAAGCCAGTGCGCAACTAAGGACAGATTTCATGAGCAAGCAAGTACAAGACGCCTACATCGTCTCCGCCACCCGCACCCCCATCGGCAAGTCGCACCGCGGCTACTTCCGCAACTACCGCCCTGACGACTTGCTGGCCACCACGCTGCGCGCCGCGCTGGCTGCCGTGCCCAGCCTCGACCCGAAGGCCATCGAAGACATCATCTGCGGCTGCGCGATTCCCGAATCGCAGCAGGGCCTGAACGTCGCGCGCATCGGCGCGGTGCTGGCGGGCCTGCCGACCAGCGTCGGCGGCATCACGGTCAACCGCTTCTGCGCTTCGGGCCTGTCGGCCGTGCAGATGGCGGCCGATCGCATCCGCGTTGGCGAGGCCGACGTGATGATCGCAGCCGGTGTCGAAAGCATGAGCATGGTGCCGATGATGGGCAACTCGCCCTCGCTGTCGCCCTCGATCTTCGAGCGCGAGGGCGACGTGGGCATTGCCTATGGCATGGGCCTCACGGCCGAGAAGGTTGCGCAGCAGTGGAAGGTGAGCCGCGAGGCGCAGGACGAGTTCGCGCTCGCCTCGCACCAGAAGGCGCTGGCCGCGCAGAAGGCCGGCAAGTTCGCCGACGAGATCACGCCCATCGAAGTGACCGACCGCACGCCGAACCTGGAGACCGGCGAGTCGATTGCCAAGACCCGCACCGTGAACCTCGACGAAGGCGCGCGCCCCGACACCAGCATCGAAGGCCTCGCCAAGCTGCGCACCGTGTTCGCCGCGCGCGGCACGGTCACGGCCGGCAACAGCTCGCAGACCTCGGACGGCGCGGGCGCGCTGATCCTGGCGAGCGAAAAGGCCGTGAAGCAGTACGGCCTCACGCCGCTCGCACGCTTCGTGAGCTTCGCCAGCAAGGGCGTGCCGCCGCACATCATGGGCATCGGCCCGATCGAGGCGATTCCGGCCGCGCTGCGCTATGCCGGCCTGAAGCACGAGGACATCGACTGGTTCGAGCTGAACGAAGCCTTTGCCGCGCAGTCGCTGGCCGTCATCAACACGCTGGGCCTCGATCCGTCGAAGGTCAATCCGATGGGCGGCGCGATTGCGCTGGGCCATCCGCTCGGCGCTACAGGCGCCATCCGCTCGGCGACCGTGGTGCATGCGCTGCGCCGCGAGAACCTGAAGTACGGCATGGTCACGATGTGCGTGGGCATGGGCCAGGGCGCTGCCGGGATCTTTGAGCGCGTCTGAACCGCGCAGCCCCATGCAGACGCAGCAGCTTCCGGTCGATGGCGGCGCACAGCAACTGGCGGTGCGCCGCTACGAGCCCGCCGGCGCACCGCGCGCCAGCATCGTGATCGGCGGCGCAATGGGCGTGCGCCAGTCGTTCTACGAACCCTTCGCGCAGTGGCTTGCAGAACAGCAGGGCTTGCGCGTCTGGACCTTCGACTACCGGGGCTCGGGCGATTCGCGCGGCGATGCGTCGCTGCGCGGCTTCAAGGCCGACCTGTTCGACTGGGCGCGCGACTATGAAGCGGTGATCGATGCCGCCAAGGCCGCACTGCCCGACCAGCCGCTCTACCTGCTGGGTCACAGCCTTGGTGCGCAGTTGCCGGGCTTCCTGCAGCGCCCGGAACAAGTCGACGGCCTCGTCAGCATCGCGGCCGGCAGCGGCTATTGGCGAGAGAACGCGCCGAAGCTCAGGCGCAGCATCCTCTACTTCTGGTTCGTGCTCGTGCCGCTGGTCACGCGACTGTTCGGCTACTTTCCGGGACGCAAGCTGAAGAAGGTCGGCGACCTGCCGCGCGGCGTGATCCTGCAATGGCGGCGCTGGTGTCTCAACCCGCGCTACAGCGTGGGTGCCGAGGGCGAGCTTGCATCGCACAGCTACGGACGAGTGCGCTTCCCCGTGCTCGCGCTGTCGATCACCGACGACGAACTCATGACGCTCGCCGGCACCGAAAGCCTGGTGAGCTTCTATGCCGGCGCACCGAGCGCGGTCGAGCGCATCGCGCCGGCGGATGTGCAGGCCCGGCGCATCGGCCACTTCGGATTCTTCCGCGAGCAGTTCAGCCAGAGCCTGTGGCCGAGCACGGTCGACAAGCTGCACCGGCTGGCTGCGTTGACCGAACGTACTGCGGTGCAGCACGCCAACGTCCCGCACACGACTGCGTGACGCCATCCTCCGGAGGCACACTGCCGATCATGACGAGCACGCAGCACCCCTTCGACAAAGCCCTGACGATCCACCACAGCGACATCCGCGTGGGGCACTTCACCGGCATGACCAGCCCCGACTACTGGAACATGGTCGGGCCCTTCGGCGGCACCACTGCGGCCCTGGTGCTGCAGTCGGTGATGCAGCACCCCGACGTGCTGGGCACGCCCATCGCGCTCACCGTCAACTACGCGGCGGCGATCGAAGCCGGCGCGTTCGACATCCAGGCCACTGCCGTGCGCACCAACCGCTCGACGCAGCACTGGACGGTGCAGATCACGCAGGCCGGCCCCAGCGGCGCGCCCAACATGACGACCACCGCCACCGTGGTGACGGCCGCGCGCCGCGACACCTGGGGCGAGAGCGATATGCCGATGCCCGAGGCGCCAAGGCCCGAGACGGTCGACCGCATGAGCATTGGCCCGTCCGGCGTGGCGTGGATCAACCAGTACGAGATGCGCCCTTTCAGCGGTGGCATTCCCGCGAAGTGGGACGAGAGCCTGCACCACAGCGAAACCCGCATCTGGCTGCGCGACGCACAGCCACGGCCGCTCGACTTCGCTTCGCTCGCCGCGATGAGCGACATGTTCTATCCGCGCGTGTGGCTGCGCCGCGCGAAGCACGTGCCCGCGGGCACGGTGTCGATCACCACCTACTTCCACGTCGGGCCGGCGCAGCTGGCCGAGGTCGGCACGGGCTATCTCCTGGGCCGCGCGGCGGGGCAGCAGTTCTTCAACGGTTTCTTCGACCAGGCGGCGCATCTGTGGAGCGAGAAGGGCGTGCTGCTGGCCACCTCGAACCAGATCGTCTACTACAAGGAATAAAGAGACATGACCACTCCGCAGAAAGCCGCACTCATCGTCGGCGCCGGTGACGCCACCGGCGGCGCCATTGCCCGCCGCTTCGCGCGCGAGGGTTTTGCCACCTGCGTTACGCGCCGCAGCCTCGACAAGCTGCAGCCGCTGGTAGCGCAGATCGAGGCCGACGGCGGCCGTGCGCACGCCTTCGCCTGTGATGCGCGCAAGGAAGAGGAGGTGGTCGCGCTCGTCGAGCAGATCGAATCGACCATCGGGCCGATCGAGGTGATGGTGTTCAACATCGGCGCCAACGTGCCCGAGAGCATCCTGAACGAGACCGCACGCAAGTACTTCAAGGTGTGGGAGATGGCCTGCTTCTCGGGCTTTCTCAATGGACGCGAAGTGGCGAAGCGGATGGTGGCGCGCGAACTGCCGAAGGGCGGCCATCGCGGCACGATCATCTTCACCGGCGCGACGGCCTCGTTGCGTGGCGCGGCGAACTTCGGCGCTTTTTCGGGCGCGAAGATGGCTTTGCGTGCGCTCGCGCAGTCGATGGCACGCGAGCTTGGGCCGCAGGGCATTCACGTTGCGCACGTTGTGGTCGATGGCGCCATCGACACTGAATTCATCCGCAGCAATTTCCCCGAGCGCTATGCGTTGAAGGAAAGCGACGGCATCCTGAACCCGGAGCACATTGCCGACAGCTACTGGATGCTGCATTCGCAGCCTCGTGACGCGTGGACGCACGAACTCGACCTGCGGCCCTGGTCCGAGAAATTCTGAGAGAAGGAGACAACCCCATGGCGAAATCCGTCGACTTCTATTTCGACTTCGGCAGCCCAGCCGCCTACCTGGCCGCAACACAGCTGCCGCACATCTGCGCCGACACAGGCGCCGAGCTGGTGTGGAAGCCCATGCTGCTGGGCGGCGTGTTCCAGGCCACCGGCAATCATTCGCCCGCCGAGATCAAGCCCAAGGGCCCGTACATGACGACCGACCTGAAGCGCTTTGCCAAGCGCTACGGCGTGCCCTTCGTGCACAACCCCCACTTCCCGATCAACACGCTGCTGCTGATGCGCGGCGCCACGGGCGTCCAGATGAAGGAGCCGGCGCGTTTCGGTGCGTACGTCGATGCGGTTTTCCACGCGATGTGGGTCGATCCGAAGAATCTCAACGACCCGGCAACCGTCGGTGCCGTCTTGCAAAATGCGGGCTTCGACGCCGCGGGCCTGCTTGCGCTGGCCGGTGCGCAGGAAACCAAGGACCGCCTCAAGGCCGTCACGCAGGAAGCCGTGGAGCGCGGCGTGTTCGGCGCTCCCACCATGTTCGTCGGCAGCGAGATGTTCTGGGGGCAAGACCGCCTCGATTTCGTCCGCGAAGCCCTTTGCGCCTGACCGCGGCGCCAATCTTTTTCATCCAAGGACTACCACCCATGAGCGACATCCTCGTCCACACCGAAGCCGGTGTGATGACCATCACCTTCAACCGCGTCGACAAGAAGAACTCCATCACCAGCGCCATGTATGCCGAGCTGGCCGACGCGCTGGCTACAGCCGAAAGCGAAGCAGCCGTGCGCTGCGTGCTGATCCAGGGCGACCCGACGATCTTCAGCGCAGGCAACGACATCGGCGACTTCCTCAATGGCCCGCCGTCGACGGAAGAGTCGCCGGTGTTCCGCTTCCTGCGCGGCATTGCGACCTTCCCCAAGCCCATCGTCGCGGCCGTGTGCGGCCCGGCTGTGGGCATCGGCACCACGATGCTGTTCCATTGCGACCTCGTCTACGCGGGTGACAACGCCGCCTTCTCGATGCCCTTCGTGAACCTGGGCCTGTGCCCCGAGGCGGCATCGAGCCTGCTGGTGCCGCAGATGCTGGGCTACCACCGCGCGGCCGAGGCGCTGCTGCTCGGCGAACCCTTCATGGCCGAGGCCGCGCTCGAAGTGGGCCTGGTCAACCGCGTGGTGCCGCCTACCGAAGCGAACGCCATCGCGCAGACGCAGGCTCGCAAGCTGGCCGCCAAGCCGCTGAGTGCGCTGGTGGAAACCAAGCGTCTGCTGAAGAAGGCGCAGATGCCCGCCGTGCTCGAACGCATGGGTGAGGAGGGCGCGAGCTTCGGTCGCATGCTGCGCGAGCCGGCGGCACGCGAGGCTTTCGGTGCTTTCATGGAGAAACGCAAGCCGGACTTCTCCAAGGTCTGATGCGTTTTCGGGGCTCGCACGCGTACACTGGCCGCCGTGCAAGTTTCAGAGACAAGAACGCTCACAACGCCCGTCCAGCGGGCGAATGATGCTACTGAAAAAGTAGCAATCCACCTCACGCGCCGGCGTACTTTCGGCTTGCTGGCGGGTGCCTTGGCAGCGCCTTCGCTGGCCTTGGCGCGTGTGCGACCGCTACGCATCGGCGTCATCGGCTCATGGTCCGGCCCTTACGCGGGCGGCGGGCGGCAGTTCGATGCCGGCATGGCCGTCTGGCTGGCGGCGCACAACCAGAACATCGCTGGCCGGCCGGTCGAGCTGCTGCGGCGCGATGTACCCGGCAGCGCGCCCGAGCAGGCACGCCGCCATGCGCAAGACCTCGTCGAAAGCGAGCGCGTCGACATGCTGGCGGGCCTGGATTTCAGCTCCAACGCCTACGCCGTCGGCACCGTCGCCACGCAGGCCAAGCTGCCCCTGGTGGTGATGAATGCGGCCTCTTCGGGCATCACGGCGCGTTGTCCGTTCGCGGTGCGGGTGTCCTTCACCATCGGCCAGGTCACGCTGCCGCTGGCGCGATGGGCGCTCCAGCAGGGGCTGCGCGACGTCTGTACCGTGGTGGCCGACTACGCCTCGGGCGTCGATGCCGAAAGCGCCTTCGTCTCGGGCATCACCGCGGGCGGCGGCCGGGTCGGCGCGATGCTGCGGGTGCCGCTGAACACGCTCGACTACTCGGCCTACATGCTGCGGCTGCGCGAACTCAAGCCGCAGGCGGTGTTCTTCTTCCTGCCCTCGGGGCAGATGCCGGCCACCTTCCTCAAGTTCTGGCGCGACCGTGGCATGGCCGACACGGGCATCCGCCTGCTGGCCACCGGCGACGCCACCGACGACCACTACCTGGAAGGCATCGGGGAGCTGGCCGATGGCCTCGTCACCAGCCACCACTATTCGTTCGCCCACGAATCGCCGGCCAACCGCCGCTTCACGGGCATCTTCGAGACGGAGTACGGCAGCCATCTGCGCCCGGGGTATTTCGCGGTCGCGGCCCACGATGCGCTTGCCGCCATCGATGCGGCGATGAGCTCGCCCGTGGCGCGCGGCGGCGTGGTCGGGGAGCGGCTGGTGGACGCGTTCCGGGGCGTGAAGCTCGACAGCCCGCGCGGCCCGGTAGAGATCGACGCCCACACCCGGGACATCGTGCAGACCGTGTACATCCGCCGCGTCGAGCGGCGCGACGGGCGCTGGGTCAACCGCGAATTCGAACGCTTCGAGCGCGTGCGCGACCCGGGCGTCTGAGCCCGGGGGCGTTGCTCAGGGCTGCTGTTCGATGGGCCGTGGGCGGCCGTTGTCGTCGATGGCCACATAGGTGAACGTGGCCTGCGTCACCTTGATGTATTCGCCCTGCGCCCGGAAGCGCTCGGCAAACACCTCGACCGTCACCGTGACCGAGGTACGCCCGATGCGCACCAGCTTCGAATAGAACGACAGGATGTCGCCCAGACGCACCGGCTGCTTGAAGATGAACTCGTTGACAGCCACCGTGGCCTGGCGGCCCTTGGCGTAGCGCGCGGGGATCACCGAGCCGGCCAGGTCGCACTGCGCCATGACCCAGCCGCCGAAGATGTCGCCGTTGGCGTTGCAGTCCGCCGGCATCGGAATGACCTTGAGCACCAGCTCCATGTCGGTGGGCAGGCTCTTGAGGATGGCGGCAGCGGCAGCGCTGGAAGTATCTGACATGGGCACAATCTGGAACAAACAAGCAACCACGATTGTCTCCCATGCGCCGCAGCGGCGAAGCCCTTCCCCCCTCCCACTCCGTCTCCGGCCACCCGCCCGAGCGCAGCGACCGTTCCGACTGGGCGACGCTGCGCCGCCTGTTTCCCTATCTCTGGCAGTACAAGTGGCGGGTGGCCGCGGCGCTGGCCTTCATGGTGGGCGCCAAGGTGGCCAACGTCGGCGTGCCGGTGCTGCTGAAGAACCTGGTCGACACGATGACGCCCAAGCCGGACATGGCGCAGGCGCTGCTCATCGTGCCCATCGGCCTGCTGCTGGCTTACGGCCTGCTGCGCTTCTCGACCTCGCTGTTCGGCGAACTGCGCGAGCTGATCTTCGCCAAGGCCACCGAAGGCACGGCCCGGCAGATCGCGCTGGAGGTGTTCCGTCACCTGCACGCGCTGAGCCTGCGTTTCCACCTGGAGCGCCAGACCGGCGGCATGACGCGCGACATCGAGCGCGGCACGCGCGGCGTGCACTCGCTCATCTCGATGTCGCTCTACAGCATCGTGCCGACCATCATCGAGCTGGTGCTGGTGCTCACCATCCTGGGCGTGAAGTTCGATTCGCTGTTCGTCTGGATCACGGCGGCGGCGCTGGTGCTGTACATCACCTTCACCGTGACGGTGACCGAGTGGCGCACGCAGTTCCGCAAGACCATGAACGAGCTCGACTCGGTGGCGCAGAGCCGCGCGGTCGATTCGCTGCTGAACTACGAAACCGTCAAGTACTTCAACAACGAAGACTTCGAGGCCGGCCGCTACGACGCCAGCCTCGATCGCTACCGCAAGGCCGCCATCAAGAGCCAGCGCACGCTCAGCATGCTCAACACCGGGCAGCAACTGCTGATTGCCGTGAGCCTGGTGCTGATGCTGTGGCGCGCCACCTCGGGCGTGGTCGAAGGGCGCATGACGCTGGGCGATCTGGTGATGGTCAACGCCTTCATGATCCAGCTCTACATTCCGCTGAACTTCCTGGGCGTGATCTACCGCGAGATCAAGCAGAGCCTGACCGACCTCGACAAGATGTTCGTGCTGATGGAAAAAGAGCGCGAGGTGCGCGATGCGCCCGGCGCGCAGCCGCTGGCCGGTGCCGACGCCACCGTGCGCTTCGAGGACGTGAGCTTTGCCTACGAGGCCGCACGGCCCATCCTCAAGCACGTGAGCTTCGAGATTCCCGCGGGTAAGACGGTGGCGGTGGTCGGGCCCTCGGGCTCGGGAAAGTCCACGCTCGCGCGGCTGCTGTACCGCTTCTACGACGTGCAGCACGGCCGCATCACCATCGGCGGGGAAGACATCCGCGAAGTGACCCAGTCAAGCGTGCGCCGCGCCATCGGCATCGTCCCGCAGGACACGGTGCTGTTCAACGACACGGTCGAATACAACATCGCCTACGGCCGCCCGGGGGCGAGCCGCGAAGAAGTGGAGGCCGCCGCGCGCGCCGCACGCATCCACGACTTCATTGCCGCCACGCCCAAGGGCTATGAAACGACCGTGGGCGAGCGCGGCCTCAAGTTATCTGGCGGCGAGAAGCAGCGCGTGGCCATCGCGCGCACGCTGCTGAAGAACCCTCCGATCGTGATCTTCGACGAGGCCACCTCGGCGCTCGACTCGGCCAACGAGCGCGCCATCCAGTCCGAGCTGAAGAGCGCCGCGCAGGACAAGACCACGCTGGTCATCGCGCACCGCCTGTCGACGGTGGTCGACGCGCACGAGATCCTGGTGCTGGAGTCGGGCGTGATCGTCGAGCGCGGCACGCATGCCGAGCTGCTCGCGAAGCAGGGCCGCTACGCCCAGATGTGGGCTTTGCAGAAGAGCGAAGCAACTCCATTGATGTAGCGCGATCATCCATTCCTTTTTATCGATCTCAGGAGTTCAGACGTGTCGACCAAGATTCCCCTGCTGGTGCTCAGCGGCCTCTCGAGTGCCCACCAGGCCCAGATTGCCGAGGTCTATGACATGACCTACGCCTTCGACCCCGCCCTGCGCGCGGCCGCCATCGCCGAGCACGGCAAGAAGTTTCGCGCGGTGCTGACCATCGGCGTCATCGGCATCACGCCCGAGGAAATCGCGGCGATGCCGGCGCTGGAGCTGATCTGCTGCATGGGCGCCGGCTACGAAGGCGTGCCGCTCGAAGTGACGCGCGCTCGCGGCATCGCGACGGCCAACGGCGCGGGCACCAACGACGACTGCGTGGCCGACCACGCCTTCGGCCTGCTGATCAGCATCGTGCGCGAGTTCCGCAAACTCGACCGGCTGTGCCGCGAAGGCGTGTGGCGCGAAGCCATTCCGCAGCCGCCGAACGTGTCGGGCAAGAAGCTGGGCATCCTGGGGCTGGGCACCATCGGCCAGAAGATCGCGAAGCGTGCGGCGGCCTTCGACATGGAGGTCGGCTATCACAACCGCAAGCCGCGCGAAGGCGCAACGCAGCGCTACTTCGACGACCTGAAGTCGCTGGCCGCGTGGGCCGACTTCCTGGTGCTGGCCGCACCGGGCGGGCCGGCGACCAAGCATCTGGTCAACGCCGAAGTGCTCGACGCGCTGGGGCCGCAGGGCTACCTGGTGAGCATCGGGCGCGGCAGCGTGGTCGACACCGAGGCGCTGGCGGCCGCATTGCGCGAGAACCGCATCGCCGGGGCCGGCGTCGACGTGTACGAGAGCGAGCCGAAGCGGCCCGAGCCGCTGGTCGGCCTCGACAACGTGCTGCTGACGCCGCACATGGCCGGCTGGTCGCCCGAGGCGACGCAGAAGTCGGTGGACCATTTCCTCGCGAATGCCGAAGGGCACTTCGCGGGGCGCGGCGTGTTGACGCCGATCTGAGGCCTCAGCCCAATGCGGAGGGGCGGTGCGCCGCCCAGCCGCAGGCCTGGTCATAGGCATGCCCGAGCCGCAGCACGTCGAGGTCCGCATGAATCGGCCCCGCCAGCTGCAGCCCCATCGGCAGCCCGCCTTCGCCGAAGCCGGCGCGCACATTCAGCGTCGGCAGCCCTGCCAGCGTGAACGGCGTGACGATCTCCATCCAGCGGTGGTACGTGTCGCTCTTCACACCGTTCACCTCGGCAGGCCAGTGCAATTCGGCATCGAACGGAAACACCTGCGCCGTCGGTGCCAGCACGAAGTCGAAACGTTCGAACAGCTTCAGGAACGCGCGGTACACGTTCGAGCGGTACACCGATGCCTGGTACAGCGAAGCCGCATCGAGGTGCCGGCTCTGCTCGATTTCCCATTGGGCCTCGGGCTTGAGCTGCCCGAACAGCTTCGGGTCGCTGAGGTAGGCACCGAGCTTGCCGCCCACCAGCAGTTGCCTCAACCGCAGCCACGCGCTCCAGTTGTGCTCGCGCGGCACGTCGAGCGTGCAGGGCTCGACCTCGCAGCCGATGGTGCGGAAGGTGCCGAGCGCCTTCTCACCGAGTTCGCGGATGCCGGGTGCCAGCGGCAGGTCGGGCCAGATGCTGCCGAGCCAGCCGATGCGAAGACCCTTGCCGTCGCCGTCCAGCTGCAGCGTATCGGGCGAGGGCAGGGCGTGCGGTGACGACAGCGGGACTCGTGTGTCGAAGCCCGCCTGCACGGCCAGCAGCCGCGCCGCGTCTTCCACCGTGCGCGCCATCGGGCCTTCGCAGCCCAGCTGCTGGAAAAACAGTTCCTCGTCGGGGTTGCCCGGCACACGCCCGCGCGATGGCCGCATGCCGATCACGTTGTTGAAGGCGGCCGGGTTGCGCAGCGAGCCCATCATGTCGCTGCCGTCCGCCACGGGCAGCATGCCCAGGGCCAGCGCCACGGCGGCGCCACCGCTGCTGCCGCCCGCGCTGCGCTCGGGCGCATAGGCGTTGCGCGTGATGCCGAACACCGTGTTGTAGGTGTGCGAGCCGAGCCCGAACTCGGGCGTGTTGGTCTTGCCGATGACGACTGCGCCGGCCGCCCTGGCACGGGCCACGTGCAGGCTGTCGGTGCGCGCCGGCGAACGCGGCGACAGCGGCGAGCCCATCGAGGTCGGCAGGCCGGCGGCGTGGCTCAGGTCTTTCACCGCCAGCGGAAAGCCATGCATCCAGCCGCGCCGTTCGCCGCGCGCCAGTTCGGCGTCGCGCTCATCGGCCTCGGCCAGCAACTGCGCCGGATCGCGCAGCGACACGATGGCGTTGAAGCGCGGGTTCAGCGCCTCGATGCGGGCCAGCGAGGCCTGCATCACCTCGCGGCAGGACACGTCGCGCGCGGCGATGCGGCGGGAGAGTTCGGTGGCGCTGAGTTCGAGCAGGTCGGCTGAAGGCATGGCGAGTGCGGGAAAAGGAGGGGGCGCCCAGTATGGCGCGGCGCTCGCATAATCGCCGCGTATGGAAACCAAGTGGCTCGAAGACTTCATCAGTTTGGCGGAAACCCGCAGCTTCAGCCGCTCGGCTCAATTGAGGCATGTGACCCAGCCGGCGTTTTCCCGCCGCATCCAGGCGCTCGAAGGCTGGGCCGGCACTGACCTGGTCGACCGCAGCTCGTACCCCACACGACTCACGCCAGCGGGCCAGACGCTCTACAGCCAGGCCATCGAGATGCTGCAATCGCTGCAGAGCACCCGGGCCATGCTGCGGGGGCACTCGGCCGCCGGGCAGGACGTGATCGAGATCGCCGTGCCGCACACGCTGGCCTTCACCTTCTTCCCCTCGTGGGTGACCAGCCTGCGCGAGCACTTCGGGCCGATCAAGAGCCGCCTCATCGCGCTCAACGTGCACGACGCGGTGCTGCGGCTGGTCGAAGGCAGCTGCGACCTGCTGATCGCCTACCACCACCCCTCGCAGCCGCTGCAGCTCGATGCCAACAAGTACGAGATGGTCAGCCTCGGCGAGGAAACCGTGGCCCCCTGGGTCAAGGCCGATGCCGAAGGCGCGCCGCGCTACCGGCTGCCGGGGCGTCCCGGCCAGCCGCTGCCCTACCTGGGCTATGCGCCCGGCGCTTATCTGGGCCGGGTGGTCGACCAGTTGCTGAAGGAGTCGGGCACTGCCATCCACCTCGACCGCGTTTACGAAACCGACATGGCCGAAGGCCTGAAGGTCATGGCGCTCGAAGGCCACGGCATCGCCTTCCTGCCGCAGAGCGCGGTGCGCAAGGAGATCAAGGCCCGCAAGCTCGTGAGCGCGCTGCCGCCCGAAATCGACAGCCTCGAGGCGACCATGGAAATCCGCGCCTACCGCGAGCGGCCCGGTGCGCCGGTGCCGGTCAAGGCTGGCGCCAGCCGTGCCGCCAGCAAGGCTGCAGCCGCTGACAGCCTGCAACCCAAACGCACCGCCGATGCGCTATGGTCTTACCTGGTCGGCACCCAGCCGCACCGCTGACAACGGAGATTTGTGCACCGCACAATCTATAAATGCCGCGCATAGGACTCCCCGCAAACGGCATTGGCGCCCCGAACCCGGCGCCTCTACAGTCGCGGCTGCTTTTAGTCGCTGTCACAGCAACATCTCCGGCACGCGCCCTGCGCGTGCTTTTTTTTAAGCCGAGGAACCTGTATGAGCCCCAATTTCAGGACTGAACACGACTTCCTCGGCGACAAGCAGATCCCTGCCGTCGCCTACTGGGGCGTGCACACGGCGCGTGCGGTCGAGAACTTCCCCATCTCCGGCACGCGCATCTCGGCCATGCCCGACCTGGTGCGAGCGCTGGCCTACGTGAAGAAGGCCGCCACGCGCGCCAATGCCGACCTCGGCGCCATCGATCGAGACCGCGCGGCGGCCATCATCCTGGCCTGCGAAGACATCATCGACGGCAAGCTGCTCGACGAGTTCGTGGTCGACGTCATCCAGGGCGGCGCGGGCACCTCGACCAACATGAACGCCAACGAGGTCATCTGCAACCTCGCGCTCGAAAAGCTGGGCCACGAGAAGGCGCGCTACGACGTGCTGCATCCCAACGACCACGTCAACGCCTCGCAGAGCACCAACGACGTGTACCCCACGGCAGTGCGGCTGGCGCTGTGGTTCGCCATCGGCCGGCTGCTCGAATCGATGGCCACCCTGCGTCGCAGCTTCGAGGCCAAGGCGCTCGAGTTCAAGGACATCCTCAAGATCGGCCGCACCCAGCTGCAAGACGCCGTGCCGATGACGCTGGGCCAGGAGTTCCTGACCTACGCGATCATGATCGGGGAAGACGAGGCCCGCCTTGGCGAGGCCCGCGCGCTCATCGAAGAAATCAACCTCGGCGCCACAGCCATCGGCACCGGCATCAACGCGCCGCACGGCTACGCGAACCTGGCCTGCCAGTACCTCGCCGAGCAGACCGGCGTGCCGCTCAAGCAGGCCGCCAACCTCATCGAGGCCACGCAGGACACGGGCGCCTTCGTGCAGCTGTCGGGCGTGCTCAAGCGCGTGGCGACCAAGCTCAGCAAGACCTGCAACGACCTGCGCCTGCTGTCCAGCGGCCCGCAGGCCGGCTTCGGCGAAATCCGGCTGCCGGCGCGGCAGGCGGGCTCGTCGATCATGCCGGGCAAGGTCAATCCGGTGATTCCGGAAGTCATGAACCAGGTGGCCTTCGAGGTCATCGGCAACGACGTCACCGTGACGATGGCCTCCGAGGCCGGCCAGCTGCAGCTCAACGCCTTCGAGCCCATCATGGGCTGGAGCCTGTTCAAGAGCATCCAGCACCTGAGCCGGGCCTGCATCACGCTGCAGGTGAACTGCGTCGACGGCATCGAGGCCAACCGCGAGTTCCTTGCGAAGAGGGTGCGCGAGTCGGTCACGCTGGTCACGGCGCTCAACCCGCTCATCGGCTACGAAAAGGCCGCGCTCATCGCCAAGACCGCGCTCGCCACCGGCGGGCCGATCGACCTGGTGGCCGAATCGCTGGGCATCATGACGCGCGCCGAGATGGAGGCCCTGCTCGTGCCCGAGAACCTGACGCAGCCGGTGCGCCTGTCGGCCGCACCGGTTCCGCCGGCTGCCGAGCCTTCGGGCCAGGCTTCGGGCATAAAGGCTGCTTAGTGAAAGTCGGACAATGCCAGGAGGCAGGATCGCACCAGGCTGGCGCCGCCATGCGCATGCCCGGTGCAGCGTGTGTGTGTATGCACCGGGTTGGTCCGGGTATCACGCAAAATGTAAATGTCTAGAATTTAGTTGTATCTGTTTCAGTCACCCTCAGGAGTTTTCCGTATGAAAAAACAAGTATTGGCATTGGCAGTCGCGGCACTGGCCGCTGGCGGCGCGATGGCGCAAGCCAATGACACGCTGGCCAAGATCAAGGCTTCCGGTGTCATCACCGAAGGCGTGCGTGAATCGTCGGGCCTGTCGTACACACTGGGCAATGGCCAATACACGGGCTTCCACTACGACGTCTGCGCCAACATCATCAAGGACCTCGAGAAGGCCGCCGGCAAGAAGCTCGAAGTCAAGTACCAGCCCGTGACCTCGCAGAACCGCATTCCGCTCGTGCAGAACGGCACCGTGGACATCGAGTGCGGCTCGACCACCAACAACGCCACGCGCCAGAAGGACGTGGCTTTCGGCGTGACCACCTACGTCGAAGAAACCAAGATCGTCGTCAAGGCCAACTCGGGCATCAACTCGCTGGCCGACCTGAAGGACAAGACGGTTGCAACCACCACCGGCACCACGCCGCTGCAGACCGTGCGCAAGCAAAAGCGCGCCGAGAACCTGACCTTCAAGGAGGTCTACGGCAAGGACCACTCCGACAGCTTCCTGCTGCTCGAAACCGGCCGCGCCGACGCCTTCGTGATGGACGGCTCGATCCTGGCTGCACTGGCCGCCAAGTCGAAGTCGCCCAAGGACTACAAGATCCTGTCCGACGTGCTGGCCGTCGAGCCCATCGCCATCATGATCCGCAAGGACGACGCCGCCTTCAAGAAGGCCGTGGACGACAGCATCAAGGCACAGGCCAAGTCTGGCGAACTCGCCAAGCTGTACGACAAGTGGTTCCTCAAGCCGATTCCGCCCGCAGGCGTGACCATCGGCCTGCCGCTGGGCGAAGCCACCAAGAACGCTTGGGCCAACCCGAACGACAAGCCTGCTGAAGACTACGTCACCAAGGAATAAGCGCTGCGTCGCTGCGTGATGACGCCCACCTTTCGCGGTGGGCGTTTCTTTTCAAGGGACTGGTTTTCGAAGAGACGGTGAAGAAGGAGTAAACACAAATGGGCAACTGGGATTGGCAGGTATTCCTGCAAGACCCCGGGGGGGAATATCCGAGCTACCTTCAATGGATGCTCTCGGCGTGGGGCTGGACCGTGTCGGTCGCGCTGCTGGCGCTGATCGTGGCGCTGGTGCTGGGCTCGCTCATCGGCATCATCCGCACGCTGCCCGACAGCCCGTGGCTGGTGCGGCTGGGCAATGCCTGGGTCGAGCTGTTCCGCAACATTCCGCTGCTGGTGCAGATCTTCCTCTGGTACCACGTGATCCCGGCGCTCATCCCCGTCATGAAGGGCGTGCCGAGCTTCATCCTCGTGGTGCTGGCGCTGGGCTTCTTCACTTCCGCGCGTATCGCCGAGCAGGTGCGCTCGGGCATCCAGGCGCTGCCCAAGGGCCAGCGCTATGCGGGCATGGCGGTGGGCTTCACCACCGTGCAGTACTACCGCTACGTGATCCTGCCGATGGCCTACCGCATCATCATCCCGCCGCTCACGAGCGAGACGATGAACATCTTCAAGAACTCGTCCGTCGCGTTCGCCGTGTCGGTCACCGAACTCACCATGTTCGCCATGCAGGCGCAGGAAGAAACCTCGCGCGGCATCGAGGTCTACCTTGCGGTGACGGGCTGCTACGTGATCTCGGCCCTCATCATCAACCGCCTCATGGCATTCATCGAGAAGAAGACCCGCGTGCCGGGCTTCATCGTGTCTGCAAGCGCGGGCGGCGGAGGACACTGACATGATGAATCTCGACCTGTCCTTCTACAACTGGGACGTCATCAGCAACTTCGTCGTCAAGGGCTTCTACTTCAGCATCATGCTGACGATAGTCGCCACGATCGGCGGCGTGATCTTCGGCACGATCCTGGCGCTCATGCGCCTGTCGGGCAAGAAGTGGCTCGATGCGCCAGCGGCCATCTACGTCAACGGCATGCGAAGCATCCCGCTGGTGATGGTGATCCTGTGGTTCTTCCTGCTCGTGCCGGCGTCGTTCTATTCGCTGTTCGGTTCGGTCGGCTCCAACTACCGCTCCGAAATCTCGGCCGTGATCACCTTCGTGGCGTTCGAGGCCGCGTACTTCAGCGAGATCATGCGTGCCGGTATCCAGTCGATCCCGCGCGGCCAGGTGAATGCCGGCCAGGCGGTCGGCATGACCTACGGCCAGAACATGCGCCTGATCGTGCTGCCGCAGGCCTTCCGCAACATGCTGCCGGTGCTGCTCACGCAGACCATCATCCTGTTCCAGGATACGTCGCTGGTCTACGCCATCGGTGCCTACGACATGCTCAAGGGCTTCGAGACCGCGGGCAAGAACTTCGGCCGCCCGATCGAGGCCTACCTGCTCGCGGCCGTCGTGTACTTCGTCATGTGCTACGCCCTTTCTTGGCTGGTCAAGCGCCTGCACAAGAAGATCGCCATCATTCGCTGATTGTTTGAGTGGCTGAACCGGAGAGAAAGAAATGTCCGAAAAAATGATTGAAATCAAGAACGTATCCAAGTGGTATGGCCCGGTGCAGGTGCTCAACGATTGTTCGGTGAGCATTTCCAAGGGCGACGTGGTGGTGGTGTGCGGGCCCTCGGGCTCGGGCAAGTCCACCCTCATCAAGACCGTGAATGCGCTGGAGCCCTTCCAGAAGGGCGAGATCACCGTCAACGGCATTCCGCTGCACGACCCCAAGACCAACCTGCCCAAGCTGCGCTCCAAGGTCGGCATGGTGTTCCAGCAC
The DNA here is from genome assembly GCF_900106655.1 of Variovorax sp. YR634. Taxonomy (NCBI): domain Bacteria; kingdom Pseudomonadati; phylum Pseudomonadota; class Betaproteobacteria; order Burkholderiales; family Comamonadaceae; genus Variovorax; species Variovorax sp. YR634. The sequence continues at coordinate 165,729 of NZ_FNOL01000013.1, forward strand.
TTCGAGCTGTTCCCGCACCTGTCGGTGACCGAGAACCTCACGATCGCGCAGATCAAGGTGCTGGGCCGCACGCCCGATGAAGCCAAGACCCGTGGCCTGAAGATGCTCGACCGCGTGGGCCTGATGGCGCACAAGGACAAGTTCCCGGGCCAGCTGTCGGGCGGCCAGCAGCAGCGCGTGGCCATTGCCCGTGCGCTGTCGATGGACCCGATCGTGATGCTGTTCGACGAACCCACCTCGGCGCTCGACCCCGAGATGGTCGGCGAAGTGCTCGACGTGATGGTGAGCCTGGCCAAGGAAGGCATGACCATGATGGTGGTCACGCACGAAATGGCTTTCGCCCGCAAGGTCGCGAGCCGCGTGATCTTCATCGACGTGGGCGGCAAGATCCTGGAAGACTGCCCGAAGGACGAGTTCTTCAGCCACCCGGAAAACCGCCAGCCGCGCACCAAGGACTTCCTGAACAAGATCCTGCAGCACTGATTCGCTGCTGCCGCGCAAGAAAGTCAAAAAGCCACGCTGTTCTGCAGCGTGGCTTTTTTCATTCTCGACCGGGCAATGCCTTGTCGAAGAAGGCCGGAATCTCGCGGCCCAGCCGCGCCAGGAAGGCCTTTCGATCGAAGCCCGGCGGGTCGTTCCTGATGTCTCCGTCGTCGCTTGGAATGGCGCTGGCTGGGGTGTCCATGAATGCGAAATGCCAGGCGTTGGGAACCCGGTGGAGTTCGGCGCGGGGCATGTTCTGCGCAATCCATTCGGCGTGAAAACGCGGGACGAGGAACCGGTCCAGCTCCGCCTCATAGATCTGCGTCGGGATCCTGATCTCCGCCAGCGAAGACGCCGTGAAGACAACACCCGCCGGCGCCAGCAGCACGACTGCACGCACCCGCGGGTCGCGCAGCGAAGGCAGCACCGATGCTGATGCAGCAGGCGAGCCAGCCGTCGTTGGGGCGTTCCGGCCCACGCCGCAAAAAACCGGATCGGCCTCGCGCTCACTCTCGCAGTGCCTGCGAATGCGCGACAGGTCGACCTGTCCACCCGCCAGTGCCAGCACGGTATAGCCGCCGGCCGAATGCCCCACCGCGCCAATGCGCAAGCCCTGGGCGTCGCTGGCGATGCGATCCTTCCACTGCGGGTCTTGCAGCAAGGCGTCGATCACGCGCGATACCTGCCGCGGCCGTTCGGTGAAGTAGACGCTGCCGCCTTTCTGCAGCAGCGACCCGTCCTGCCAGTTGTCGCCGGGATGGCGAAGGGCCGCGACCATGTAGCCGTCCCGCGCGAGGGCCTCGGCGAGGCTGCTGTGGCCCAGTTCGGTGCCGCCGATACCGTGGCTCAGCACGATCAATCCCTTGAACTTGTCCTCGGGCGGCGCCTGGATGGCCGCCTGTACCGTGAATGGGCCCATGGCCGTCGTGCGCTCGGTCGCCTTCGTCGGGTAGTAGAGCGCGACCACCGTGGGTGCGGCGTCGGGCGTGTCGCCCGGAATGCGCAGCTGCCGCCAGCCGGCCTGGGCGGCCAGGAGCTGGAAGGACAGCAGCAGGCCCGAGGCAAGCAGCAGGGTCTGGCGAAAGAAGAAGGCAGTGCGCATCGCGGATCTCCATCACATGGTTATGGAGTGCGCATGGTTGCCGCGCCGCGGCGCAACTTCCATGCGAATGCGATGAAGTGCGCCAAAGGCGGCGCGAGACGACCGGATGAAGCGCGCGCCGGGACTCCGCTATCCCGCTACCCCGCTATCCCGCCGCCACGATCACATGTGCCTGAATCTTGCCGGCCACCGGGCCCTCTTTGCCATGGCGGCTGGCGATCGCCTCCGTTGCGCGCTCCGTAGCGAGCTGAAGCAGGGTGGCGTCGCGCGTCTCGATTTCATTGCGCAGCGGCGTTCCCTGGCAATAGGCGGTGGCAACGTCGCGTGCCGAGGGGGCGCGGCTCAGCTTCTCGCGCGTCTCGATCCCGATGTTGGTGAACCCTGCGCGGCTCAGATCCTCGCGGATCAGTGCGGTGTCGTGATAGCCGTGCGGCGTGCGGGCGAGAAATCGCGGAGGGTCATGCGGAAACACCGTGGCGACGGCGTTCGTGACGTCGTCGGCAAAGGCGTTCTCTTCGATGCGGTCCCACACGCTGAAGACAAAGCGCCCGCCTGGCCTCAGCACGCGACGCGCCTCGGCGTAGCCGGCAACCCGGTTGGGGAAAAACATCGCGCCGAACTGGCAGCAAACAACGTCGAACGATGCATCTTCGAACGGCAGGGCGAGCGCGTCCGCCTGCCGCCACTCGATACGGCCATCGGGCCCCTGCCGGGTGGCTGCATAGTCGAGCATGGGCTGGTTGAGGTCGGTCACCACGTAGCGCGCGCCGGCGCCGAGTTTTGGCGCAAGCGCCCGCGTAACCACACCGCTGCCGGCCGCCGTTTCAAGCACCGAGCCGGGCGAGGAAGCCGCAACAAGCTCTGCCATGTCGGTGGCGTAGGCCTCGAAGATGAGGGGGACCATCAGCGTGTCGTAGAACTTCGGGATCGAGCCTGCGAACACCTTGTCGCTTTCAGCCATGAGACCTCCTCGGAAGCCCTGAAATGGCGCGTTTGATCACCTATTCCAGAGCGGGCAGGCCTCCCCGACGAGTCCGCCGCCTAGCCGGGCATTGGCGACGGTGCACCATGGTGGCCCCGCATGCCACCGCCGTCAACGTCGTTCTGGGGCGATGCAGCTCAAGGCAGGCGGGAAATACGCTGCGTCAGCAGATCGAAGAACCCCTGCGCATCCCCCTCGGCAATCCAGTTCACGTTGGCGGGCTTCTTCAAACCGCCGTACCAGTCGACCACCGTCTGGCCGAAGCCCAGCCCTTCGCGGCTGTCGACTTCCACGTTCACCTTCCGGCCCCTGAACAGCGAGGGCTGCAGCAGGTAGGCGATCACGGTGGCGTCGTGCACCGGGCCGCCGGGCAGGCCGTAGTACTGCATGTCGTGCTGCACATAGGCATCGAGGATGTCGGCCACCGTCTTGCCTGCCTGGTTGCCGATGCCGCGCAGCCTGGCAATGCGCTCGGGGCTGGTCAGCACCTTGTGCGTCAGGTCGAGCGGCAGCATGGTGATCGGCACGCCGCTCTTGAGCACGATCTCTGCCGCATGCGGATCGGCGAACACGTTGAACTCCGCGGTCGGCGTAATGTTGCCGCCATTGAAATGCGCGCCGCCCATGAGCACCAGCTCGCGCAGGCCGCGCGTGATGTCGGGTGCCTGCGTCAGCGCCAGCGCGAGGTTGGTCTCGGGCCCGAGCATGGCGAGCGTCACGCTTTTCTCGGGCGCCGCGCGCAGCGTGCGGATCAGGTAGTCGACCGCATTGCCATCAGCCAGCGGCTGGCTCGGCTCGTGCACCTTGACGCCGGTGATGCCTTCGCTGCCGTGGATGTCGGCTGCATAGATGGGCGTGCGCAGCAGGGGGCGCGGCGCGCCGGCGTAGACCGGAATGTCGGGCCGCTTCGCCCACTCGCGCGCAAGGCGCGCATTGCGCGAGGTCTTGGCGAGCTGCACGTTGCCGGCCACGGTGGTCAGCGCCTGGATCTTCAGCTGCTCGGGCGAGGCCATGGCAAACAGCAGCGCAATCACGTCGTCGGCGCCGGGGTCGGTGTCGATGATCAGCGTGTGCACGGTGGCGTCGGCTGCATGTGCCTTCGGGGTGATGAAGCTGGTGGTCAAGAAAACGAGTGCTGCGAGAAGAACCGAAAAGATCGCGAAGCGCGATGGCCGTGTTGTTGCGACGGTCGATGCGGTGGACCTGAGATGCATGGTGAAGGAGGCTCCTTGCTGCGCGAAGAAGTGCGCTGTGCAAGTCAGTCTGCCAGAGCATCTCGGGCGCGGGCATCGGATCGCGGGTGCATTGTCGGTGGCGATGCACGGGCTCGCAACGGTGCGCATACCAAGGGGTTAGCGCGTGCGGGCGGCCGAAGTGGAAAGTGCGCAAACACGCCCAGGAAGAGGTCGGCCGCCTGTTGTGAAAACGCCGCTTGCTCAGCGCTGACGATCCAGCAGCCGCAGCGCAAAGAACGCCAGGATCTCGTCCCTTGCAGCAAGCGTCGGTTGCCCCGCCTCATCGATCAGGTGCGCCGTCACCACGCTGTGCGGGCTGGCTACCACCTGCGCGAAGAAGGGCGGCGTGTTCGGGTTGGCTGCGCCGTCGGGCAACACGCGCGCGACAAAGCGCTCGCCCAGTGCTTGAGAGAACGCAGCGAAGCGCTCGGCCTTGCAGAACCTGTCGCCGTCGAAGCGATAGGCCATCACGCTCAGGTCCTCGCGCTCCAGGCGCTGGCGCACGGCCGCGAGTTCGTCGGCCGCCACGTTTGTGCCGGCAGGGTCGTCCAGCGGCAGCGAAGGCTGGCACACCACCGGCGCGAGCATGGCCGGCTCCATCATCATCGAGAGCGCGAAGTTGCCGGTGAAGCACATGCCGATCGCGCCCACGCCCGGGCCGCCGCATTCCTCATGCGCCAGCCGCGCGAGCGCGCGCAGCCATTGCGTCACGGGGCTCGATGCGTTCGATGCAAAGGCGCGGAACTCCGCGCTCACGCAGGCGCGCTTGAACACAGCGGCGCCTTCCTCGGCCTGCGGCACCGCGCCGTCGCGGCCGAACAGCGAGGGCATGTAGACAGTGAAGCCCGCGTCGCGCACCCAGCGTGCAAAGCGCGCCACGTGCGGGCTGATGCCCGGCATCTCGGTCATCACGATCACGGCGGGGCCTTGGCCCATCAGGTAGACCTTCTTCTCGATGCCATCGAGCGTGATCTGGCGCGGAATGAAGTCGTCGAGCGGATCGTCTTCGTTCAGGGAGCGGGTCGATGTCATGTGAGTGCGGCCGTGGACGGCACGGGGAAAGCGGATGAGCTTGTATTGGGCCGCCCGCGTCGCCAGAATGGCAGTGTCAAATTTGACCGTTTCAGGGCTGAATCAGACATGCACGATTTCACCGTCCTGGTGCTGCCGGGCGCCTTCAACTCCAGCGTGGCGGTCACGCTCGACACCCTGGGCGCCGCGCAGGCCGTGGCCGCTCGTGCCGGCGTGGCGCCGCCGCGCTGGAGGCTGTGCTCGGTGCAGGGCGGCCCGGTGCGGTTGCAGGCCGGCATGAGCCTGGAGACCGCGCGCCTGCCCGTTCGAGCGCGTGACGACCGCTCGACGTGGGTGGTGCCGGGGCTCGGGCTCAACACGCCGGGCGAGATCCGGCGGTGCCTCGACAGCGACGACGCGGCCAAGGCCATTGCGGGCCTCGTGCGTCATGCGAAGGCCGGAGGGCAGGTCGCGGCCTCGTGCTCGGCGGTGTTCCTGCTGAATGCCGCGGGCCTGCTTCAGGGGCGGCGCGCGACAACTTCATGGTGGTACGCGGCGCTGCTCAAGCAGATGGCGCCTGGCTGCACCGTCGACGTCGACCGCATGGTGTGTTCCGACGGCCCCGTGGTCACGGCCGGCGCCGCATTCGCGCAGACCGACCTGATGCTGCATCTGCTGCGCGAGCGCTGTGGCAGCGCGCTCACCGACCTTGTCTCGCGCATGCTGCTGATCGATGGGCGTCAGGCGCAGGCACCGTTCATCGTGCCGGAGGTGCTGGCCAACGGCAACGACCTTGTGGCGCGGCTCGCGGCGCGGGTCGAATCGGCATTGCCCGATCCGCCCGCGGTCAGTGCGTTGGCGCGCGAGTTCTGCATGTCGGAGCGCACGCTGTCGCGCCACATCCAGAAGGCCACCGGCAAGAGCACGCAGGCGCTGGTGCAAAGCGTGCGTTTGCGGCGCGCCCGCGCGCTGCTCGAGTCGAGCCGGATGACTGTCGAGCAGGTGGCCGGCGCCGTGGGCTACCAGGACGCCACGGCGTTGCGGCGCCTGATGAAGAAGATGGCGGGCGCGAACCCGAGCCGCTACCGAGGCTGATGCGCCCGCACGGCGCCGTGCCTGCTCCTACTTCTTGCGCGCGGCAATCGCTTGTTCGGCCTTCGCCACCAGGTCGGCACCCACGGTCGGCTTCCACTTGTCGTACACCGGCCGTGTCGCCTTCACGAAGGCATCGCGTTCGGCCGGCGTGAGGCTGGTCACCGTCACGCCCATGCCTGCGATCTCCTTCAGCAGCGGCTTGTCGGCTTCGATCAGGCCTTTGCGTGCGATGACGATTTCTTCCTTGCCCGCATCGATGGCGGCCTGGCGCACGATGGCCTGGTCAGCCGGCGTCCACGAGGCCCAGATTTCCTTGTTGACCACGAACACCAGCGGGTCGGCCACGTAGCCCCAGGCGGTCAAGAATTTCTGGCCCACGTTCTGCATCTTGAGCACGGTGAACAGGAACAGCGGGTTCTCCTGTCCGTCGACCGCGCCGCTCGCGAGTGCGGGTTGTGCGTCGGCCCAGCTCATCTGGGTGGGGTTGGCGCCGAGCGCGGTGAACATGTCGGAGTAGATGGGCGAGCCGACCACGCGGATCTTCATGCCCTTGACGTCGGCCGGCGACTTGATCGCTCGCTTCGAATTGGTGATCTCGCGGTAGCCGTTCTCACCCCAGGCGAGCGGCACCACGCCGGCCTTGTCGAGCGTCTTGAACATTTCCTTGCCGACTTCGCCCTGCGTGAGCGCGTCGATGGCCGCGTAGTCAGGCATCAGGAAGGGCATGGAGAACAGGTTGAGCTGCTTGACCTGTGGCGACCAGTTGATGGTCGAGCCCACGGCCATGTCGATCACGCCCTGGCGCAGCGCGCTGAACTCGCGCGTCTGGTCGCCCTGGATGAGCGACACGCCGGGGTACAGCTTGATGTTGATGCGGCCCTGGGTGCGCTCCTTCACCATGTCGGCCCAGATCTTTCCGGCCTGGCCCCACGGCGTGGGCGGGCCCAGCACCAGCGACATCTTGTATTCGGGCTTGTAGGCGGCCTGCGCCATGGCGCCGGTCGAGAACATGCCCAGGGCGGTTGCTGCGGCGGCGAGGCCGAGAAGGGTGCGGCGGAATTTCATGATGAGGGCTCTCCTTATGGTTCTGAGACGGGACAAAAATCAGTAGCCGAGCTTGCGCGGCAGCCAGAGTGCGAGTTCGGGAAAGATGATGACCAGCACCATCACCACGAACATCGAGAACAGCATCCAGCCCACCCAGCGCACGGTTTCTTCCATGCGCACCTTGGCGATGCGGCACGACACCATCAGGTTGACCGCGAGCGGCGGCGTGAACTGCCCCAGCGCCACCTTCAGCGTGAGGATCACGCCGAACCACACCGGGTCCCACTTGTAGTACTGCACGATGGGCAACAGCAGCGGCACGAAGATCAGGAAGATCGACACGCCGTCGAGGAACATGCCCACGGTGATGAGCAGCAGTATCAGCAGCGCCAGGATGCCGTACTCGCCCAGGCCCGAATTCACGATCGCGCGCGTCACCGGATCGATCACGCCCAGCGTCGACAGCGAATACGCGAAGATGCCCGCCAGCGACACCACCAGCAGGATCACCGCCGAGAGTTCGCCCGACTCGCGCAAGATCACGAACAGGTCGCGCACCTTGATGGTCCGGTGGATGCACATGCCCACGAAGAGGCCGTAGAACACCGCCACCACCGCCGCTTCGGTCGGCGTGAACCAGCCCGCGCGCATGCCGCCGAGGATGAGCACCGGCGCGGCCAGCCCCCAGGTTGCTTCGCGAAAGCTCTTCCAGAACGGCGGGCGCGGCAGCGTGGCTTCGAGCGCACCCATCTTGTGCTTGCGCGCCAGCAGCACGGCCGGAATCATCAGCGCCAGGCCGGCCATCACGCCGGGGATCATGCCGGCCGCGAACAGCGCCGGCACCGAGGCACCGGGCACCAGCACCGAGTACACGATGAAGGCCACCGATGGCGGAATCAGGATGTCGGTGGCCGCTGCAGCGCCCACCACGCTGGCCGAGAAGGCGGCAGGGTAGCCGGCGCGCGACATGGCCGCGATCATCACCGCGCCCACTGCGGCCGCGTTGGCCGGGCCCGAGCCCGAGATACCGCCGAGAAACATCGCCACCGCAATCGCCACCAGCGGCAGCATGCCGGGGCCGCGGCCCACGATGGCGACGGCAAAGTTGACGAGCCGCAGCGCCACGCCCGAGCGGTCGAAGATGGAGCCGACCAGTACGAACATCGGAATGGCCAGCAGCGGGTATTTGCCCAGGCCCGCATAGAAGTTCTGCGGCACGGCGAGCAGGCCGAACCACTGGGCGTCGCTGTTGGCCAGTGCGATGCAGGCGGCGCCCGCCAGGCCCAGCGCGGCGCCAATGGGCACGCCCACCAGCATCATCACGACGAAGGCAACGAAGAGCAGGGTGGCGATCACTTGGCGTCGTCCTTGCTCTCTTTGGTGTCCGAGCCGTAGTTCGTCTTGCGACCGCGCCGGATCATGAGGCCCACCGCGCGCAACGCGATGGCGAACGACACGATCGGCAGCCAGATCGAATACCACCACGCGGGCAGCCCGATGCCGGGCGTCGTCTCTTCGAAGCGGAAGTCGTCCCACACCATGCGGATGCTGAGTGCGCCGATGAGCGTGAACAGAATGGCGATCATCAGTGCGCCGAACTGCGCGAGCCGCTTGCGCCGCGCCATCGAGCCGCTTTCGGAAAAGTACTCGATGCGGATGTGCCGGTCGCGCGCCACCGCGGCCGAGCCGGCCACCAGCGCCAGCATGATCATGAGGAACACCGAGAACTCTTCGGTCCACGCAAAGGACGAGTCGGTGAAGTAGCGAACGATGACGTTGGCAAAGGTAATGAGCGCCAGCGCGCCCATGATGATGACCGTGAGCCAGTCTTCGATGGCAAGGGGAACCTTGGTCGGTTCGTCTGCGGCTTCGATGTCGGGGGGGAGGGGGCTGGCGGCGTCCAGCGTGGGGCCGGACTCGGGTGGAGTTGTCATCGCGGGATGGTCAGTGAGGCACGAACGGCGGGACGCGTTCGGTACACCTCGACAGGGAACAGCCTTCGATGCTAGGTGGTCGATGACCACTCATGTATCGGGGGTTTCCTTAGCTGCGGGGCTTGGGAAAGGCACTTCCGGGGCGTGTGCGCAGGGCGCCGGGTACTCCCCTCCGCGAATGTCCCCCGCCCTTCGGGCTCCTCCTTTATTTCGCTGCGGGGAGCACCCGACGCCCTGCGCACGGTGAGGGCGGCTATGGGGGGCTAACGCTGTGGTGGGTTGCAGATGGGCGTGCGTGGGTTCGAATCCCGCAACCTGCGCCGGATGGTGACGTTCGCAGAGGCTTTATCTGACTCGGAGATTGTGTCGACGCTGTCGACACAATTGAGCTGGAGCCACCTGTTAGCCATCTTGGCGCTCAAGACGACCCAAGGCCCGACGTCAGTTTCCTACGCATATGGAGGATCCAAAATGAGCTGCCTCTATTTATGCAGCGGGAGCTAACTGTCTTGGACGGTGGTGCTGCATCAAGCGCCGAGCGATCTGCCCCAAAGCAGTCGTTAGCGACCGTACCTCGTTGCTACCCCGACCCATGGGACTAGTAGCCAGCAGTTTCGTGGCTGAGGAACTCTCGTTGTCCGTTAATGACCATGGAGCGACTTCGGGTTTGTTCGACGTGGGGCGTGTCTCGCGACTACCAATTTCTCGGTATTGATCAAGCACCGTTTCGAGAGCGAAATTCAAACCGGCGGACCCGTTCACGGTGCATCAGAGGCGCGTGCTCGGTTTCATTCTTCACCATACCCGACCCGAATGTGGTCTTTATGACTATGCATGCAGCAGCGCTTCGTCTGTTTCTTGCCGAATGTACGGCGACCTCTCTCAAGAAGGAAGTTGAGCTAAAGGGTTCGCTGGCGAGTGCTCTGCAAGTTCGCCACAAGATTCGAGATACCGATCTAGGAAAACTGTTTAATCTGGCTGACGAGGCGCCTCCAGACACATACAGGCGGCACTACTACGTCTACACGCTGCAGTTGTTCTCTGGTTCGGCATACAGCACTTTTGATTCGATCGCGAGCGCTCCAGCTGGCACGTTGGCGAACGTCCTGGTCAAGCCTCATTGGGATCCTTTGAAGACGCACAGCCTCGGTTCCATCTACGACCAAGAGCCAATGAACCTGTTCCCGGGTTGGTCGCTTACCAATGCGCGAAACAATCAAATGATGCTCGATCCTCATCTGCTAATGCTTCACTCAGACGGCGGGATATCTACCGATCTCAATGGGAAGGTTTCGTCCAAGGCGACGAGCCGTACTATTGGCATGCAGGTTTCTGGGGCGCTGCGTTCGGAAGACGAGCAAGTGACTGAAGATCGCTTGAAGGGAGGAACACTACCGGGTCTTCAGCAAACTTATTCCCCGTATAGCAATAAGCTGAAAAAGAGCGAACCTCAGATGCTGAAGACATTGGGAAAGCTGAGCGGTGATGAAAGCAGGGCGTATGACAACACCAAAGCGATCAAAAAGTTTGTGAAGATCTTGGAGGAGATGAGAAAAACGACAATTGCGGGCGACGCACACTACAACCTCTTGTCGGGTAGCTTGCTGAACCAAAAGCTGACCAGCTCAGCCTTGTTGAGTGCGCAGAAATACTGGACTCATCACCGTAGTACTACTGAGAGGGAGATCGACGCATTGATCAAGGGGCTGCGCACAAAGGGCGCGCAAGAGCATGCAATGACGTTGCGCCATCACACGCCTCGCTGATTCGATCAGAAAGGCGCTGTCCATCTCGGTGAGGACGGTTCTATTCGGAAGTGTCGACTAACAGATAGGGGTGTTCTCGCGACTTTGGTTATCAAAGTCGGGATGTGCGACTGAACCAGCCACCGATACCGGGGCGTTCTCATGCCTGTGGTTATCGTCGGTTTGGCCGCCTGCTTCAGACTGAGGCTGTGTGGAAACAGCTGCATTGATGGGGCGCGCAAGATCCGTTGGGCCGGCGGACTCAGTTCCTACCGGAATTCTCGGCCGTCTCTACAAGACGCGAGTCGGCTCCTACGACTTCATCTCTGCAATCAGGGTACTTGCGCCGAGGATCTTGATTGCTCGCTTGAGGTTGTAGGCCAGAACC